>CANGXP010000006.1 GCA_947457935.1 Alphaproteobacteria bacterium | reverse complement strand
GTGCGCAGCGGAACCATATCGCGTGCGTAAATCTCGCTTGGGTTATCCTTAAACGCGCCGCATATGCCCTCAAAACTACCGTCTATCAACTAAAAGAAAAATTACTCTATGACTATGTATATTCAGCGTTGAATAATCCACTCAGACTGGTGATGTGAATCACTCAGCTGCGTAAGTCCTGCTGTAGCTCATCACTCAATATATCATAAAATTTATAGTTTGGGCAAGTTATTTTAGGAATGACAGTTATTTTAGGAATGACTATAGAAAAATGCGCCAACACACCCTCACCAAGCGATTTGCCCGTAACGGAGCGAAACACGCTACGACACTTGCGTGATTATCACGGATTCAACCTACCTTTGAGTGAAATGGTCTATTTACGAGATCAGGATTTTGATGTTTTACATCGTATTTTCTCGTCTCATTTAGTCAGATATGTCGAGAATACCATTCCGATTAAGCAACTTAAATATCCCTTACATGCCTATCTTGCGGCGGCACTGGTATATGAATTATTGCCGCTGTTGGCACAGTATCGCAAAGATACTCTCCAATCTTCTGCAAAAGCAGTATACCCCGAACAACAAGAATTACATTCTTTTCGAGAAAAATTTAAGCAAGACATCATTGCCACAATTAATCAAATCACCCCTTATTCTCTAGCAGTTGGTCACACTTTGAGCTTTACCGATGCAAGCAACAGAACGGCGACCTGCGATCATCACTCGTATCACCCTGCAAATCTTCTTAATAACAGTTTTTTTCTTGCGAAGACGCAAAATTTCAACACCAAGACACGTGAATGGAACACTGTATCCTTTCCCAAATACCAATTCGGACACAACAACAACGGGAGTGTTGTTGAAGCACTCCATCTTTTTGAGGATACAGTCCGCGCCACGATAACAGGAGTTCAGGCTGATTTCTCAAGTAATGCAGAAATGAATATGATTGACTGCATTAACTATGGCACCGTTGAAGACAAAGTTTCTTTGTGGGTTGATGCGGTTGATATGCTGCCACAAATGCGAAGCCTCATTAATGAACAGCACAAGCTAATAACTTCAGATAATCCTCGCCAAAAAGAGAGTGCAGAGCATTCAAACAATTTCTTTACAGTCGAAAATTTCCTGAGGAACACACAGGAAAGATAATCAAACCACCATCGCCCCTTGCACTTTCTCAAACGCCTTATTTTCAATTTGGCGGACGCGCTCGCGGGAGATATTATGGATCACACTCAATTCTTCCAGCGTCAACGCAGGATCGGTCAAACGGCGTGCTGTAAAAATTTCTTTTTCCCGTTCATTTAACAAACGTATTGCCTTATTAAGGGAGGATTTGCGCTTGTCATACTCATCCGCTTCAACCAGTGCATATTCAGGGCTGCTGGTTTGATCCACCAGCGTATCTTGCCACTCAATCCGCTCAACATCGCCAGAAATGGGCGCATTAAGCGAGTGATCATTCGCCGCCATCCGCCCGTTCATTTCATAAACTTCCCGAGGCGTAACGGATAAATGGGCTGCAATTTGTTCTGCTTGCGCCATGGTAAGATCGTGGCTGTTTTCTTCGCCATCATGTGCAAGCATTTTTCCCTTTAAACGACGCAAATTGAAAAATAACTTTTTTTGCGCGGATGTTGTGCCAATTTTCACCATTGACCAACTATGCAACACAAATTCCTGCATCGAGGCTTTAATCCACCACATCGCGTAGGTAGAGAGGCGAAACCCTTTATCAGGATCAAATTTTTTGACGGCCTGCATCAACCCCATGTTGCCTTCAGCAATCATATCTGCCATCGGCAAACCATAGCCACGGAATTTCAACGCCATCTTTGCCACAAGACGCAAATGACTCGTCACTAAAACATGCGCTGCTTTCAGATCTTGTGTATCTCGCCAGCGTTTCGCAAGGCTTAGCTCTTGCTCATGCGATAACACGGGGAATGCTCTGATTTTTTGTAAATATGCGGCAAGACCTGATTCGCCAACCAGTACGGGAAGATTCATTGTTGCAGTAGACATTGTCATACTCCTCATTGTTTTGTGGTATTTTAGCACTCCACATCAAACAGTGCTAAAGTATGTTTTTTTCTTGGTTTTGTCAAGCCCCTCCTCACTATTCATCTTTTGTAGACGGGGCTAAAGCGATGGTGTAGAGACGATTTAAGCCCTCTAAAAATATAAGGTTAAATATGGGACTCCGCAGTGCTCTCGCCCAAGAACTAAAAAACTTTTTCTCGTTCCTCGAGCCAAAAGAACGCAAGTCTTTTTGGGCAATCGTCTTGGGTTCGGCTATTGTGGGTTTAAGCGAAAGTTTCATGATTTTATTCGTGAAAGCCTTCATTGATTTGGTATTTTTTCATAATGGTGCGTTCGTTGACTATAACCCGCTGCAGATCCCTACAGATAACCTGCCGCTGTTTGTTTTCCTGTTTCTCACCACGTTTATCATGGCAAAAACGGCGTATGCTTTTTTCATGCAAAAGCAAACATACACATTGGTGGGCGTAAAACAGGCAGAACTCTCTGCGCAACTGATGAAACGCTTGCTGCAAAAGAGTTACAGCTTTTTCTTAGAAAATAACAGTAGCGTTCTTACGCAACACATTATCCACGAAGTGAGCACCTACGCCAACGCGATTTTTCGCAACGCCATGCTGATTATCGCCGATTTCTTTATTTTTCTCGCGATTTTCTTCCTATTGCTTATTGTAGACGTGCAAAAAACGCTGGTTTTGTGCAGCATTGGCGCGATGATTTCCGTGTTGTTTTATTGGGGGATTCAACAACGCATCGGCGGGCTGGGCAAACAAGCGATGGAAATGCGCGACTCGTTACAAAAACAAGCAAATGACATTATGTCGAGCGCAAAAGATATTAAAATAAACGGTAATATCGATAATTTCGTAAAGAAATTTTTAGAGCAACATCTTGCTTTTGCGGATGTGAACGCCCGTTATTACACCATCAATAATTCCGTGACTATTTTCATGGGATTTATTGTATTCTTTATGATTGCCGTGTTTTTGCTATTGTTGCACTACACCAATTATGCAGCAACGGGGGATATTACCGAGCTGTCTATCTTTGTGCTGGGTGCCTATCGCCTCATGCCACCGCTCAACCGTATGCTGGGCAATATTACCCACGTTAAGTTTTCCATGCCGATTTATCGCATGCTGCTCAAAACCGTGGATACAATTGAACGCGCACCCACATCTACCCTGAAGCCGCTTGCGGTTCCCCCTGAGTTTAACGAAGACTGGCGTTCTATTACCTTCCGCAATATCAATTTTAGTTATGATAACGTGAAATTGCCTGCGCTCAACGGTATTGATGTGAGCCTTGAACGGGGTCGTTGCTATGGCATTGCAGGGGTATCAGGCGCAGGAAAAACGACCTTTATCGACCTTATCGTTGCTCTTCATCAGCAAACAAAAGGGACGATTGATATTGACGGCGAAGAGATGGGGCATGTGACTTATAAACGGTTTTGCCGCCAGCATCTTGCCTATGTTCCGCAGCATATCTCACTGTTTGACGGCACCATTCGTGACAACCTTATCTTTTCAAATACCGACCTTGTTTCTGAACAAGAGTTTGAGGATATTTTGGCGGTGTGCGAACTCCAAGATATTATTCAAAGTCTGCCGCAAGGCTTAGATACACCTGTGGGAGACAGGGGCGTGCGGCTTTCAGGCGGACAACGCCAACGGCTGGGACTCGCACGGGGACTCCTTAAAAAGCCGCAAGTATTGGTGATTGATGAGGGCACTTCTGCTCTTGATGCAATTACAGAGCAAGAATTCATCCAAAAACTCCACGCCTATTGCAACAAACGCGTTACCATTGTGATGATTGCTCATCGCCTTGCAACCCTTGATGAATGCGATGAAATTCTGCTATTCAAAAGCGGGGAGATTATCGAACGCGGCAGCTATGCAGACCTGCTGAAGAACTCGGCGTACTTTAGGCAGTTGGGGCAAATCGTCTGATTATTCGACACCCACCGTCATAAAACTCATCAACTGTTGCTGATAACTCTCTGCAAAAACATACATGCCTGCTTGCAGGCAAATCATTATCGTAAAAAAGCCCAACAGCAACTGCACAGGCGTGGCAAGAAAGAAAATTTGCAGTTGTGGCATCAGCCGCGATAAAAGCCCCATGCCTACGTTAAACACCACGCCAATCACTATCAAAGGGGCAGATATTTGCATCCCCAATGAGAACGACTTGCTTAGCATCCGCGATAAAAAATCACTCATATCCCCAATCGGCACAGCCACACCGCTTGGCATCAAAATATAGCTGTCAACAATAGCCGCTAACGCCAAATGATGTAGATTAGACACAAAAATAACCGCCATGCCCACCATCATCAAAAACACGCTCAACACGCCTGTTTGCTGTGCCATTGCGGGATTAAAAATAATGAGGTTCGCAATGCCTGACTGCAACCCCATAATCGTGCCTGCAACATCCAACGCCGCTATGATAAATTTTGCTATGAAGCCCATAAACAGCCCCACTAAAACTTCTCCCACAATAATAAAGAAAAGCATAAACGGTTGATCTGGGAACGGGGGGGCAGGAATAACAGGCAATAACACCAGTGCAAAAATTGCGGCAAACGCAACGCGCCCTCTTGGGTTCACATAGCCCTCGTTAAACCCCGGGAGCACCATAATAAGACTGCCCAATCGTGCCAACAAAAACACGAAATGGAACACTTCTTGCGGCAGGAGGGTAACAAGATTCATAGCCATCACCCTACTGAACAAAGAGCACAATGACGACTATTTTTTACAATATTCCCGATTCTAGCGTTGAATTTTTACACAGAAGGTTCTAGCCTCTGTTTCCATGAATATGTTTTTACAGCACACGCCCCTTCATCTGCTTCACACTGCTTTGAGCGCGAAAATCGTGCCTTTTGCAGGGTATCAGATGCCGTTGCAGTATGCAGGCATTATGGCAGAACACTTGCACACACGCGAACACGCTAGTTTATTTGATGTCTCGCATATGGGGCAGTGTGTTCTTAAAGGCGCAGATGTTGCAGAATTTCTTGAAACGCTTGTACCCAGCGATATTACAACGCTTGCGCCTCACCAAATGCGCTATAGCGTGCTACTCAACAAGAATGGCGGCATTATTGATGATGTGATGATTACCCGTCGCGAGGATGATTTTCTAGTAGTGGTGAATGCCGCCCGAAAAGCTGTTGATTTTGAACACTTCAAAGCACATTTACCCGCCACTATCACGCTTACTGAACTTCCCCACTATGCGCTCATTGCCATTCAGGGTCTCGCCGCCGAGAGTATTCTTGCGGCGTATACACCCCTTGCAAAAACGCTCAATTTTATGACGGGGGGCTTTACCGAAGTTCTAGGCATTCCGTGCTACCTCACCCGTTCGGGCTACACAGGGGAAGATGGCTTTGAGATTTCGGTTGAAGGTAAATTTGCAACAGAAATTGCCACGGAACTATTGAAAAATCCGCTTCTTAAACCCGCAGGATTAGGCGCACGGGATACACTACGTTTAGAAGCAGGACTATGCCTCTATGGACACGATTTAGATGAGGCAACGTCCCCTGTTGCTGCCAGCCTTTCGTGGGTCATTGGTAAGCAACAACGCCAATCCCCCCGCTTTCCTGCTGCTGAAAAAATTCTTGCTGAATTGGCTGGCGGTGCTGCAACAGTGCGACTTGGCTTTGTTGTCAGTGGCAAAGCACCGTTGCGAGAAGGGGCGAAAATTCATGCTGCAGACGGCACAGAAATAGGCATGATCACCAGTGGAACACACAGCCCAACACTAGGCTATCCCATCGCGATGGGCTATGTACAAAAAGCCTTCGCCAAGGAGACCACTTTTCATGCCAAACAGCGCGATCGACATTTCACCCTCACACGCACTAAAATGCCGTTTGTTGCCAACACCTACAAAAAATAAAAATCACTGATTAATTAAAGGCACGCATTACTATGACCAAGAAATACTACACCAAAGACCATGAGTGGCTAGAGCTGCAAGCAGACAACACCGCCATTGTGGGCATCACACAATACGCCCAAGAACAACTCGGTGACGTGGTGTTTGTGGAATTGCCCACCATTGGGAAAGTTGTCAAACAACAACAAGAAATGGCGGTGGTAGAATCCGTTAAAGCCGCAAGCGAAGTGTATGCGCCGCTTGATGGCACAGTGGCAGAAGTCAACGCCGCATTAGTGGACAACCCCGCGCTTATTAACAGCCATGCGGAAAATGACGGTTGGTTTGTAAAGCTTACCCTCACTAATCCTGCTCAATTAGAAGGCTTGTTCGATAAAGCAGGCTATGAGGCACACCTAGAGGGGATTCAGCACTAATGCGTTATCTCCCCCTCACCGCAACAAATCGCGCTGAAATGTGCGATAGTATTGGTGTTAAAACACCTGAAGATTTATTTGCAGGCATCCCCGAACAAGCCCGTATTCAAGGCTTGTTGCCGCTGCCATTGCATCAACCAGAATATGTTGTAGAGCAGTACTTTCAAGCAACTGCTGCTAAAAATCTTAACGCCAACGATGCGCCATTTTTTATCGGCGGGGGTGTCTATCGGCATCATATTCCTGCAGCAGTTGATGCCCTCATCCAGCGCGGCGAGTTTCTTACCTCCTACACCCCCTACCAACCTGAAATCTCGCAAGGCACGCTGCAATATCTGTTTGAATTTCAAACACAAGTCGCCATGCTCACGGGCATGGATATTGCCAATGCATCGCTCTATGATGGCTCAACCGCCTGTGTTGAAGCAATCATGATGGCAAATCGTGTCACCAAGAAAAATACCGCAATTCTTGTGGATGGCGTGCACCCGCACTATGCGGAAGTAGCGGAAACCTACGCGGCGATGACAGGGTTTAACGTTGCAAAGCAGTCTCTCTCAGCGATTGCCCTCAATGCCCCTGATATTTCTTGTGTGGTGGTACAATACCCTGATTTTTTTGGAAATATTCCTGATTATCGCGCCCTCAGTACGCAATGCAAAGCCAAAGGGATTTTGCTGATTGCCGTGTGCACGGAGATTGTTGCCCTAGGCGCGTTAGAGCCGCCTGCGGCATGGGGCGCGGATATTGTGGTTGCAGAAGGACAATCGCTTGGCGTGCCGATGAGTTTCGGGGGACCCCATGTCGGGCTGTTCGCTTGCAAACAAGAGTTATTGCGGCAAATCCCGGGCAGGTTGTGCGGTCAAACGGTAGACACGTTGGGGCGGCGCAGTTGGGTGCTGACGCTCTCAACCCGTGAGCAACACATCAGACGCGACAAAGCCACCAGCAACATTTGCACCAATTCTGGATTGTGCGCGCTTGCTTTTAGTATTCACTTGAGCTTGTTGGGGGCAGACGGCTTGCAAAAACTAGCAGCCTTAAACCACGCCAAAGCAGTGCAGCTTGCAGAAAGCCTCGAGAACATCGGGATAGCAATCCTCAATACCTCGTTCTTCAATGAGTTTACGGTGCAGCTTAAAAAACCCGCAGCAGCAGTGGTGGAAGCCCTTGCAAAACAAGGCATTCTTGCGGGCATTCCGCTAAGTCGTTTTTATCAAGATCGCCCCCATGATTTGCTGCTCACCGCAACAGAGCTAACCACAGAAGCGCACATAAAAACACTCTGTGCCACGTTACAACAAGAGGGATGCTAGGTTATGAGTACCTTTGCCAATGCTGTGTCTGATAGCTCACACCTTGTAACACTTCCTCTAACCGCCCAGCAAGCAACAGAAGAGTGGCGAGATGAACCCTTAATATTTGAATTGAATAATGACGGCGCAGTGGGCGTAGATTTTCCCAATGTGCCGCCTGTAAAACAACGCCTTGGTAGCATGACGCGAACCAGCCCCCTACCCTTACCCAATATATCCGAACCCCAAGTAGTTCGCCACTATACCCGTTTAAGCCAAAAGAATTATAGTATTGATAGTGGGTTTTATCCGCTTGGCTCGTGTACCATGAAGCATAATCCGCGCCTTAATGAAAAGGTGGCGCGTCTGAGCGGTTTTGCCAACATTCACCCGCTACAACCGCTTTCAACCGTCCAAGGGGCGTTAGAGGTGATGGACACACTCTGTCATTGGCTAAAAACAATTACAGGGATGCCTGCCATTGCGTTTTCCCCTGCGGCAGGGGCGCATGGGGAACTATGCGGCATGATGGCAATCAAAGCAGCGTTGGAAGCACGGGGGGAACATCGCTCTATCGTGCTTGTGCCTGAATCGGCTCACGGCACCAATCCCGCAACGGCCGCTGCTTGCGGCTTTACCGTCAAAGCCATTCCCGCCCGCGCCGATGGCACAGTGGATGTGGCAGCTTTTACAGAAGCCCTCTCAAACGATGTTGCCGCCGCCATGATTACCAACCCCAACACCTGTGGGTTGTTCGAGCCTGCCCTCAAAGAAATTGCTGATAAACTCCATGCAATCGGTGCATATCTTTATTGTGATGGCGCGAACTTTAACGCCATTTCAGGGCAAGTGCGCCCTGCTGATTTGGGCATTGATGCCATGCATATTAACCTACATAAAACGTATTCCACGCCGCATGGCGGCGGCGGGCCGGGCAGTGGGCCCGTTGCTCTATCAGCAGCACTTGCGCCGTTTGCCCCCCTTCCCCATATTGTGCAGGAAAATGGGCAGTATACTTTAAAAGAAACCGATGCCCCATTAGGTCGCATTAAAGCCTTTCAAGGACAATTCGGCACGTTCGTTCGTGCCCTTGCCTATATGATGACCATGGGCAGTGATGGCTTAAAACAAGCTTCTACGGATGCCGTGCTCAATGCAAATTATATCCGAAAAAACCTTGCAAATGACCTCACCCTCTCATTTGACGGCATTTGTATGCATGAAGTGCTCGCCGATGAACGCTTCTTAAAAAATAAGGGCATAACCACGTTAGATTTCGCCAAAGCCATGATTGACAAGGGTTTTCACCCAATGACTATGTATTTCCCGCTGGTCGTGCAAGGCGCAATGCTCATTGAACCCACCGAAACCGAAAGCAAACAAACATTAGATGCGTTCATTATTGCGATGAAAGAATTGGTGGCGGAAGCCAAAGCAGGTAATGTGGCACTATTCAAAAATGCGCCGCAAACCGCACCGCGCACCCGTTCTGATGAGACAGCAGCGGCAAGGAAGCCTGTGCTCAGGTGGCAGAAATAGACGTTTAATTTTGGCGCAAGTCCAGTAAAATACCATCTAATACATGGGTCATTTGCCGCACTGTGTGATTGATCTGCTCAAGATAGATATTCATCTTGTCTTGCCCTGAGTCTTTTTTTAGTAACATCAATGTTGATAGGCTATCACAGGCAGCGATAGAATCACGCAAGTGATTCGTTAACCCTTCAATCGCTTTTTCTCGTTTTAAATGGGCGGCTTCTAAAAATACCGTTTGTTCTTCAAGAGCGATCTGCTTTTCTTTCAGCGGTGTAATGTCATATTGCACACCAATAAAATATCGCACATTCCCATTGCGATCGAATAATGGTGCCATGGAAAGATGATTCCAGAATTTCTCTCCACTTTTTTTGTAATTCACAATATCAACAGACACTGTTTGCTTTTTCTCAATTGATTGCCGTAATTTTTGTACCGTTGCGGGATCTGTTTCTGCACCTTGCAGAAAACGGCAATTTCTTCCCTCAATTTCACTAGTTAAATAGCCTGTTAGCCGTTCAAAACCACTGTTCACATAAACTAGAGGGTTGTCAGGCTGTTCCGCGTCTGAAATTGCAATACCACCATTTGCGGCGTTAAGAATTTGCTCAAGAACAACAGGATCAAGAGATTGAATAAACATAACTACACTCTCGAGTACAAAGTAAGGGTTAAATCGTCGGTGATATCACCAGCAGCATGGGCGCGAAACAACGCTAAGAGCGTTGCAAAATAATCTTGTGGTATACTGTTATAGGAAATCTTGCGAAAAGCCGCTTCAACATCTTGGGGCGTTATCATCACGCCATGTTGATTAGGCGTTTCTATAAGAGCATCACTATACAGCAGCAAGCTATCCCCTTTGTAAAACGGCATTTGCTGTGTTGGATAAACGGTATCCTTATCAACACCCAACGGCACGCCTGAACCACGAATATGTGTATAGCGTTGTTGCGCGGGTGTGAATAAAAGCGGCGCGGGCGTTGCTGCCACGGCATAGCTTAATATATCCGCACGCGTATCAATAATGCTATAAAAGGCTGTGGCAAATTGCCCTGCTGATAACAAAGAATGAAGCTGCGCGTTTAATACCGTTAGTAACTCTCCTGCTGTATACTCTTTGAGGGGAAGATTTTGTAACAGCGCGTGCAGCCGAAAAACATTCAAGGCGGCACTCACGCCATGCCCTGAAAAGTCTATCATTATGCAGGCAACGCGATGTTGATCAAGGGAATATACATGCCAAAAATCCCCGCCGATGTTGTAGCTTGGCTCAAAATGCGCGCCTATCTCAATATTATACGCTGTTGTGATAGTGGCAATATAAGTTTCTGATGGCATCAATACCGCTTGCATATCCCGCGCTGCCTCAAAATCAGCCTCAACATTTTTTCGGTATTCTTCCAAACTATTGAGCAACACGGTTTTCTCTAAATGAATTGACACGCGCTCGAATAATTCTATTGGGTAAAGAGGCTTACTCAGCAAATCCGTTGCGCCTACCTGCAACGCAAGCCGTCGCTGTTCAGAATCTGTTTGTGCCGTTAAAGCAAGTATGGGCAATGCTGTAAATATAGGGAGTTGCCGCACTTGCGTGCAGTAGGCATATCCATCCATCACGGGCATAGACATATCAATAATCACAAGATCAGGTTGTTCCTGAATGGTTTTTTCCAACGCTTCTTGCCCATTTTTGGCAATAATCACGTTATGTAAATCGTGTAAATCCAGAATCTCTTGTAGAATAAAAATGTTAAACTCTTGATCATCAACCAACAAGATTTTCGCCCCTAATAACGCCTTTTTAAAAGCTTTACGATAGAGAGCCTCGTTTTTGTTCGGAACTGATGTCGCGCCCATAGTCCCTAAATTGAGTTGCAGGCAAAGGTCTTTTTGCCCGTCTTCCATTTGCACGGTGGCACCACACGTCTGCATCACTGCCATACCACGTCCTTGATATATTGAGTTTTCTTGTTGTATAGAGTGCTTAAACGGCTCGCCCACATGACTGAGACAAATCTCCAGTGCATCCCCTTGCCAACAGACAAATACATCAATTCGCCTTGCTGCAAGCATAGGATCATTCAAACACGATGCTACATGCTCGCAATAAGCAAAAAAATCTTTTTGTGCGTGGAAACGCTGGTGAATTTCTAGATTCCCGTGGATAACTGCATTCGTTAAACCTTCTTGAAGAACGGTTTGTAATTGGCTTTTTGCAATAGCCCCGAGCAATAGTTTTTGTGCCAAATGCTTCGTTACCATTGCCGCAATCGGCAGGCGATGACAGGTGTCTGTCCTTAAGGATAAAACAAAACTTTTATCTCGATGTGGCTTGTGACTAAAAGGCGGCAATACTTCGGGCAAATCTTCGCCAATAGCAAGCTCCCAGAAAACATCATAATGCGGCAACAAAAAATTATATTGCTGTTGTGTTGGAGGCGTTCTAAAAGCCAACAACCGCACTATTTCTTTATCCTCTGTGAATGTTCGCGCAGCGCGCAATCCGTCTGCCTGTTCCTCATACACACAACGCAGCAATGTTTTGCCGCCTTCTTTATCCTCGCAATATCGCTGAAAAGCATGCATCACTTAATCGCAAATAAAATCTCAAATTGTGCCACCTCGAACATATCTTGCACCTGCCCTACTGCTCTAGAAAGCGTCAAAATGACGTTATGATTTTTTGCTTCGTCACGCGCTAACAGCAGCATGCCCAACCCTGAAGAATCAATGAAATTTAAGCCCCGCACATCAATATTCACGGCTCTTGAAGCCTTACTCGTAATCAGCGTAATAACATCTCGAAACACCGCGTTATCAGAAAAAGTAAATCCCCCTGACATCGTAATTGTTGATTGATTATCCTCAATTCGTTTTTCCAGTTGCATGGTAAAATTCCCTTAGAAAAGCTCTATGTCATCTTCTGCAGCGCTTGCGGTGCTGGCATCCTGAGAGGCAAGGACGGTGATGCCGTGCTGACTCAGTTTTTCTGCATAGCGCTGTTTTATGTCGCCTAATTTAATGCCCTGTGCGATTGTTTGTGCGTGTTGCTCTAAAGCTTCTACAGAAGGGGTACTTTGCGGAACAATCATCAAAATAGCATTATCTAAACGCGTGAGAAGCCTCGATTGCTCCCGCAGAACATGCACAATAGACTCTACTTTTTCTGTGTTGCCGCGATAAAAATCCATGCCCACAGACATATCTTTTATACTATCCACAATATTATTGGAGGTTATTGCCGCCTCACACATAGCGTCTTTAAAACGTATATTTTGTTGCAATAATTCGTGCATACATCCATCAATTTTTTCCTTAACAAGAATATTTTCTGTCATGTCTGCGCTCGAAATTTCTTTTAAAATATCATGGCTTGCCTGAATATCTGTAGAAATGGCAACAATCGTCTGATCAATATCTAAAGAAAGAGAGGATATTGCGAGAGAGATATTACGCACCTCTTTTGCAACAACAGCAAAACTTAAGCCATTTTGTCCCGCACGCATTGCTTCAATGGTTGCGTTCATTGCCAAAATGTTTGTTTTGGCGGTAATTTTTTGAATGCCACCTGTAAACTGCTGTATCTCTTTTAACGCCTCTATCGAGGCATCCATACTCATCAGCATGGACATGATTTTTTTTGCGACGAATAAAATTTTCTCTACCGAATAATCAATCATTTCATAGAGCATGTTGGTGAAGTCTTGCAGGGTAACTTCCCGATTCCCCGATTTCAACATTCCCGCCGTATCCGCCATTTGCTGAATAATTTTTCCCTGCTGCACTGCCCCTGCTAATAATTCTTGGAAATTTTGGTTTAGTTTAATTGTGCTGGCTTTTACAGTGCTCGCAGATTCAGGCAACAACTCTGTTAACAACTGCAGTGCTATGCCTTCTGATTGCTTTAAGGCTTGAAAATCTTGCAGCAACGCTGCTGCATTCATTTCTTTATTGTCTGTTTCTGGCGGTGTATGAATTTCTGATATTACCGCCGAAGGCGTTGATTTTCGCCGCCCAAACCATGTTTTTGGGGGTTGTGGTATCCCCCCTTGCTGCACTAAATATTTTTGTAATGAACCCGTTGATTTTTGCGCACTATAGCCCTGTAAATGCAAGAGCCACGTTTTTAAAGAAGCACCATGCTGCGATATAATCCCCACAGAATTCTCACATATCTGGGAATTACGATCTTGAAATTGCAGCTCCATAACCATGGAAGAAATTGTTTCAGAGAGTGCGCCTGCTGTCATGGCGGCAGATTGTATCATTTCTTGGAAGCTATCACTCTGCTCTAAGAGGTTTTCCATAAAATTATTGAGACGCTGCTTCACAACAATATTATCGCTAATATCAATCGTTGCCACCTCTTGTAATATTTTATAACTTGTCTGTGTAGTTCCTTTGATATGATGAATACGGTTGTGAATTCTTTCTGAAAGCTCCGCTATTTCTGTAGAAATGCCATAAACTTCTCCAGCAACAACAAGAAACCCACCACCTATTTCGCCAACTTTTGATGCTTCAATTTTCGCATTCACTGCAAGCGTATTTGTTTGCATGGTGATGCGTTGAATATTTTTTGCGAACCTGTCAATTTTATCCAAATTCTTAATCGCATCAATCATGCTATACACCATGAGCATAGACTTCTTGGAGATGAATAATATTTGCTCGATTGCTTCATTGAGCGTTTTGCTCAGCAAGCTAACAAAGTCTTTCAAAACCAATTTTTCATCATCAATTGTAAAAGATTTTTTTACTGCCGTCATGTCTTGTAAAATATCACGCTGTTCCTGTGCTGCTGTGGTGAGCGTTTTAAATTGCTCGCTTAATTTCAACGCCGCTTGCTCCACAACACAAGCGGCAGCAGGAAGCTCTTGTTGCAGTTCTTCAAGCCGAGAAATACTTTTCGCGCTATGGGTGGCAAGTTCTTGCAGAATAGTCGTGATTTCTTTTTCTGTCGCATTATGCTGTTTAGAAGCAATACTCATTTCATGCCCCTCCCAGCTCGCACAATTTCAACATTGCCGCTGGTATCTCTGTAAGGGGCAATTCTTTTTCCACCGCTCCTACTTTAAAGGCTGCTTGCGGCATCCCATAAACCACACAGGTTGCTTCATTTTGTCCTAACGTATGGCATCCAATATCCCGCATGGCTTTTAAACCCAAGGCACCATCCTTGCCCATGCCTGTGAGAATAACACCAACCGCCTCTTTTCCTGCTGCTTCCACAACAGAATGAAATAACACATCGACAGAGGGACGATGCCCGCTCACAGGCGCACCATCTTCTACTTTACAAACATACTCTCCCCCCACACGGGCAAGCTTTAAATGCACATTCCCTGCCGCTAAATAGGCATGCCCTTTTTCAAGGCGTTGGTGATTTTTGGCTTCCATCACAGTGACGGCGGAAAGACTATTCAGGCGCGCTGCAAAGGAGGCGGTGAAATGTTCGGGCATATGTTGTGTCATGATGATGGGGGGCACATTGGCGGGCAAGCGCACAAAAATTTCGCGCAATGCTTCCACCCCGCCTGTGGAGGCGCCGATGGCAATAATCCGTTTTGCAGGCACGCCCGCAGGATTATAGGACACAAGTTGCGGCGTAGCGGGCACTAAACGGGCTTTATGATGATGCACCTTAGCTTTGGCTGCCATACGCACCTTTTCAGCAAGTTCTTCAGCTAACGCCCCAATCGTTTGGCGATTTTGCCCCGTTGTGGGTTTACTGACATAATCCACCGCGCCTAATTCTAACGCACGAAGCGTTGCCTCTGCCCCTTTTTGGGTGAGCGATGAGGCCATAATGACAGGCATCGGGCGCAGCGTCATGATTTTCTCTAAAAAGGACAGACCGTCCATTTTCGGCATTTCAATATCCAGCGTCACCACATCAGGGTTAAGCTGTTTAATTTTTTCCCGCGCATCGAGCGGATCGTGCGCTGTGTCAAGCACCTCAATATCAGGTTGGCTATTCAGAATATCCCTGAACATCTGGCGAATAAACGCTGAATCATCAACAACAAGGACAGTGATTTTTTTCATAATGCCCCCTTAAAATAACTCAATATCGCCAACAGGCGGTTTGATCGTTAAGCTTTCTTTGAAACGTTGTTCTTCCATGATAACTTTCGTATCCGCTTGACGATTCAATTTTCGCATCATCACTTTGCCTGTTTGCGTGTAATAATGCAGCTTGCGGGGGAGATCCCCTTCTAGATCTTCGCTGGCGATGCGCAATCCTTCTTTACGGAGAAATTCCCTGATAAATGCGGCATTTTTCGAGCCAATGCAGGCAGAATTATTAATCACATTGCCGCCGCCAAACACTTTGATTTCCAGACGTTCTTTGCGTGCCCCTGCTTTCAATAACCCGTTGATAAGGCTTTCCATGGCAAACACACCATAGCGTGCGGCATCGCTGTTCATGCAGCTACTTTCATCCCCTGGAAGGAGGAAATGGTTCATGCCGCCAATGCCCAATAGGGGGTCGCGAATGCAGGCCGCAACACAAGAGCCAAGAATTGTCATGAGCATTTCAGGTTCTGTGCCTGATACATGCCAATCGCCAGAGAACAATTTGACAACCGTCACGCCCTCTTTCTCGTCGAAATAGCGCTTGTTGTCCTTCGCCGCAAAGGGCATTTTTGCGGGTGGCGTGCGACGGCGATCCGATTCATTGGCGGGTGGGGCAAGCTTTACACTCATGTGTTTTTACGGTAAATCGTCCGCCCCTCTAAGGTAAACGCATCGCAAATATTAAACAGATTTTCCGAATGACCAATATAAAGCCAGCCCTTGGGTTGCATCAACTCCGCCATGCGCCCAAACATTTTGCGTTGTGTCGGTTTGTCAAAATAAATCACCACATTGCGGCAAAAAATCACATCAAACTTGCCTTGCATCGGCCACGATTCTAACAGGTTTAGGCGCTTAAAAGAAACCAATGCGCGGGTTGCCTCGTTCACTTGTCCCTTACTGGCACCTGCCTTTACTGGCTCAAGATATTTTTTCTGATAGGCCGCGGGCACATCTTCCAATGCCGAAAGAGCATATTCGCCCCGTTGTCCTGTTTCCAAGACGTTGGTATCAATATCGGTTGCCAGAATTTTGACATCCCATTGATTGATATTGGGGAGGGCTTCTTGCAGTGTCATCGCGATGGAATAGGCTTCCATGCCTGTTGAACACCCTGCTGACCATAAGCGTAATTTCTTAAGGCTGTTCGGTTTTGCCGCAATGCCTTGCAGCACTTGTAGCAAATGCTCAAAGTGATGCCCCTCACGGAAGAAATGCGTCAAATTCGTGGTGATGGCATTCACCAAATTTCCCAACTCTGCCTCGCCTTCTGGGCTTTGAATGAGGGCGCAATACGCGGCAAAGCTATCAAGCTGCAACGCACGCAGCCGTCTTGCAAGACGCGAATAGACCATATCGCGTTTGTGATCCGCAAGTACAATCCCTGTGTTTTTACCCACCCATTGAGTAAGAAAACGGAAGTTATCCTCGCTAAAAGCGAATTCACGGTCAGCGGAAAGGGCGGAGTTTGACATACAATTTTTCAGGTTACGGGTTTAGTAGGGCGGTTAATTTCTCAAAAAGATAATATCTCACCTGTGATATTCCCTGTTCTGGATACCAGCTTTCGCTGGTAATTCGCTACTCTCGTGGCGACTGCCTGTGGTGGGTATTACCAGCGAAAGCTGGTATCCAGACTTAATTTCGGCAGTTCCATCAGAAATTAACAGCCCTGACGGGGCTAGGGTATGGGGACAGGTGAGGTTTCAGGTATGCATTGCTGCCGACACCTGAAACCCCATCCTCGTTACCCGTTCTTAGAACTCCTCCCACCCTGCATCATACCCACCACGGCCACCACCGCTTGCAACCTTTTTCGCAGGTTTGGCAGGTGCCTTAACAGGGCGATTGCTGGATGTATTCGCCGCCTTTTGCACGAGTGCTGGCTTGCTTTTCACCACAGCTTTTGGCGTGAACGCGCTGTTGCGCTCATTGCCTTCCTCAATGGTGAAGAAGCTCATGAGGCGTTCTAGCTCTTGTGCTTGTTCCACCATGGATTGTGCAGCGGCGGTGTTTTCTTCCACCAAAGCTGCGTTTTGCTGGGTTACTTCATCCATTTGCGTAATGGCGGTGTTGATTTCATCAATTCCCGTTGCCTGTTCTGCGCTGGCTGACGCAATTTCCGCAACAATGTTGGTGACTTGCTTCACGGAATCGACAATCCCTTTCAGGCTTTCACCCGATTGGTTAACCAGTTGCGCCCCTGTTTTTACTTGTTGCGCACTTTCACTGATGAGGGCTTTAATCTCTTTAGAAGCGGAAGCCGAACGACCTGCAAGAGAGCGTACTTCTGAAGCTACCACCGCAAAACCTTTGCCCACTTCGCCTGCACGCGCTGCTTCAACAGCCGCGTTCAGTGCAAGAAGGTTGGTTTGGAACGCGATTTCATCAATCACGCCGATGATGTCAGAGATTTTTTGTGATGAGCGTTCAATGCTGCCCATCGCACTCACCGCTTCATCCACCACACGTCCGCCTTCTGCGGCAACGGCGCTGGCTTTACCAGACAACTCGTTTGCTGTTGAGGCATTTTGTGAGTTTTGCTTCACCGTACCCGTGATTTCTTCCATCGATGCCGCTGTTTCTTCCAAAGAAGAGGCTTGCTCTTCTGTGCGTTGTGATAAGTCTGTGCTGCCAGAAGAAATTTCTGTAGCGGCAGAATTCACGGCTTGCGCCGCTTTGATAATCTGCTTCACCATCCCAAACAGTTTCTCAATAGTACCGTTCAGAGCGGTTTGCATTTCATTGAAGGCACCTTGATACTCACCCGCCATGCTGCGTGTTAAATCCCCTTCTGACAGGCTATTTAAAACATCCACGGCTGCACTTACAGGCGCATCAACACTTTCCATCAGCTTGTTCATGCTGTCTGTCATATCGCGATAGAAACCTTCGAAAGGCGCTGTGTTAATGCGGTTAGAGAGATCGCCTTTGATCACACCGGCAATCAGGTTGTTGATTTCTTCGATGGCGAGTTTTTGCTTGCTAATGTCGCTTGCGTATTTCACGACTTTCACAAACTTACCGTTCGCATCCGCAATCGGGTTATAAATGGCTTGTAACCAGATGACCTCCCCGTTTTTCTTGATGCGTTTGAATTCGCCGTTGTTGGCTTCACCACGGTTTAAGGATTCCCAGAATGCTTTATAGTCGGGGCTTGCACGGTAGGCTGCATCTGCGAACATGCTGTGGTGTTTGCCTTTGATTTCATCCAAAGAGTTGTACATCATCGCTTGCAAGAAATTCTCGTTAGCGGTGATGATGCTGCCATCCATGTTGAATTCAATCACGGCTTGGGTTTTGCTGATTGCCGCCATTTTTCCTGCGTAATCGGTGTTTTGTTCATCCGCACGTTTGCGTTCTGTTACCACATTCCAATCCACGTACGACCCTTGGAAACTGCCATCACGGCTTGGCAATGGGTTAGCAGTAAGCGATAACCACTCATCCCCAATCATAAATTCTGCCTTGTGGGGCAATTTCATACTTTGCAGCATACCGCGTTGGTGACTAGGTGTTTTGTGGAAAATATCAATATTAGCACCAACAATGTTATCGGCTTTCACAGGCAACAGTTTTTCTAGCGTACGAAGCGTTGCAATAGAAATATCGTTCGCGTAGGTGATGTTAAAATCTTTGTCACACATCATCACAGGCGTAGATAAGCTGGTAATCATTGTTTCAAGACGCACACTCTTTTCAACAGCTAACGAGAGATCTTTAAGAGCACGCGAAACGTCTCCAAATTCATCTCCCCGTTTAGGATTTCCAACATCTACTAAGTAATCACCCGTAGCAAGTTTTTGTGCGGCAAGCGTTGCTTTACGTAACGGTCTTGCGGCAAAACCACCGATGATAATCCCCAAACCTGTAATTACAAGGGCAGAAATTGCAACGTCTTGCCAAAGCATTTCTTTTAATTCCTTTAAATCCTGTAACACGATTGCTTCACGCGCTGTGACTTCCTGTTTTTCAATCGTGATGGTTTCCTTAATGTGATTCAATTTGCCAAAAAGAACTGGCATAAACGCTATCAATGGCAACATGCCAAAGGCGAGAAAAAGTGCGGTCAATTTGACGCGAATAGGTAGTTTAGACATGATAGAACTCCTTAAGTTTTAATTTATGTATGAGAGAGGGTTAGGCGGCTTCAGCGATACTTCTTTCGATGATTTTCGTTTCAAACAAATTCTCGATATTGAGCAGCACCACCATGCGATTTTCCAGCGAGATTAACCCGTTGATATAGTCGGCATCGTTTGCTGTTTCTGTCTCGGGAGCGGGCTTGATGTCATCGTTGTTGACGGTCAGAATGTCGGAAACCGTGTCAACCAACAGCCCGATATTGCGTTCGCCCACGGCCATGATAATCACCACGTTTTTTGCGTGTGCTTCTGTCATGCCTTGGTTAAAGCGCGCTCTTAAGTCAAAAATGGGGATAATCAGCCCGCGCAGGTTCATCACGCCGCGCATATACTCCACCGAGTTTGGTAGGCGCGTTACCTCCGTCCAGCCTTTAATCTCGCGGACAATCATAATATCCACGCCATATTCTGCGTCGCCCACCGTGAAGCTCAAGAATTCTTGGGGAATCCCTGCGTTCTCGATGGTTTGCGTGCCATCAGCACGGTTTTTGTCGTAAGTATCGGTCATTGTTCGTACTCCTTATAGTTGGGTATCGGGGTTCGGGTGTGGGGATACGGACATTCTTGCCGATACCCAACACCCAAAACCCGTACCTGTTATGCTGCCTTCTGTTCTCTTCCCACCAATCCCTGCAAATCATTCACTTCCAAGATGAGGGACACTTTCCCATCACCCAAAATGGTTGCGCCTGAAATGCCCTCCACAGGGTCAGCGTTCGCGGATAAACTTTTGATGACAACTTGTTGTTGTCCCACCAATTCATCAACCACGATGCCCATTTTGCCTTTGCGGCTTTCCACCAATACAATCAGCGCACGGCTGGGTTCAGCCTCCGCATTTTGAATGCCGAAAAGTTGATAGAGATAAATAACGGGGATAAATTCCCCCCGCACGTTCAGCACATCCTTGTGCCCCTCAACGTGCCGCACTTCGCCCTGTTTCGGGCGGAGCGTCTCAATAATACTCGTAATCGGGATGATATAATTTTCATTGCCCACCCGCACAATCATGCCATCAAGAATAGCGAGCGTTAAAGGCAGGGAGACCGTAAAAGTTGAGCCTTGTGACGGGCGATTGACCACCTGCACCAACCCGCCCATGCCTTCAATGTTGCGGCGTACCACATCCATGCCCACGCCACGCCCTGAAATGTTGGAGACAACATCAGCGGTTGAAAATCCTGCATGGAAAATTAAGTTGTCAATTTCTTGGGGGGAGAGACTACTGCCATCGCCCGCAACCAAGCCCTTTTCCAAGGCTTTTTTTAGCACTTTCTCGCGGTTAATGCCTGCGCCATCATCGCTAATTTCAATGACAATCCGTCCGCCGCGATGTTCCGCCGAAAGATGAATCGTGCCTTGTGCAGGTTTGCCTGCAGCAAGACGTTTTTCGGGGGTTTCAATCCCATGATCTGCCGAGTTACGAATCATATGGGTAAGGGGATCGCCCAACTGTTCGATCACTGTTTTGTCCACCTCGGTGCTTTCGCCTGAAACCACAAGGCGAATGTCTTTGCCAAGCTGTGTAGAAATATCGCGCACAATACGCGGCAAGCGGGAGAAAATAGATTTGACAGGCTGCATCCGCACGGACATCACCACCTCTTGCAGTTCCCGCATGTGGTGCGCAAGGGCATCAACGCCGCGCAATAAATCAGAGAATTGTTCTTGTGGCAGCGTGCGCGTTTGCATCCGCACCATCGCCTCGGTGATCACCAATTCGCCCACCATGTTGACGAGCTTATCAACTTTTTCTAAGTCAACGCGAATGGTGCCGCTGGCGGGGGTTTTAGCCTCATTTTGCGCGTCTTTTTTAACGACTGTTTCTGTTGTGCTCTGCGTGTCTACAGTAGGCGCACGAGCGACACGTATTTCTTTTTCTTGTGCTGTAACGCTCAGATCACACGCATCTTCAACAAACTCAAACACCTCTTTAATAGCGGCAACGGATTTGTCTGTCACAAGGGTGATGTTCCATGACAAGTAACATTGCTCAGGATCAAGGGCGTCTAAGTTCGGTACTTTTGTTGTGTCTGCAACAATGGTGGCATCACCCAATTTTGCGAGCTCTTGCAGCAACAACAGCGGTTCATTGCCTGTAGCAAACAGGTTGAGGTGTGGTGCAAAAACAATAGAATACGTTGTATGGTCAGCGTTTCCCGTAACAGGGGTGTCGTCAAAAAGACCGTAAGCAGCCGTTTCTGTGGTGGGGGTATGACTGGCATACTGTTGCAGTTTTTCTAAAATATCCTTGCCTAAGTTTGTAGCGGGCGTTGTGCCCTCTTGCGCGGCACGCACCATCTGATGCACAATGTCTGTTGCTTTGAGCAAAATATCGACAGCATCCCGTGTTGGCAAAACTTTGCCTTCGCGCATCGCATCTAATAACGCTTCCAGCACGTGGGTGAAATTGGTGATATAGGTTAAGCCAAACGCGCCCGACCCGCCTTTAATGGAATGGGCACAGCGAAAAATCGCATTCAGTTGTTCGTTATCGGCTGTTTCAGGATCTAGATCCAACAACCGCTCTTCCATCTCCGCCAGCAATTCAAGGCTTTCGTTGATGTAGCTTTGTTTGAAGCGTTCAAGATCAGTGTTCGTTGTCATGGAACACCTCCCTCAAGAATCTTGGCAACGGCAACGAAAGCGGTTGCGTAATTTCCGCAAGCGTTTCCAGCGTGTCATCTGCCCACAACTGACCAATCCATCCTAAAATGGGGATATTTTTTGTGGTGGGGTTGAGGGATGTTGCACTTAGCATGGGCAAACCTTTTTAACCACTTCAACCAATTTTTCTGGGTTAAATGGCTTGACAATCCAGCCTGTTGCACCCGCCGCTTTGCCTTCTTCTTTTTTGCTGCCATCGCCTTCGGTGGTCAGCATCAAAATGGGCGTAAATTTATAATTACTATCAGCCCGCAATGCACGAATCAGCTCAAACCCATTCATGTTGGGCATGTTCAAATCGGTGATCACCACATCCACTTTATTGGCGGCGATTTTAACAAGGGCATCTTTGCCATCTTCGGCCTCTACGACCTCATAGCCCGCCCCTTTTAGGGTGAAGGAAACCATCTCGCGCATGGTGCGTGAATCGTCAACGGTGAGTGCTTTTTTTGCCATGGTGTATTCTCCGTTATGCAAAAGCGGTGGTCATGCCCAACGCAGCCAAGGTTGCGGTGAAAGCGGGACTAGGGTTATCAAATTGAAGCGGGGTATTTTTATGACACGCCAGCAATGCTTGTGCTGCAGGCGTCGTCATTAGCTCAACGCTGCTTGCGTCGCATGATACAGAGGGGTCTCCGTGTACGTTTGCATCCCGCAGTAACGCTGTTAACGTCATGACGTTTTCAATCGTTAATGTTGAGGGTAGTGTTATGGTTGAATGTATGGTCATAATCTCGCTGCAACTTATGGGTGTTATTTATACCGAAATTTTTTTAAGGAGGTGTTAACACCATGAAAAAAAATACATTTTATGCTGCCCGCAACCCTTTCACAAACGCATCAATACTCATTTTCATACGATTTGTTTGCTCTTCCAGTATTGACACAGCACTCAATACACCCTCAGATGCGGCGTTTGACTCTCCCGCAACGCCCTGCAATGCATTGATATTTTCCGTAATAACTTTCGATCCCGCTGCCACTTCATTACAATTTCGCGCAATCTCTTGCGTTGAAGCGCCCTGCTCTTCTACGGCGGCAGAAATAACCGAAGCAATATCGTTTATTTTATTAATGGTTGCTTGAATGTCGTTAATGGCGGTTACTGCCGTGCTACTAATCGACTGAATGTCATAAACTTTATCTGTAATAGTACGCGTTGCATTCGCTGTTTGCGTTGCTAGACTTTTTACTTCACTAGCAACAACGGAAAAGCCCTTACCCAAATCCCCCGCACGCATCGCTTCAATGCTGGCATTTAATGCAAGAAGATTTGTTTTCTCTGCAATCGCAGAAATCAGCGCGAGCACCTCTTTCACTTCATTGGCGGAAACCGACATTTTGTGCATTGTCTCTGTGGTTGTCTCCGCTTGCACCATCGCTTCACGTGCAATGCTTACAGATTCAACAATCACGCGCTTAATTTCATCCGTTGTGCTATATAATTCTTCAGAGGCAGCCGCCACGTTATGCATATTATTGTGGGTTACCTCGGCGGTTGAAAACAATGTTGCGGATTGCAGCGATGTTTGGCTTGCACTCTGGTTAAGTATCTGTGCGGTGGTACTCATTTTTTCAGACGTATTTGATAATTCGCCAAAGACGTTCACCGCCTGTTGTTCAAACCGATGTATCAATCTGTTGATACCCTTAACAATACTGACACCAATAAAATGCAACAGCAAAAATTTCCCCACCAGCATCAAACAAAACACACCTGTTGACCATAACAACACGGCATTTGCCTTGTTTCTCGTTGCTGTAAAATAGGTGTGTATATCATTTTGTGCACTCACAATGAGGGGCGCGAGAACATCCGCCATCGCTGTAACAGTGTTATCAATTTTATCATCAAGCACGGCAAATATTTGTGCCCCTTGTTCTTTGCCCTGCGCCACAACAGCGTTGGGCAGATCTTCTTGCAAAAGTTTTTGCAGAACCGCCGCTTGTATGTTGAAAAGCGTTATAGCCGCCGCTTGTTCCGCGCCGTTTGCAACCGCCTCTAATTCCTTTTTCTTTGCAAACAATACGTCTATTTTATCCGTAATTGCTTGTGTTCTCTCTGGCATCACAACGCCGTCTGCTCTATCGACAATAATATCCATGCCGTCAAGATTCAGCTCTTTCACCGTGCTCTTCAGCAAATTTAATATTTCTACATTATTTTGTAGCGTTTCCACTTGTGCGATACGCACCAACGTATCTTGAGAATTATGGTATTGAATACCAAATAAGCTGCTCAAGCCCAAAGCGGCCAATACATTGATGAGAAATAATTTTTTACGAACGGTTATGTGTGGCATACTGTTTTCTCTGCTGATGAATTTCTAAAAACTAGAATTACAAGCAATGCAACCATAGATGGTATCCCCTTAAAAAATCGTAAACGAAATACACCTATTAGTTGTGAATCGTGGCAATAACACGTTTGTGGCACAAAAGTCACAATTTCACACGCAATTAACTGTTTTATAACGATTATTACTTTTTTATGAAAAAGAGCTTGCTTTTTACTTTTTGATGGTTTATGTTGATAAAGTATTTGCGCAGATATGAGTACCCTACTGAATGAGACAAGCAGTCTGTTTTATGGGGTTGTTTTAATCACCTTTGTTTAAGGACATTGATTATGTACACTGCAAGACTCAAAAGCCTTCAAGAGAAGCACACCTCTATCGATACGCAGATTGAAATCGAAGAGAATCGCCCCTATCGCAATGAAGTTCTCATACGTATGCTGAAGAAGCAAAAATTACTGCTACGCGATGAAATCATGGAATACGACACGTTAGAAGCTGCATAAAAATTCCTTTTTTGTTTGTTGTTTGTTTGTGAAAAGCCCCTGTTTCCTTCATAAGAAACAGGGTCTTTTTGTATCATCGTACATAATTCTCTTAGTAAACCATAGCCTAATCCTTGCCAGACTAACCTAAAACCCGTATACAACCCAAATGATTTTACAGTGCTCTCAATGTTCAACGCGCTACGTTGTGCAGGCCGCCTCCATTCCCGCTTCGGGACGGAAGGTTAAGTGTGCGCGGTGCGGGCATACATGGCATCAAGAACCCGCCAGTGCAGAAGAGCAAGATATTGAAATAACGCCCCGCCCCCAAGTTATTCCTGACATTCCTGCTTTCTCGAATGTTCCTGCATTTAAAGTGCAGAAAAAACAGCGTCCGTATTTAGCAATCGCGGCAATAAGTTCCGTCGTCATCGCTCTTCTGCTCCTCCTTACTCTTATTGGTTTACGCGAAAAAGTTGTTGATGCATGGACTCCGTCTGCGCGCCTATTCTCTAGCCTTGGACTGCCCGTCCCCCCTGTAGGAGAAGGCTTGACGTTCGTTAATGTTGACGTGAAAATTTATAAACAACCCAGCGGCACGTCCCTGCTTGTTTCAGGAAATATTCTTAATAACACAGCACAACAACGCGCCGTGCCGAATGTTTTACTAACAGTGCAAGACACAGCAAAACGCCCGTTGTTACAATGGCTTTCTGAAACAAAGGGCACAACATTAAGCCCGGGGGAAAGCAAAACTTTCAACACCGTGCAAACAATTCAAAATGAATTGGCAAATGGCTTGATGGTGCAATTTACCAAGCTTTCTCCTGCTTCGTCAGAATAAAAATCAGTGATTAATTAAATACAGGACGTACGCAGAAGATGAATTTAAACTGGTATATTAATCGCCTCAAAAGCATGTCTGCACCTGAAGTGCTGCATCGTGTGTTAGAAAAGCAACGCAAAATCACCGCAAAATATTTTATGCCTGATTTTTCTGCTCTCGCCCCACAGTCCCCCCTGCCCTACCTCACAAATACCCTCAAACATGCCTTCTCTGCCCTTGAAGATAACGCCGCTATCGCGCTTTCTCTCGCACAACACACAGCGGCAGTGCAAAAGGGCAACTATCATTTTTTGGGCGTTGATTGGCCTACAGACTCCGCAACAGCTTCGCAACCACCACACTGGCATTTAGACCCTGTCAGCGGTAATTTATGGGGTGCAACGGCCTACTGCTTTAGTGTTCCTTATCGTCACGTTGAAAATTATGGCGATGTAAAATATGTTTGGGAAATCAATCGCTTGCAATACCTGCATCCTGTTGCCGTAAAAGCATTTTTAGACGACGACCCCGCACTTAAAAGTTTATGCGTATCGCATGTTATGGATTGGATTGCCAACAATCCACCCTACAAAGGCGTGAATTGGAATTCAGGCATTGAACTCGCGCTACGCGCTATTAGCCTTGTGTTTCTTGCCTCGCTTTTAAGCGAAACTTTCACCCCCGAACAGCATCAAAAAATCGCCCAAAGCCTTTATGAACATGGGTATTGGTTGAAACGCTACCCCTCTAAATTTTCCTCTGCCAATAATCATTTAATCGCGGAAGCCGCCGCCCTCTTCATTATCGGCAGTGTGCTGCCCGCCTCTCTTCTTACGCAACAATGGCAACGCTATGGGAAGAAAACACTCGAGGTAGAAATTCTCAAACAAATTCATGAGGATGGCATTGGCGCAGAACAATCCCCCACCTACACCGCCTTTAGTTTAGAGTTCTTCAGTCTTGCCTTGTGGGTGGCACAACAACAGGACATTAGTTTTGCGCCGATCTATGCTGAACGTCTTAAAAAAGCAGGGCTTGCCTTACGTTGCTTTGTGGATATGAACGGCAACCTGCCGCGCATTGGCGATGATGATGAAGGACGCGTTTTATTCATTGATTTTCATGAAGAAGATTATGTTCTTTCCATTTTAGAGGTGCTTGCAGCCGCCACCAACACCCCCGAAATTGCCCCGCCACGCGCTGTGCCCTCTTTGCGCTCGTTTATGTTTGGGATTGTGGAATCCTTTGCGGCTCCTGCCAGCATTAGTGTTTTTGAAAAGGGCGGCTACACTGTCATTCGTGAAAAAGACACAGAAGAGACCGAAATCTTATTAGTGTTTGACCACGCCCCCTTAGGCTATCTCAGCATTGCAGCCCACGGCCATGCAGACGCGCTCAGCATCTGGCTGCATCGCAATGGTATCCCTGTGTTAGTGGATGCAGGGACTTATCTGTATCATGCAGGAAAAGAATGGCGATCGCATTTCCGTTCCACCCCTGCACACAATACTCTGTGTATCAATAACACCGATTCTAGCACCATTTCTGGTGCGTTTAATTGGTCACAAAAGGCAAAATCTGTCCTCAAAAGCGTTAATAAAAGCCCAGATTTATGGGGCATAACCGCCCAACATAGTGGGTATCAGCGACGCTTTGGCGCAACCCATCAACGCACCCTCAAACGTCTTGGAAAAAACAGCTTTCAACTCCACGATGTGTTGTTGGGCATTAAAAAACCGTTAGCAGCTGAAATCGGCTTCTTACTTCATCCTGAGGTGAAATGCACCCAAGAAAACACCTCGTTTACTTTTATCTTTGAGGAAAAACCACTTCTTAAAGTCCAATACACAGGCACTTTAGAAGCCCACGTTGAAAATGGTCAACAAAACCCGTTGCGAGGATGGTATTCGCCCATGTTTGGTGTGCGTCACCCCACAACGCGGCTTGTGTTTAAGGGCAATATTCCTGCCCGTCAGCCACAAGAATTTGTGTTTACGGTGTTTTAAGTTGCAAATAATGTGCTTTTTCTGTAAAAGCTATCCCCTTAATAAAAGGAATATTTATGCGTATCAGTATTTTTGGGCTTGGCTATGTTGGCGCGGTAACTGCTGCTTGCTTTGCCAAAGATGGACATGAAGTTATTGGGGTAGATATTGCCACCGCGAAAGTGGATGCGATTAATGCAGGATTGTCACCGATTGTCGAAAAAGACCTCGATGTCTACATGGCAGAGGGCTTGAAAAACAAACGCCTACGCGCTACAACAGATGCCAAAGAGGCGGTGCTGAATTCTGAATTATCCCTTGTTTGCGTGGGGACACCCAGCCGCCCGAATGGCAATTTAGGGGTCGCCTATCTTCAACAAACTTGTGAAGAAATTGGCGCAAGTATCAAAGATAAAAAAGAATTTCACACAATCGTTGTGCGCTCTACCATGTTACCCGGAACATTGCGCAGCCTTGTCATCCCAACCCTAGAAGCCGCAAGCGGCAAAAAAGCAGGTGTTGATTTCGGTGTTTGCAATAACCCTGAATTCTTAAGGGAAGGCACCGCAATTTACGACTATTACAACCCGCCCAAAACCGTTATTGGGGCGAGCGACCCGAAAAGTGCGGAACTTGTTGCCTCTATTTATAAAGACTTAACAGCCCCCTTGATTATCACCGACATTGAAGTGGCAGAACTCGCGAAATATGCCGATAACGCATGGCACGCGGTGAAAGTGGCATTCGCGAACGAGATTGGCGTTGTTGCTAAGGCATTTGGCGTGGATGGACACGCCGTGATGGATATTTTCTGCCAAGATACAAAACTCAATCTTTCGAGCTATTATATGAAACCAGGGTATGGTTTCGGCGGGTCATGCTTGCCAAAAGATGTGCGCGCACTCAACTATGCTGCCAAAACAAAAGATTTAGAGTTGCCGCTGCTCGCATCCGTCTTGCCAAGTAACGTGGTGCATATTGAGCGCGGCATTGAGCTTATTCTTGAAAAGGATAAGACAAAAATTGGCATACTAGGTTTCAGCTTTAAGGCAGGCACCGATGATTTGCGGGAAAGCCCGCTCGTGCATCTTATTGAAACACTCCTTGGTAAAGGGAAAGATTTGAAACTGTACGATAAAAACGTCAATCTCGCCAAGTTGATTGGTGCGAATAAAGACTATATTATGCACCGCATTCCGCATATCTCCCGCCTGATGGTTGACTCCATTGATGCTGTGTTAGAACACGCTGATGTTATTGTTATTGGTAACGGCGACCCCGCCTTTAAAGAGATCATGCCGCGCCTCAAGGCAGGACAGCAAGTGATTGATTTAGTGCGTATCACAGGACAGAAGTCTGAAAAAGGACGGTATGAGGGGATTTGTTGGTAACTCCATGAAAAAAATCCTCATCATTGTTGAAAATCTCCCCGTACCGTTTGACAGGCGCGTGTGGCAAGAAGCAACCACGCTCAAAGCCAACGGTTATGGTGTCTCCATCATCTGCCCCATCGGCAAGGGCTATGAAAAACGCTATGAAGAAATTGACGGCATTCATATTTACCGCCACGCGTTACCGCTGGAAGCCCACGGCGCAAAAGGCTATTTGCTGGAATATGGCGCGGCGTTATTTTGGGAATTTTACTTGAGCTTTAAAGTGCTCCGTAGGCATGGCTTTGATGCTATTCATGCCTGCAATCCGCCTGATTTGATTTTCCTTGTGGGCGGATTTTTCAAACTCTTTTTCCGTAAAAAATTCCTGTTTGATCACCACGATATCAACCCCGAACTTTATGAAGCTAAATTCAAGCGGCGGGATTTTTTCTACAAGCTCTTATGCTGGTTTGAACGCCTCACCTTTAAAACAGCGGATATTTCCATCGCCACCAATGAATCCTACAAGAAAATCGCGATTGAACGCGGCGGCATGGACCCCGATAAAGTAATTGTTGTCCGCAGCGGGCCTTCCCTTGAACGCCTAAAAATCCTCCCCCCTAATCCTGACCTTAAAAAAGGCAAAGCATTTTTGGTTGGCTATGTGGGCGTGATGGGGCAACAAGAAGGTATTGAGTACCTGTTGGAAGCCGCACACTATATCCGCAACACACTGAAGCGGGATGATATTCACTATGGGCTAGTCGGCGGCGGGCCTGAACTCGATATTCTTAAAAAACGGGCAGAAACTCTAGGCATTGCGGATATTGTCACCTTCACAGGGCGCGCACCAGACCAACTCTTACTGGAAATATTGAACACAGCGGATGTATGCGTCAACCCCGACGAATTCAACCCGATGAACGACAAATCCACCATGAATAAAATCATGGAATATATGGCACTCGGCAAACCGATTGTGCAGTTTGACTTAGCAGAGGGTAAGTTCTCTGCTGCTGATGCCTCTGTGTACGCCAAACCCAATGATGCGGTTGACATGGCAAATCATATCGTTGCGCTGTTGGATAATCCTGAAAAACGTGCGGAAATGGGCGAAATTGGACGCAAACGCGTGGTGGAGTTGTTCGAGTGGCAATATGAAGTGCCAAAGTTGTTAGGCGCGTATGAGAAACTATTTTCTAGCTAGAAAATGGCTCTAACTTTTCCACCAACCAGAATTTTATGAGTGCTTGCCGCGACACACCGCGCCTTGAGGCTTCTGTGTCTAACGCCGCAACAACCCAGCGGGGCATGTCAACATTCACCCGTTGCGGCAAATGGGTTGGGCTTTTTGCAGAGGCTGGATTCAGGTAGTCGCCGATGTCCTCTCCTGCGTCAAAACGCGCATCAAATTCTGCTGTGCTAATTGGCTGTGGTGTTTGTTTTTTCATACAATTCTCTTTCTTTCTCCCGTGCGCGTCGCGCAGAAATAAGGCGAATGCGGTTTCCCCGTTTGGTGTAAATTACCGTCCACAGCTTATCGTATATTTTGCCAATCATTGCTTCTCGTTGTTCGCCTAACACCGCCATTGCCTCAAACGATCGTGCCTGTGGATCTTCCCACAATACCTGTACCTCTTCAAAATTAATGGCATGCTTGCTTTTATTGCTGGTACTCTTCGCGTAATCATATTCAAATACTATACCATTTCTATCCATAATGCAACTTCTCGCTTGAAGCGAAAACAAAGGGAGAATAGAGTACAATACTTCACTTCTTTTAACAGGAAAAAAGAATGCTATTCAACCCCCTCACCCTCACGCAAGACCTCATCCGCTGCCCCAGCGTCACCCCCGTTGATGCAGGCGCGTTGGATATTGTTGAGCAATCCCTCGAACAACTTGGCTTTACCTGCCACCGCTTGAAGTTTGAGGATGTGGATAACCTCTATGCGCGTTTTGGCACAGCGCAACCCAATTTTTGCTTTGCGGGGCATACGGATGTGGTGCCTGTGGGCGATGCAACAGCATGGCAAAGCAACCCGTTTGCAGCAGAAATACACGGCAATGTTCTTTATGGTCGCGGTGCTGCCGACATGAAAGCCGCCATTGCCGCCTTTATCAGTGCAACGGCAAATTTTCTTGAAAGCAAAAAAACTTTTAACGGCTCAATTAGTTTCCTCATTACAGGAGACGAAGAAGGCATCGCCATAAACGGCACGAAAAAAGTGTTGGAATGGCTCGCAGAAAAAGGCGAAAAACTCGATTTTTGCCTTGTGGGCGAACCCACCAACCCGAGTTTCTTAGGCGAAATGATTAAAAACGGACGGCGCGGCAGTCTGAATGGCTATCTCACCATCCACGGCAAACAGGGGCACGCCGCCTATCCCGAACGCGCCAAAAACCCCATTCCGTTGTTGCTGCAAGCATTGCAAAACTTCCTTGCACAGCCACTTGATAGCGGCAACGAATTTTTCCAACCGTCTAATCTGGAAATCACCAGCGTGGATGTGGGCAATAAAGTCACCAACATCATCCCTGCCACGGCAAAAGCACAATTTAACATTCGCTTTAATACGGAACACACCAGCGAAAGCCTCATGGCATGGTTGCATGAACAGGTGCAGAAAGTCACCACTGAGTATACGCTGGAGATTCAGGTTTCAGGCGATGCGTTTCTCACGCCGCCTTGCCCCGAAATTGCCCTTATTCAGGATGCAACCGAAAAGGTTACGGGCAAACGCCCTGCTTTAAGCACCACAGGCGGCACGTCAGATGCGCGGTTCATCAAAAATTATTGCCCTGTTGTCGAATTCGGTATTGTGGGCGCAACCATGCACCAAGTGAATGAGGCGGTATATGTGGAAGATATTTATTACTTAACAGATATTTACAAAGAAATTTTAGAGCAATACTTTAAATAAAGATTGCGCTCGACTTTTTCTCAATAAACCAGTAATCTAGTTTATTGATTTATTAAGGGAGGAGTTGTATGTACGACACCATTGGTGCTTTTGAAGCAAAAACACATTTTTCTGATCTTCTCTCTCAGGCAGAGCAGGGCTTTCCTGTTATTGTCACGCGCCGTGGCAAGCCTGTTGCGCGTATTGTGCCGTTTGAGCAAAAACCTGATACAACAAAAGCACGCGCTGCCTTTGCGGCAATTATGGATATGAAAGAACAATCCCCCCAGCGTCCGTTTAATTGGGAGGAATGGAAAAGCTATCGCGACGAAGGACGTGACAGAGAGGGGAATCCTCAATAATGAGTGCCTGTGTTCTCGATGCCTCCGTGACGATGTCTTGGTTATCGCCTGATGAAATAACAAAAGAATCGCAAAGAATTTTAGAGTGCGTCATCACAGAGGGGGCGATTGCGCCGATACTGTGGGGAGTAGAAATTAGAAACGCGTTGTTGATGGCAAAACGGCGCAAGCGTTTAGAAGAAATGCACCTCACGCTTGCCTTCAACCTTCTCAATGAATTGCCCATCATTATTGAGCCTTTGCCAGATAACACCATGCTGCAACAAATTTTTTCCCTTGCAACGATGGAAAATCTCACGATGTATGATGCCTGTTATTTACAATGCGCCAAAAAACGCGCGCTGCCCTTAGCAACATTTGATACTGCCTTGATGAACGCCGCAATGCGACAAGGCGTGGAGATTCTTAAAAAATGACCCCCTCCCTCTTCGGTACTGACGGCATTCGCGGTCAAGCGAATACCTACCCCATGACAGCAGAGGTGGCGATGAAGGTTGCCATGGCAACTGCCGTGCATCTGAACGGCGGTACGCACCGTCACCTTGTCGTAATTGGTAAAGATACCCGCCTTTCTGGCTATATGCTGGAACCCGCATTAGCCGCAGGGTTCACCGCCATGGGGATGGATGTGGTGATGACAGGCCCACTTCCCACGCCTGCTATTGCACGGCTTGTGCGCTCCATGCGGGCGGATTTAGGCGTGATGATTTCCGCCTCCCACAACCCGTTTGAGGATAACGGCATTAAACTGTTTAACAAAGACGGCTTTAAACTCTCGGATGACCAAGAAAAATCCATTGAACACCTCATCAACAGTGATTTTTCAACCCACTATGCTGCGCCCCAAAACCTCGGTAAAGCGCGTCGTCTGGATGATGGCTTCGGGCGGTATATCGAAACCGTTAAAGCCACGTTTCCAAGAGGACTCAGACTCGATGGTCTGAAAATCGTGGTCGATTGCGCAAATGGTGCGGCGTATAAAGTCGCTCCCATTGTGCTGTGGGAATTGGGAGCAGAGGTGATTCCGTTGGGTGTTAATCCGAACGGGATGAACATCAACGAAGGCTGTGGCGCAACCGACCCTGAAATGATGTGCATGGCTGTCGTGGAACACGAAGCAGATATTGGCATTGCCCTTGATGGCGATGCCGACCGCGTGATTATCTGCGATGAAAAAGGGCAGATTGTTGATGGCGATCAGATTTTAGGACTCATCGCCCGCCATTGGCAGCAACAGGGGAACTTAAAGCATGATGGTATTGTCAGCACGGTGATGTCTAATTTAGGCTTGGAACTCTATCTCAAAAACCTTGGTATCACGCTGCACCGCACCCCTGTGGGCGATCGCCATGTTGTCGAGAAAATGCGGCGTGAGGGCTTTAATGTCGGCGGCGAGCAATCGGGGCATATTGTGTTAGGCGATCACACCACCACAGGCGATGGGCTTACAGCCGCGCTCCAAGTCCTCGCCGTATTGGTGAGCACGAACAAAAAAGCGAGCGATGTGTGCCAAGTGTTCTCAGCGGTGCCGCAAAAACTCAAGAACATTCGCGGCATTGATAAAAGCGTGCTGCAAACCCCCGCCGTAAAAGCCGCGATTACTGATGCAGAACAACGCCTTAACGGCATCGGGCGCGTGCTCGTGCGCCCCTCTGGCACAGAACCCCTCATTCGCATCATGGTAGAGTGCATTGATAACGCGGTGCTAGAGCAGGTGATGGGGGAATTAGAACAGGCAGTAAGGCGGGAGGCATAAGCAATGAAAAAGCCCGTGATGTATACAGATGAACCGATGGAAGTGGGCGAGATTATTCCAGACTCTTTTTTGCCGCATCCTGAAAAATTCAAGCAAAAAAACTATACTATTCGTCAGCTCACAGACGATGATGCCCATGAGGTTGATGCGTTCTTAAAACCCTACACAGTAGAGGCATTTTATTTACGTTCTAATGCGGCAAAAGCAGGATTTACCTACAAAGGAAATTTTTTTGAAGGCGAGTATATAGGCGCATTTTATCATGAACAACTCGTTGGTATTATAAGCTATCAATGGCTGAATACCCTGTTGATTTTTGCAGTAGAAGAGGAGTGTATACCCTTTCTCTCAACTGCCTTAGAACCTTACCTGCTGCAACGTGATGGGAAAATAGAGGGCGTTTTGGGTTTGAAAACACAAGGGAACGCTCTGTGCGAAGCATTAGGCATTCAACCGCATGATATGCGCGTTTGTGAACCAGAATGGCTATATATTTTTGATGTCACCCAATCTACTGCCGTGTCGGATGCTCATACCATCCGCTATGCAACAGATGAAGATAAAACAACGTTGGTTGCATGGCGTGTTGCGTTTAATATAGAAATATTGAACGCTATTGCTTCTCCTGAATTAACCAAAAAAGTTGAAAGAGAGACGGAAGAACGACTCAAACAAAAAGAGTTTGTTGTGTTAGAGACAGAGGGCACGATACGGAGCTTTTGTAGTATCCATGGTTTTGTCCCTGAAGCCGTCATAGTTGGTTCTGTCTATACGCCGCCGCACTATCGTAATCAAGGATACGCACGCGATGTGGTTAAAGGGGCAATATCCTTGACAAAACAAACAAAATCGACGTTAGAAAAAACAGTTTTATTTGCGTCTAATCCTGCAGCGGTGAAAGCATACAGCAATATTGGATTTACATATCATGCTGATTTTTTTCTGGGGCTTTTAAAAGAGTCCTACAGATGGCAACCCCAATGAAACGCCTTCTCATCATTGCAGGGTCTGACTCTGGCGGGGGTGCAGGCATTCAAGCAGACATCAAAACCGCAACTTGCTTCGGCGTGTTTGCGACAACTGCTATCACCGCGCTTACCGCCCAAAATACCCTCGGTGTGCAGGGCATTTTTGACGTGCCGCCTGCCTTTATCGCCCAGCAAATACAGTCTGTCCTCACGGACATTGGCACAGATGCCATTAAAACAGGCATGTTGCATGGCGCGGCAGTCATTGAAACGGTTGTATCTGCCCTTGATGCCTACCAATCCCAGAAAATTTCTGATATTTCGGCGAGCGAGTCTAGGCTAAACGGAGTTGGCTCTCCGCCAATGACTGCAGCCGAAGATGTGGCGCAGCCAAATAGCAGGAATTTAATGGAATTAGTACTTGTGGTTGATCCTGTAATGGTCGCCAAAGGCGGCGCACCGTTATTGCAACCCGATGCAATTGATACCTTGAAGAATCTGCTCCTGCCGCGTGCAACGCTTGTCACGCCTAACATTCCTGAGGCGGAAATACTGAGCGGCATGAAAATTTCTACCCCTCAAGACATGCAAACGGCTGGCGCAAAAATCTTAGCGTTAGGCTGTCAAGCGGTGCTGATGAAAGGCGGGCATTTAGAAAGTGAAACGCTGGTTGATTACCTCATCACCCCGCTTGAAACCCACCCCTTCACCGCACAAAAGCATCACACCCGCCACACCCACGGCACAGGCTGTACATATGCTGCCGCCATCGCCGCAGGGCTGGCGCAAAATCTGACGCTCACACAAGCCGTCACACGCGCTCATGCGTTTGTGCAAAATGCGATTAAAAACGCCCCTAACTTAGGGCAGGGGCAGGGTCCCTTGGGTCATCAACCGCTCCCATAACACCACCCCCCTGCAACACTTTCACCACTTGTTGTCCTAATGCCGTGCTGGCATTGGCAGATTCTGCCACAGCAAATGCCGCACCCAGCGCTTCAAGATCCGCACAATCTGCAGCATTTTTACCGCGCATGAACACTTGAATGTGTGGGAAATGCGTCCTTAAAACGTCCAGCGTTTTGCGGCTCAGTGCTGCTGAATCAAGCGTGATAACCGCGAGAACGGCTCTATCTGCCCCAATCGCCTCCAGCAATGCCACGTTGCACGCGTTGCCATAATAAACGGGCAACCCCTGCTCGCTCGCCTCACTCACCTGTTTGGTGTCGGCATCCACCGCCAAATAGGGAATATTTTGCTTTTCTAATAACGCGGCAACTGTTTTGCCCACACGCCCAAACCCTGCAATAATAACGTGATTTTTCATGCCGTGGGTGTCGCTCGCAATGGTGTCTAGCACCACAGAATTATTTGATTGTGCCACCGCATGAGAGGTAAGTTTTGCCACAATCGCAATAAATAACGGCGTTACCGCCATACTGAGCGCAACCACAATCAATACCGTTTGCCCTAACTCTTCGGAAAAAACACCGCCTGTCATGGCAACTTTTGTCACCACAAACGCAAATTCTCCCCCTTGTGACAACATCACGCCTGTGCGTAATGCAAGGGGAATATCCAACCCAAAAGCATATGTAAGTGCAATAATAATCAGAGCTTTCAGCACCATCAACCCTAGCACCATGAGGACAATTTGTGCGACGTTGTCCGCAATCAGACCATAATCAATCGTCATGCCGATGGACATGAAAAACAGCCCGAGCAATAAGCCCGAAAACGGCAAAATATTAATTTCTACTTGGTGGCGGTATTCCGTTTCTGCCAGCATCATGCCCGCAAGGAACGCGCCCAACGCCATGGAAAGCCCCATGTATCCCGTAACGGTACTAATACCGAGAACAATAAGTAAACTGGCGGCAGTAAAAATTTCATTGTTCTTGGCGGAGGCAAAATATTTATACAGCGGACGCAACGCATATCGCCCGAATAAAATAATAAGAATAATCGCGGCAATTGCTTTACCAAATGCTGTAACCAATGTCCACAATATGCTTGCTCCTTCGTTGTCGCTGCCCAAAATCATGGTCATGGCAAGCAGGGGCACAACCGCCAAATCTTGAAATAACAAAATCGCAAAAGTTTTGCGTCCATAACGGCTGTTTAATTCGTGACGTTCGGACAATAATTGAATAACCAACGCAGTAGAAGACAATGCTAACGCGCCGCCCAACACAACAGAGGTTGACGTGGGCAAACCAAACATAATACAAATGGAGGCAATCACAAAACTTGTGCATAAAACTTGTGCCGCCCCCAAGCCAAACACAAATTTTTTCATCACTTTAAGACGTTCCAGCGGCAGTTCCAGCCCCACTAAAAACAACAGGAAAATAACCCCCAGCTCTGAAACATTCTGCACCGCTTCAATGTCATTCACATAGCCCAGTGCATAGGGGCCAATCAAGGATCCTGCCAATAAATACGCCAGCACAGGGCTGAGCTTAAATCGCTTAAACAGCGGCGCAATCGTTACCGCCGCCGATAACAGAATCAGCATTTCAATCAAATACGGAACGTGAATTTTATCCATACCAAAGGATATAGCGTATCTTTGTAAATAAATAGTAATTTTTCTTTTCTTGTCAGGGCGAATTCGGTAAGCAGGTTAATCTATCCTTAATGAATATATAGTTTTTTAACCCCATGAACCACCTCGACATCCGCAACACCTTTATCAAATTCTTTGAAAACCACGGGCACACACTGGTTGCGCCCAGCAACATCATCCCACAGGATGACCCCACCTTGCTGTTCACCAATGCAGGGATGAACCAGTTTAAAGACGTACTGTTGGGTAAGGAAAAGCGCAGCTACACCCGTGCCATTTCGGTGCAGCCCTGTATGCGCGTTGGCGGCAAGCACAACGATTTAGACGAAGTGGGTCGCGACGGCAGGCACTTAACATGGTTTGAGATGTTGGGGAATTGGTCGTTTGGCGACTATGGCAAAGAAGAGGCAATTCGTTTTGCGTGGGATCTTGTTACTAAGCATTTTCCGCTGGATGTGTCGAAAATTTATATTTCCGTCTACAAAACCGATGATGAGTCCTATAACATTTGGCGGGGACTTGGCGTGCCTGAAAATCGCCTTGTCCGCCTTGGCAACATTGAAGAAGGCGACGAGGAAAATTTCTGGTCGATGGGGCCTACAGGGCCTTGTGGACGCTGCACCGAGCTGTATTATGACCAAGGCGAGGAGCTGTTCGGGCATGACGTGGTGGGCGGCGCAACAGACAGATTCCTTGAGTTTTGGAACGTCGTGTTCATGGAATTTAACCGCGATGAAACGGGCGCATTTAACCCGCTCGCCCAGCTTGGCGTTGATACAGGGATGGGGATGGAGCGGATGGCGGCGTTGCTGGAGGGCAAAAGCAATGTCTTTGAAACGAGCCTGTTTCAGCCGATTATTGACCACATCAGCACTCTCACCAATCATCCGCAGACGGGCGAAAGCCTTGTTGCCATGCGGGTTTTGGCGGATCACAGTAGGGGATTAACATTTGCCTTGCGGGATCATGGGCAGTTTGACAAGGCAGGGCGCGGCTATGTGTTGCGGCGGATTTTGCGTCGTGCGGTGCTACACGGCACAAAGCTTGGCTTTCAGGAGCCTTTTTTGTATAAATTGGTGGCAGAAAATTTGAAAAATCTGCCTGTCTATCCTGTGACACCCGCAGAGCAAAAACGCATTGAAACCGAGATAAAGCGCGAGGAAGAGCGGTTTTTTGAAACATTGGATAGAGGGTTGCAGTTTTTTGAAAAAGCCTCTCAACACAAGCAAATCAGCGGCGCTGCGGCGTTTCAGTTGCATGATACGTTTGGCTTCCCGATTGATCTCACACAAATCTTGTGTGAAGAACGCGGCGTAACCGTTGATTTAGAAGGGTTTGAGACAGCATTAGAAGAACAACGCCAGCGTTCCCAATCAGCAGCGCAATTCCACGACAAGGGCGGCTGGGTTGAGGTTCAGGCAGGAAACACCCTCATCCAACCCACCCACACCCTTACCACTTTGGACACAAAAATTCTGCAATATCGCCTGAACGCCGAAGAGCAAAGCCCAGAGCTGATCTTAGAGCTGATCTTAGAGCAAAGCCCGTTTTATGTTGAAGGCGGCGGGGAGTTAGCCGACCACGGCACGTTAACCGCAGAAAACCTTGTGTTAAAGGTCAAAAATGTGCAAAAAACCCCACTGGGGATCATCCACACCGCGATTTTACCGCAAAAAGACGTCGAAACCTTCAAAAAATGCAAAACGCTGAAAGCCGCTGTAAACCTTGCTCGCAGGCATGAAAAAGCAAAACACCACACAGCAACGCATCTGCTACATGCCGCACTTCGTAAGGCTTTGGGCGAATCGGTAAAACAAATGGGATCAATGGTGGACAATGATCGCCTCCGTTTCGACATTTCTTTCCCGAGAGCATTGACCATTGCAGAGCTTGAACAGGTGGAAACCCTTGTGAATACTTGGGTTTTGGAGAATCACCCTGTGCAGCATCACATAGATGTGGCGATGGAAAATGCCCTTCAAATGGGCGCATTGGCTTTCTTTGGCGATAAATATGGCGAAAAAGTCCGCGTCATTCAAATTCCTGAGGTGAGTGTTGAACTCTGCGGCGGGAATCACGTGGAGCGCACAGGCGACATTGGCAGTATTGCGTTATTATCTGATGAAGCGTTGGGCAGCGGGGTGCGTCGCTTGGAAGCCGCTGTGGGCATGGCGGCCGTGGAATTGTTCCGCAATACCCGTGCTATGACCAAAATCCTTGCACAGCAACTCTCGTGCCCTGTGGCGCAAATCCCTGCCAAGGTTGAGAAATTGACGCAAGATGTAAAAGACGCAAAAACCGCTCTGCAAAAGGCATTGAAGGCATCGTCGCCTAAAATTGGTGTGGAAGAATTGGTGAAATCCGCGCAAATCTTGGGCGGTAAAAAAGTCATTCTTGCTGACATGCAGCAGACCCCTGAAGAACAATTAACAGGGTTAGTGGATACGTTGCGCGTACAGCAGCCTGATGCCCTCGTTGTGCTGGTGCGGGTTGATGAAGACGGCATAGGCACGGTGCTGACAGGCGCAGGAGATGGGGCGATTCAGCAAGGTGGTCATGCGGGGAATTTGGCAAAAGAAATCGGCAAAAAACTTGGCAGTGGCGGCGGTGGCAAACCAACATTCGCCCGTGCAGGGTTTAAAAATGCGGATTTTACAGCCGTTGAGGCGGCGGTGCAGGCGGTTTTGGGGTAAACACTCTCTATTTTCCTTGTAATTTGATACTATATGTGGTATAAGAATTGTGTCTCAGCGAGATAAGACTATTGCAAACATCTTGAATAATCCTAAGGCAGTGCGGTTTGAAGATGCCTGTAAAGTAGCGGAATGGCTTGGTTTTGAGCATAAAGGTGGCAAAGGGTCGCACACTTCTTATGCAAAAACAGGAGAAGCGCAAGGTCTAAATTTTCAAAATCGGCAGGGCATTATTCCGCCCTATCAAGCAAGACAGCTTATTGTAATGATTGAAAAATATGGGAATACGAAGACATGACACATTATCCCGTTGAAATTTTTTATAGTCCTGAGGATGCAGGGTATATTGCTACCTTTCCTGATTTATGGGGGTGTTCTGCTTTTGGCGAAACAGAAGAAGAAGCATTGACAGAGGCGAGAAGTGCTCAGGAGGCTTGGCTTGCCGCGCAAAAGGCAGCGGGCAACGCTATGCCTACCCCCAGTACGCTCATTCCAGAAAGTTTTAGCGGAAAATTCCTCTTGCGTGTTCCCAAGAAATTGCACGCAACGCTCGCAATAACCGCTAAACGCCAAGGGGTTAGCCTTAATCAGTACGTGTTGTATCTGCTGGCACAGCAGCAAGGAGAAGTAGCATCGTAGTCTGTTTTGGGAGCGGGTGAAGGGGTTGGCTCGCTTCGCCTTTCAGGCTTGCTGCGTTGCAAACGCTAAGTTCATCTGCGCCTTCGGCTTGATTCTCTAAGCTCTTTGTCGAACCCTCTTCTCGGGTTCTCACCCCCTGCAACAATTTTTTCAACTCTCATGGAGCGGGTGAAGGGGTTCGAACCCTCGACCCCGACCTTGGCAAGGTCGTGCTCTACCACTGAGCTACACCCGCATCCTTTGAAAGAAGAGCATTTATAGCGAACTCTCGCAACAATGCAAGCGGCAATACGAAAAATTTATACTTACACCTTACCACCCATCAGTTTGTGTCACGCCTGAATCATATTTTGTCAAATCCCTCTGTTTTTTGGATTTTCCTTGCAAAATCTTGATATCGGGTATCCAGATCTTAAATCTTGTCTGGATTCCCGACAACAGGATCGTTCCCAAGGAATACCTTGGACTCGCCTAGTTTCGGGAATGACACCCACGCAAACGGATGGGGGGCAAGATAATTACACCGCCACCCGCATCACGCCGCCATCCAACCCCGCAACAATATCAACATGCCACTGCAGTTGTTTATCGCTTAAACTATAGCCGCCTTTTTGCGGCGGCACGGCATTCATCGGCACAATATGCGCGATTTTTAGCTGTACTTGGTAAGCAGTCACCGCCGTAAGCCCCGCCTTCCAACATAAAGCTGTCAACGCATGTGCACTGCGCGATTGCGCCACTTTCTTCACTGTTTCGATACGCATACCGCTTAAAATGGCAATAGCTGCCAACACCCACGGCCTGTCTTGCTGCATCACCTTGCTATACACCGCCGCGTCATCTAATCCCCCTGCTTGATGCAACAACAACACCGCATCCATTGCCGCATTGCGCCCCGTTGTCAAGGCTGTTGCCCGCTCCCGCGCGTAAGATGATAAGTCGATGGCATTATTAAGTAACAACACATCGGCTGCTTCTGCATCGTCTTGCACCAACACGGCATCAATAATTTTCGCGCTTAAATCTTTGCGTCGTGCAATCGCTTGGGTGATATGCGTCGGCGGGCTATCGCTCAATAATTCAACAAAATCTGCCTCCACAAACTGTGGTGAATTTTCCAACACGGGGCGCGACACCGCCGCCACCGCATCCCGCGCCAACGCTTGCAGCACTTTTTTTGGCACTAACAACGAAAACTTGAAGGCTTCTGCCAGTTTAATCCGAATGTCATCGAGCGGATCAAGTACCAGTACATCAAGGGCAGCCAGCACCCCTCCCCCAAGACTCTTTGCCTTGGCGGCCTCTTCAGCCAGAATGAAACTACTCAGCTTTTGCGCCACAGCCTCGCGTATAGCGGGATTTTTATCTTTTGCCAACACTAAATACGCGTGTTGCGGCATCATGGGATTCTGCAACACCGCCATCCGCACGGTGCTATCGCTATCTTTAGCAAGGTAATATAACAATTCAGGAATGGTGCCATGATTCTGGGCAACAAGCAACCGCTTTGCTGCATCCGCTGCTGCAGCATACTCTTTTTGCTGATTGTATGGGAGTGTCATGCGGCTTTACTTATTTTGCAAAGATTGATACTACACCATCAATTATTAACATTTTACTATCGTTAGGTGTCTGTGGCTGAAACGCTGATTTTTGACTTAGATAATACGCTCTATCCTGCGTCTTGCCGCTTGTTTGACCAAGTGGATAAGAAAATGACGGGCTATGTGGCGCAATTACTCGGGGTTGACGAAGCAGAGGCGCATCGTGTGCAAAAAGACTATTTTCATCGCTATGGCACAACACTTACAGGGCTGATGAAGCATCACAATATTCCTGCGGAAGATTTTTTGCACTTTGTGCATGACATTGACCATTCGGTTATTCCGCATAATCAATCGCTGTTAGACGCGCTGGATAGATTTTCAGGGCGCAAAATAATTTACACCAATGGCTCCCTGCCCCACGCGCAAAATATTCTGAACCACTTGAAAATTGACCATCATTTTGAGGTGATTTACGATATTGTGGCGGCGGATTATGCCCCCAAACCCGCCCTGCAACCGTTTGAAAAATTGCTGCGTGAGCAAAACATTAACCCGAAAACGGCGATTATGTTTGATGACATTCCGCGCAACCTTGAACCCGCGGCAAATCTTGGCATAACAACCGTGTGGATTACGGGCGACCCTGAATACGCCCTGTTGCAAAGTGAACACGGCACGCCGCCTGAAGACTATATCCACCATCAAACGGATGACTTGGCTTTATGGCTGCATGAGTATCTTGATACACGCAACGAGCAAAGGGAGTTTGTATGAATATCAATGAAATAGAAGGTGTTATTAATGTTGCATGGGAAGACCGTGCCAACATCACACCGCACACCAATAATCACGTTGCTGTTGCCGTAAAGCACATCTTAAAAGAACTCGATGAGGGAAAACGCCGCATTTGCGAAAAAACCCCCGATGGCTGGCATACGCATCAATGGCTTAAGAAAGCAGTGCTCTTGTCATTTCGCCTCAATACGAATGATCGGATTGAAGGCGGCGGAAATTATAGTGGGCAAGAAGCAGCATGGTATGACAAAGTACCCTCAAAATTTGCAGGCTGGAGCGAGACAAAATTTGCAGCAGCAGGCTTTCGCGCTGTGCCTAACGCGGTGGTGCGTCATTCTGCCTATATTGCTCCAAACGTTATTCTCATGCCCAGCTTTGTGAATGTGGGTGCGTTTGTGGATAGCGGCACGATGATTGATACATGGTCAACGGTGGGTAGTTGCGCGCAAATTGGCAAAAACTGCCACATTTCAGGCGGTGTGGGGATTGGTGGCGTGTTAGAGCCACTCCAAGCAAACCCTGTGATTATTGAGGATAATTGCTTTATTGGCGCACGGTCAGAGGTGGCAGAAGGCGTGATTGTGGAGGAAGGCGCGGTTATCTCCATGGGTGTCTATTTAGGCGCCTCCACCAAAATTATTGACAGGGCAACGGGCGAGATTTTCTATGGTCGCGTGCCCGCCTATTCGGTGGTGGTGGCGGGCAGCCAGCCCAATAAGAACACCCTGCCCGATGGCTCAGCCGCGCCGCATCTTTATTGCGCGGTGATTGTCAAACGCGTGGATGAAAAAACCCGCAGTAAAACCAGTATTAATGAACTATTGCGCGATTAGTTAACCAGAAATTAACCTTAATCAACGTATCCTCTAAAAGTAGAACTTACGCTCAACGACTACTCTGCCTGTCATTCCCTCGAAAGAGGGAATCCACAAATCTTTTGAAAGAGTGGATTCCCGTTGGAATTTATCCTCACGACTCGCCGCGCAGGCGCTTGCGCAGCGGGAAGTGGGGGCGGGAATGACATACATGGCAAGACTCTGACGTTTCGCGTAAATCGTAAAAGTATCTTTACAACTTTTAGAGACTCCATGACCTTCGCCCACACCCCCCGCGATACCAACGCCGAACGCACCTGTGCGCACGCCCTTGAAGCACAGCGCAAGGGAGATTTTACACGCGCAGAAGATCTCTATCGCGGCGTGCTACGCGGCAATCCCGACCACGTCCAAGCCCTTGTAAACCTTGGCGTTATCCTGAAAGAAAACGGCCGCTTTGATGCAGCCCTAAGCCTGTATAAACGCGCCCAAACACTTACCCCCAACGACCATCGCGTCGCCATGAACATCGGCAACACCTTGATGCTGAAGGGGAATTATTCCGCCGCGCTGGAATGCTTTGAGTCGCTTATTGCCGCGAATATTAAATCCGCTGATGTATACTATAATCGAGGATTGGTTTTGCACGCGCTGCATCGTTTTCCCGAAGCCATTTTTAGCTTTGAACGCGCCCTCTCCATTGAACCCTCATTTGCGCTGGCAGAGTGGAACAAAGCCCTCACCTTGCTTACTATGGGTAGTTTTAGAGAAGGCTTCAGCAGTTTTGAAAGCCGTTGGAAACTGCCTTTTGCGCAAAAAAATACGTTCTCAAAACCACAATGGACGGGCAGCAGCCCGCAAGACAAAACCATTCTCGTGTATGCAGAACACAGCCCCAGCGATACGCTATTTTTTGCACGTTTTTTGCCGCTCCTCAAAGAACGCGGCGCAAACATTACGCTTCATTGCCAAGCAGAACTCGTGCCCCTGTTGCAAAACTCTTCGCTAGCAGACAGCGTGCATTCCCTTGAAGATACCTCGCTTCAATACGACTATCACGCCTCGCTACTCAGTCTGCCGTTCTTGCTGGGTGTGACAGAGGAAGAAATGGCAGTATACGCCCCTTATATTTACGCCACCAACACTGAAACCCCGCTTGAATTTTTGCACGCCCCCGTAGACGCTGTAAAAGTGGGGGTTTTTTGGGATGAGACAACAACACTTGCGCCGTTTTTGCCGCTCTTAACCGTGCCCAACACCTATTTTTATAGTGTGCAGCAAGATGCAACACTGTCCCTGCAACACCATGGCGTACAAGGCATCATCACCGATAGCAGCCCGTTTGTGCGCGACACAATGGCGCTCGCCACGCTTATTGATCAGCTCGATGTCATCGTCACGGTAGACAGCACCATAGCCCACCTTGCAGCCAGCATGGGCATTACAGTCTGGCTAATTGTCCCCCCTGTGGGAGACTGGCGATGGGGTTTTGAAGGAGACTTAACAAAGCTATATCCCACCATGCGCCTATTCCGCCAACAATCTTTAGAAAAGTGGGACGATGTTTCTACGCAACTGGTTAAAAGGTTGCAGGGATTGGTGGGGTGAGGGTTATTTAAGGATATTACACATTACATCCCCATGCCTCCTGCACGATATTGCTGGGCTGTTTGAACGGCGTTGCTATAAGATTGTGTGCTTTCGCTAGGATTTTTGCAAGTTGCCGTCCCATAATTTGAGGTAAGCACGCAATCCCCCTCTGTTTGCTGAACCCCAATATTTCCATTCGCAACAATACTGGAATTATGAAGGCTATGGACAGCCACAGGCGTGTTGTCTTGCTGTACAGAAATTTGTGAATTGATAGCGGTATCAATGCGCACCATACCTGCGGGGGCATTGCTGCTGCGCACACCTCCTGAAACGCTGGTTACATTCCCGTTCACCACGACGTTGCCAATGCTGACATCGCCACTTGAGGAGATGTTCCCGCCTGACACATTGCCGTTCGGGGCTTGTTCAACCGTGGAGTTGTTCACCGTGCCAATTTGGGCATTTTGGCGGAAATAAACTGTGGAGTTTGATATTTTTGCTGTGGTTTGAACGCTACCAACATCTATTGTACTGCCGTTTATATTTCCGTTTGGAACTTCTAACATCCCTGCGTTTACAGTAGCATCTTCAATACCTGTTGTATTAAGAACGGCATTTCCAGCATTGATTGTATTTTTTGTTCCCATAGTGGCAGGGCTGACATTTGTTCCCAATTCATATTTGCCTGCGTTAATTTCAGCATTATTGCCAATGCTCTTGCTAATTTCTGCCTTCCCCGCATTAATATCGGCATTATTTCCAACTGATTCAGCGGTTAATTTCCCTGCATTGATATTTGCATTATCCCCAATATCCTTAGCAGTTAATTTACCCGCATTCACTGAAACGCCATTGCCAATAGTTGTTTCGGCGGTGACCGCCCCGCCCGTAAGCACCACGTTACTTCCCACTGTTCCCGCAATAGACAGCGTTGAGTTATTCGGCGCATCGGCAACTAAGCGGACGTTATCCGACACGTTGCCACGCACCTCAATATGCGCTGCCTTAAGGTCAGCGCCTTCACCAATATCGCCAGTCACAATCACTTGGCGACCTGGATAATTTAACCGCGCCCCTGCGGCAACATTTTCTAAAACAAGAGGTTCTTGGTCTGGTTGTCCCGTGTCATTCGCAGGGTTTTTAGGGGCGTAACGAAATGAGTTGTTTTGTTGTCCTTGATTTTCTTGTCCTGTATTTTTTTGTGCTTCTTGGGATGGTTCAGCTACATTACTGGATGGTGCTTGCGTCGGTATAGGTGTAGGAGGATTTTGCTCCTCATACAGTCCTTTCGCTCGCTCTGTTTCCAAAATTTGTCGTGTTTCTTGCATCACCGTACAGGCTACAACATCATTTATTTGGTCGCGTGTTGCGCCGCTTTGTCTTAAAATTCCTTCTAGGGCAATTGTTTCCTTAATAAAGGTGTTTGCGCCTTCTTGTTGACGAGTCTTCTCTTGAGAAGCCGCTTCGCGCCATGCTGCCTGCATTCTCTGAAAAGACTTGCCTACCCACTCGTTGTCAATGCCGTTCGGAAAATTCACAACCATATTTTGAGAATCGCCTGTTTCGTTTTTATAGGCGATTGAGGCGCTTGTTGACCCCGGAATGGTGGTGATTTTAACAGGCGGTTCTTGAGAAGCGGATTTTTTATCGGCTTCAACGCTTTGTGTGACAAATGATAGCCACATTTGCATCATTTTGACGGCTTGGCGGAGCATTTCGGCAAGCCGTTCTGTCGCTTGTGTATCTGGTTCGGCAGCTTGTGGAGTCGTAGAGGGGGTATTGTTAGGTTCTAGTTCAGAAGACGTTGAATCACTCATACAACCTCACTATTATAGTATACATGTATTACTATATATACACCATAAATTGATAAAACACTAATGATTTCTAACGAACATGGCTGCAGCAGAAAAAATATCTATGATATAGCTTCCTCCCCAAACAACCCCGTTTGCATCACAGCAGGCGGCGTTAGCCCTAAATGACTATAGCCCTTATGCGCCAACATCCGCCCGCGTGGTGTACGCGCCACAAACCCTTGCTGCAATAAATATGGCTCAATCACTTCTTCTAGCGTATCGCGTTGCTCTGATAAAGCAGCAGCGAGGGTATCCACCCCCACAGGCCCCCCGCCATAATTTTCCGCCATACAACGCAAATAGCGTCTGTCCATATCATCTAAGCCAAGGCTATCCACCTGCAAGCGATTCAGCGCGGTATCCGCATGCACACGGTCAATCGGGCTAACATTCGCAACGGCGGCAAAATCGCGAATACGGCGTAATAATCTCCCTGCAATGCGTGGCGTACCCCGTGCCCGTGTGGCAATCTCTAACGCACCCGTCTCAGTTAAATCCATCTGCAATTTGCCCGCGCCCCGTTGCACAATCAGTTTTAATTCTTCAGGCGTATAGAAATCCAGCCGCAGGGGAATACCGAATCTGTCTCTTAATGGATTCGTGAGCATCCCCGAACGGGTGGTTGCCGCAACCAAGGTGAACGGCGGCAAGTCAATACGCAACGAACGGGCAGACGGGCCTTCACCGATAATCAAATCAAGCTGAAAATCCTCCATGGCAGGGTAGAGCACCTCCTCCACCGCCGCAGGCAGCCTGTGAATTTCATCAATAAACAACACATCATGCGGCTGTAGGTTCGTCAGCAACGCGGCTAAATCCCCGCCCTTAGTAATCATGGGGCCACTTGTTGCCCGAAAATTCACGCCCAGTTCTTTCGCCACAATTTGCGCCAACGTCGTTTTACCCAATCCGGGAGGGCCATAAAACAAAACGTGGTCAAGCGCTTGAGTGCGTTTTTTTGCCGCCTCCACAAACACCGCAAGATTGGCTTTGAGGGCGGGTTGCCCGATAAAATCCGCCAACGACAACGGGCGCAGGCTATTTTCTGCCTTATCTTCTTCAAGTTTTTTCGGGGTGGTGATGGCTTCCATAATCCTATGCACTCAATTCTTGTAAGGATACTTTAATAATTTCTTGCATATCACTGGTATTATTTACTTTTGCTAACGCAACACCAACTGCATTCACCGCTGCACTCCGTTGATACCCCAAATGCACCAACGCCGACACCGCATCCTCAAACACGCCTTGTGGTTGATTCGACACTGGCGCATTCCCGCGCCGCAACGCCGCCACCCCTGCTGGCATCGCCACCACCTTATCTTTCAATTCTGTTACAATCCTGAGCGCAATTTTTGCCCCCACCCCATCTGCACGGGTGATGCTGGTTTTATCTTGCGCGGCAATGGCTTGCTGCAGGTCAAACGGCGACAACACCGACAAAATAGACAACGCCGTTCTGTTGCCCACCCCCTGTACGCTGGAGAGTTTTAAGAACCATGCTTGCTCTTCTTCGCTGGCAAAGCCATAAAGGTGAATATGGTCTTCCCGCACGTGTGTTTCTATCAGCAACACCACGCCTTCCCCCAACGCAGGGAGGTTGCTCAAGGTTTTTTGCGAGCAAAACACTTTATAGCCCACGCCGTGTACATCTAGAATCACCGCATCGCTTAAAATTGCGTCCACCAGTCCTTTCAGTTGTGCTATCATGCTTCCATCTCCCCTTGTGAGAGAGAATTGGAGTGAGGGATTTTCTCCCTAATACACGTCAAAATATGCTGCAAAACACCCTCTTTATTCTCAAATACATCATTATTCCAAAACCGCACGACATGATACCCTTGTTGTTCCAAAAATTTTGTTCTTCGTGCATCATACTGTTGTTGCGCGTCATGCTGTCCGCCGTCCACTTCAATAATCAACTTATGCTCAAAACATACAAAATCAACAATATACGGTGGTATAGACTGCTGCCTGCGAAATTTTGCGCCAAGTTGTTTTGCACGCAACTGTTGCCACAACCATCTCTCGGCATCTGTTTGATTACGGCGTAATTTCCGCGCTTTATCCTGCAAAGAGTTCATTATTCCCCCTCACCCCAACCCTCTCCCACAAGGGGAGAGGGGGCTTTCTTTATGCCCTCTAGTGCAGGGCGTTCTTGTAAAAGTCTTAGCAAGCGATACGGGGGTACTCCCTCTCCCCTTGTGGGAGAGGGTTGGGGTGAGGGGTATCAAAAAACACACAAAAGCTCACCCCGCCTTCCACCTGTTCGCCGTCTTTGCAAAATGACTATGACAAATCGCCACCGCCAGTGCATCTGCCGCATCCGCGCCTTGCGTGCCGCTTGTTGGCAACAACAAACGTATCATCGCCTGCACTTGTGTTTTATCGGCATGTCCCGCGCCCACCACCGCTTTTTTAACCGTGTTTGCCGCATATTCCGCAACAGGGATACCATAAAAGGCGGGGGTCATCAACGCAATGCCGCGCGCCTGCCCCAAAATCAAGGCAGAGCGCGGGTTGGTATTCACAAAGGTTTCTTCCACAGCCGCCGTGTGTGGTTGATACTCCTCTAACACACGTAAAATTCCTGCAAATAACCCTTTAAGGCGGTCTGCCATTGGTAAATCGCTGCTGGGCTTGATCACCCCCGCCGCCACAAACGACAGCCTCCCACTCTGAAAATCAACGATGCCCCATCCTGTGTTGTTCAAGCCGGGGTCAAGTCCAATAATAATCATTATAGTTATTCCCCTGCTGCCTTACCTAACCTGCTAGCTTCACCAACACCTCTGGCGCAATATCAAAATTCGCACTCACGCTCCGCACATCATCGTTGTCTTCCAGCACGTCCATCAATTTTAACACACTCACGGCCGCCTCTTCATCCAACGCCACCGTTGTTTGTGGAATCCAGACTAAAGCGGCTTCTTGAGGAGAACCCAACGTTTTTTCTAAGGCATCACGCACCGTATAAAAATCTTCCACCGCACAGGTGATTTCGTGCGCATCATCACCGCTTTCCACATTCTCTGCCCCTGCCTCAATGGCAGCTTCAAACACTTTGTCTGCCGACCCAACGCTTAAAGGGTAAATAATCTGCCCCACGCGATTGAACATAAAAGAAACGCTGTTGGTTTCTCCCAAACTGCCGCCATATTTACTAAAGGTTGAGCGCACATCGGAGGCGGTGCGGTTGCGATTATCCGTCAACGCCTCCACAATCACGGCAACGCCTTTCACGCCATAGCCCTCATAGCGGATTTCTTCAAAATTCTCGCCTGTATTGCCTTCAGTGGCTTTTTTAATGGCGCGTTCGATAGTGTCTTTTGAGACGTTTTCTACCCGCGCTTCCGCAAGTGCCGTGCGCAGCCGTGGATTCATGCTGGGGTCAGGATTGCCTGCCCTTGCTGCAACAGTAATTTCTTTGATGATTTTCGTAAACCGCTTGGCGCGTTTTGCATCCTGTGCGCCCTTGCGGTGCATGATGTTTTTAAATTTGGAATGTCCTGCCATAAATTGTATTTGCTCTTTATTAACTATTTCTTTATACTCTTTTAACTATGAGTACAGCGTCTTTATCCAAGTTAAAAGTCTTGATTGTTGATGACAATCAAAATATGCGCATACTTTTGCGCTCATTGCTTGGCGTAATAGGCGTTAAAAATATTATAGATGCAAGCGATGGAGATAAAGGCTTCAAGGTTTTTCAAGAACATGCGTTTGATATTGTGCTCTGTGATATTCGCATGGAACCCGCCGATGGCTTCAGCCTTTTAGAAAAAATCCGTACAGATATAAAAAGCCGCAATCCTTATATCCCTTTTATTTTTCTATCAGGGCACGGAGAGGCAATTTATGTAAAAAAGGCACGTGATTTGGGCATGAATGAATTTATGGTAAAACCAGTGACGTTAGACACGCTGCAGCAAAAAATAGAATCCGCGCTCAACAATCCTCGCTCCTTTATCAAGCAAGCAAGTTATGTAGGACCAGACAGACGCAGACAGGAACGTCCTATAGAGGGCAAGGACAGGCGTTGCTATGCTACATCAAATACCGCTGCAAAAAACATAAACGCAATGCCGCCGCTAACACCAACACCGCATTAGCCTGATGCAACACGCCTAAAACCACAGGCACATGATACAGCAACGTTGCAATACCCAGCCCCACTTGGCAACACAGCAACACGAATAATACCAAACTCTCCCGCCTTGCAGCATCCACTTTCGGCGCACGCACCCACACGGCATACACCAATCCCAAACCTGCAAAAAATGTTGCATACGCAAGCATTCGATGGACAAACTGTTTAGTTGCGGGATTCTCCCCTAAATTAACCCACCACGGCTGCATTTGAAACGCCTCTGGCGGCATAATATGCCCTTCCATTAACGGAAATGTATTATAAATCAATCCTGCATCACTGCCTGCCACCATGCCGCCCGTGGCAATCGTTACAAATAACAACACGCAAAACCCGCTTGTGTAGCGTGTCAGGAAATTGCTAACCCGCGCCGTATTTATGTTGAACGCGTGCTTTAAACCCATCCCATAGCACAAAGAAAAAAGGATAAGGGCGAGCAATAAATGCACGGTGAGGCGATAATGGCTTACAGCGGGATTATCCTTCAACCCGCTTTGCACCATAAACCAGCCCATAAAACCTTGCAAACAGACCAAACCAAACAGCCCCACAAAGGGGAGCAACGTGCGTACGGGAACTTTTTTCACCACTGCAAACCACAACAGCGGCAACAAAAACACCATCCCGATTACCCTGCCCCACACACGGTGGATATATTCCCACCAAAAAATGCCCTTAAACTCTTCTAAAGACATGCCTTTGTTGATTTTCTGGTATTCAGGGTATTGCTTATATTTTGCGAATTCTTCCTGCCATTCAGCGGCATTCAGCGGGGGAATTGTGCCATGAATCGGCTTCCATTCCACAATCGACAAACCCGAATTCGTCAGCCGCGTTGCCCCACCAATCACCACCATGATAAAAATCAACACGCAACAGGTGAACATCCAGCGGGAAAAATAGTGTGACATTAGCTTACCTCTCTTGTCGGCAAGATAGTTGAAAATTTGCGGGAGACAAGAGATCTATTGTAACGCAGGACCACACGCCTGTGTAACTGCTTCAATAGCAGGTCTTGCAGGGTGACCATACGCCGCTTGCACCTGCCCTGATGCCGTTAAGCTATTATATTGCCAATATTGCGCCATCAACCCCCGTTGCGTGAAACCATTATAGTTACAAGCACAATAAGCACGGATTTTTTCAGGGGGCAACAATGCGCCCATCAACTTTAAAAACGGCTGGCTTTGAAACTGCTTTTGGCAGTCTTCCATGAAATAAGCCTGTTCATTCCCACCGCCAGTGGCAGGAACACCGCCGCCTTGCCGAATCGTGCCGCCAATACTCGGTAGAGGTGCTTGATAGGTGTATCCCTCTTGCTGGGCAAAACTTTGCACATTCATCAAAAACAACACGCATATTGATAACAGCAGACGCATAAGAACCCCTTATTTGATTTTAATGATACCACACGCAAACCCTCTTGCATAAAATAATTTATTGTTGAAGATAGAACAAAAGAGGAGAGCCATTCAATGCGCCGCACGTTCATCAGTTTAACCGCCATCAGTGCCTTATTTTTAGCAACATCTGCCGTTGCTCAAGATGCCTTTGTGCAAAGTAGCAATCCCACCGAAGAAAGACTCAACGCGCTGGAAAGTGCCTTAGAACAATTAACAGGCGATTTTGAGCAACAAAAATTTCTCATGCAACAACTTAATAAAAAAGTAGAGTCTCTTGAAAAACAAAAGTTATCTGCCGTTGCACCACAACCCACTCCCGCGCCTGTTGACGCGCAACCAGCAGCAACAGACACGCTTACCCCCCTGCCCAGCGACACGCCCCCCGCGCAAACAGGGGATTTAGCCAGCGGCACAGCAGAAGACGCGTATAATGCAGCCTTTGCTAAACTGAAACGCGCTGATTACAAAGGGGCGGCGACAGATTTTACGGCGTTTTTGAAAAAATACCCTGACAATACACTGGCGGGAAACGCGCAGTATTGGTTAGGCGAGACATATTATGTGCGTAAAGACTTCAACAATGCGGCAGCAGAATTTTTAAAGGGCTATAAAAAATTCCCCAAAAACACCAAAGCGCCTGATACCTTACTAAAACTAGGCATGTCCCTCAACGCTTTGGGCAATAAAGAGCAAGCCTGCAAAGCGTTTTCTCGCCTGCCGAGCGATTATCCGACCGCTGCCACTGTCCTTAAAACCCGTGCAGAGCAAGAGAAAACCAAGTTGGCGTGCCAGTAAAAAAAAACGTAACAGTTCTTGAGTTTTCCGCGTTAATGGCGGATTTCCCAGCAGCCGACCGCATCGCTGTGGCGGTTTCTGGCGGGGCAGACAGCATGGCGTTGCTGTTGCTCCTGAAAGAATGGGGAAGAGCATCCCTTGTCGCCCTCACGGTGGATCATGGCTTGCGGGAAGACTCTGCAGCAGAATCGGCTAAGGTCAAGGAATGGTGCACCGTAGAGGGCATTTTTCATGAAATATTGGTGTGGGAGGGTGAAAAACCCACCTCAAACATACACGAGTTGGCTCGAGAGGCCCGATATTCCTTGATGACAGCCTATTGTAAATCACAAAATATTAGCCAACTTTTCTTAGGGCATCATCTGCAGGATCAGGCTGAAACCTTTCTAATCCGCCTCGCTCGGGGCAGCGGCGTGCAGGGACTAAAAGGGATGGCAGCAATCCGCGAACACAATGGCATTTTGTTGTGTCGCCCGCTGTTAAAAGTGCCTCCAGAGCGGCTCAAAGCAACGCTTACAGCCCGCAAAAAATCGTGGATTGACGATCCTAGCAATCATAATTTAAAATATACCCGCACCAAAATGCGCCAACTCGCAGGGATTCTGCGGGACTCAGGCGTTGCTTTTGAGCGAATTAGCCACGCGATGGACAATCTTTCCCGCAGCGACAATGCCCTTGAACACTATGCATTAAGCCATCTTCAAGCCACCGCCCATGCATATGCACAAGGATATGTGCATATTTTTCTACCTGATTTTCTAAAATCTCCCCAAGAAATAACCCTGAGATGCTTGCGTAGCCTGCTTATGGCGGTGAGTGGGAATACAAAACCACCACGCTTGGAAAATCTGCTCGAACTAGAAAAAACGCTGCAAAAATCCTTTGTAAAGCGCACTTTGCATGGCTGTCTGCTGTATCTAACAGGGGATACCCTCACCCTTTGTCGTGAACCTGCATCTTGCATGAAAAACACCCTCAAAGGCGCAGAAACGCTTTGGGACGGGCGATTTTTACTAAATGGCACAGTTGAGAACATTAAACCACTCGGCACCCTCGGCTGGCAACGCATCAACAAAACGGAGATGGGCAAGGCACTCCGCCCCCTGCCCTATCCCGTGCGCCTTACAATGCCTTGTGTGTGGGACAATGACACGGTGGTTAGTATGGCATCAGGGGTGTGGGTAACACAAGATGCCTTAGCGCGTAACTGGTTAGCACACTCAAAATTCTCATAATATTCTTTTGAAAAACCTTGCGAAATGGGCAACGTAACCCCATATTATTTCGTGTTGGGTTATCGCTTTTTATAAAAAAATGTGATAGACTACACTAAATAATTCTCTTCTTGAAAGGCGCAACGCGTGAATCCTTTAGGCAAAAATATTATGGTGTGGGTGGTTGTGGTCGTGTTGTTGATGGGGCTGTTTAGCGTCATGCAAGACACCACCAAAGACACCGCACAAACGATGGATTACACAGAGTTTTCTTCGCAGCTTGCCGCGAATAATGTTTCAGAAGTGTTGATGCAGGGCGATAAAATTAACGTGATTTTGCGGGATAATCCCGCCACGCGCTATGTCACCTATAGCCCCAATGATCCTGACCTTGTGAAAAAATTACAAGAGGCAAAAGTGCGGATTCATGCGCGCCCTGCAAGTGGTGGCAGTGCAACAGAAGAGACTGGCTCGTTGGGCAGTGTGATTCTCTCGTGGGTGCCGATGTTGCTGTTCATTGGCGTGTGGATTTTCTTCATGCGGCAAATGCAATCGGGCAGCGGCAAAGCGATGAGTTTTGGTAAGTCTAAAGCCCGAATGCTGACGGAAAAATCGGGCCGCATCATGTTTGATGATGTGGCGGGCATTGATGAAGCCAAAAATGAACTCGAAGAAGTAGTGGATTTCTTGAAAGACCCCCAGAAATTCCAACGCTTGGGCGGCAAAATCCCTAAAGGTGTTTTGTTGGTGGGTCCTCCCGGAACAGGGAAAACCTTGCTGGCGCGTGCCATTGCAGGGGAAGCAAATGTACCGTTCTTCACGATTTCTGGCTCTGACTTTGTGGAAATGTTTGTCGGGGTTGGTGCAAGCCGCGTGCGGGATATGTTCGAGCAAGGCAAGAAAAACGCCCCCTGCATTATTTTCATTGATGAGATTGACGCGGTGGGTAGACACCGTGGGGCAGGACTTGGCGGCGGCAACGATGAGCGCGAGCAAACCCTGAACCAATTACTGGTTGAAATGGATGGTTTTGAGGCGAATGAAGGCGTCATCTTGATTGCGGCAACCAACCGCCCTGATGTGCTTGACCCTGCTTTGTTGCGCCCCGGCCGTTTTGACAGACAAGTGGTTGTGCCGAATCCTGATGTTTCAGGACGGGAGAAAATCTTGCGGGTGCACTTGAAAAAAGTACCGATGGCGGAAGATGTGGATGCGCGGACTATTGCACGGGGTACACCCGGATTTTCAGGGGCAGACCTTGCCAACTTGGTGAATGAAGCGGCGTTGCTTGCAGCGCGGAAGAATCGCCGCACTGTTTCCATGCAGGAATTAGAGCAAGCCAAAGACAAGGTGATGATGGGGGCAGAGCGTCGCTCGCTTGCCATGAGTGATGACGAGAAAAAACTGACCGCCTACCACGAAGCAGGACACGCGATTGTGTCACTCAACTGCCCTGAGTCTGACCCGATTCATAAGGCAACCATCATTCCGCGGGGTCGAGCGTTGGGCATGGTGATGCGCCTGCCTGAAGGCGACAGATACTCGATGCCGAAAGCAAAACTCCATGATGATTTAGCCGTTGCGATGGGCGGACGGATTGCCGAAGAATTGATTTTTGGGGCGGAAAAAGTGACAACGGGAGCCTCCAGCGATATTCGCATGGCAACCGATATGGCACGGCGTATGGTGACAGAATGGGGCATGAGTGCGAAATTGGGCCCCCTACATTATGGTTCGGACAGTCAAGAAGTGTTTTTAGGGCATTCCTACACGCAAAGTAAAAACATGTCTGATGCGACAGCTAACCTTGTGGACAGCGAAATCCGCCGCATTGTGGAAGAAGCATATGCCCGTGCAAAAGCGATTCTGATTGAAAAAGCGGCTGATTTGGAAAAACTCGCGCAGGCGATGCTCGAGTATGAAACGCTTTCAGGTGATGAAATTAGAGATGTGCTCAATGACGTACCGCTGAACCGTGATGGTATTAAAACCAAGTCGCCGAAAAAGGGCAAAACCAAGGCAAAGTCTTCTGTGCCGACGTTGGGCGCTGGGGGGTTAGAGCCTTTGGGGGTTTAGGGAGGGTTTAGTTGTTCGGGGTTAGGGTTTCGGATTTTGTGCGATGCATATTTGACTTGAGAATTTTGATAATGATACGGACGCTATCTAACAAAGTAGCCCCCCCAAGAAGGGGGAAATTATAGTGAACGAGCACTGTTATTTCTCATTTCTACAGCTTGCTCAGCTGTAATAGCGGGCAGATCGTTCGGGAACGCCTCATTAGCCTTGGAGTAGAGGTCAATTACTTTCTGACATTTTTCTATGTCAGTCCCTTCTGTTGCCAGATACTTCCAAGCGAAATTATAAATGTTTTTCAACACACCTTTTCGAGCAGCGTCGTCTGGCATTGGTATTCTCATAATACCTTGTTGGTAGGCAATGTTAGCGTTCGTGAAGGCCAGAGCCTGCGCTTCATCCGTAACTGCAGCTGCCGCAGTAAATATTGTTTTTGTCTGAGTATCGTTTTTGAAAAGGTCGCTATAATCTGACATACAAACTAAACTCCTAAAAAAATCATAAGCATCTTAAAAAACCCAAATGAGGATTTGGCACCTGAGGGTGCACGCATCAAAAGATACGTTAAGAATTGCATTAGAAATAATATATATGCACATTTTTTGCAAGAATTTTATTTAAATCAGCACGAGACGGTAAACCCTACACCATCCCCCCTTGGCACACTTCCTGCATACCTTCTCTGCACAATAGTTTCGCGAGACAACGTGAGACACAAAACACTCAACCGAGTTGTGCAGGTAAGTTACGGCTATGGACAATACGCAATACATCAATCTCTCGCATTTAACCGCGCTGCGGCGGCAGATGGACATGGTTGCGAACAACATCGCGAACATGTCAACCACCGCATATAAAGGTGAAAAACCGCTGTTCAGTAGCTTTGTTAATAAAGCTGAAAATGGCGCGAAAATTAATTATGTACAAGATTTCGGGGTGGTACGTGACCTGAAAAACGGCACGATTACGCCCACAGGCAGCCCGCTTGATATTGCCATTAACGGCGAAGGCTATTTTCAAATTCAAACAGCAGACGGCATTCGCTATACCCGCGCGGGCAATTTCAGCCTTGATAATGAAGGAAAAATTACCACCCGTGACGGCAACGCCGTGCTTGATAACCTGCAAAACAAAAAGCCGATTACCATTCCCCAAGGCACAAAAGATATTACCATCAGCGCAACAGGGGAAATTAATGCCGACAACGTGCAAATTGGCACGTTAGCAGTGGTGCGGTTTGAGGATGAGCGCAATCTGAAAAAGATGGAAAATGGTCTTTATGAAACAGATCAACAACCGCAAGCTGTCCCGCGATTTGAACTCCGTCAAGGCATGATTGAAGGCTCTAACGTCCAGCCCATCTTGGAAATGGCGGAAATGATTAACGTTTCCCGCAGTTATGAACAAGCGCAAAAGTTTCTTGATACCGAAGACGAACGCCTAAGAAAAGCCGTAACCACGCTTTCTGGCACCAATAATTAATAGGAGATACCCCAAATGAAAGCTCTCAGTACCGGCGCAACGGGCATGTTAGCCCAACAGCTCAATGTTGATGTTATCTCAAACAACATCGCCAACATGACCACCACAGGTTATAAACGCCAGCGGGCGGAATTCCAAGATTTGCTGTATCAAAACGAACGCCGCGTTGGGTCGCAATCCAGCGCAAGCGGCACGATTGTCCCTGCAGGGGTGCAGTTAGGTTTAGGGGTTAAGGCTTCTGCTGTGTATCGGATTATGGAGCAAGGCCCGCTTGCCTCCACCACCAACAAGTTTGATCTGGCGATTAACGGCTCGGGGTATTTTCAAGTAACCCTCCCCACAGGTGAGACGGCCTATACCCGCGCTGGCTCTTTCCAGCTTAGCCCCGATGGCACGATTGTGACCCAAGATGGCTATACCGTAAACCCCGGCATCAGCGTGCCCAATGACGCACGCGACGTAAGTATTAACGAAAGTGGCGAAGTGTTCGCAAAAATTGACGGACAGGTTACGCCCGTGAATCTGGGGCAGCTTGAACTGGCAACTTTTGCCAACGAAGGCGGCCTAGAAGCCGTGGGCGGCAATTTATTCCTAGAAACCCCTGCCTCTGGTGCGGCAACCCCTGGGGCACCCGCAGAACCCGGCTATGGCGCAATTATGCAAGGGTTTTTGGAGCAATCAAACGTGAATGTGGTAAGCGAAATTACCAACATGATTACCGCACAACGGGCGTATGAGATGAATTCTAAAGTGATTTCAACGAGCGAGCAGATGATGTCGACGACGAATCGTATGACTTCTTAATAAACCTCTTGTCAAAGTCTACTATGACTTGCTGCAAATGTGCCTTTTCTGTGCTTCCGTTGCTCATGTATGAAGAATACACTGCGCTACGGTTCTCGAAAATACCCATTTTCGCTAGCGTCCTAGCGACTTTTACAAAAGGTCTATACACACTATTTCTGAGGTAACCAAATGACATACAATAAAAAAATAACCCTTTTAGTAGCGGCACTCTTTGTTGGGTTCTTTGCAGATACGGCTTTTGCGGCAACGCTTGAGCGCGAACAAAAAGCGGCTCTTATCAAAACAGAACTGAAAAATCAGTTGGGGGCGGATGATGTGAGCCTCACGCTGGATAGTGAAGTGCTGAACACAGAAATTGCGGCGAAAAATCCTAGCTATACGCTGGAAAATCTCACCACGGATGATGCGCGTAAACGCTTTAATGCCACCCTCTCGATTAAAAATGACACAGGGGTTACGGTAAAAGTTTTAGAAATTGGCGGGCGGTATAGCCCGATGTTGGCTGTGCCTGTGTTGACCAGCAACCTTGCTGCACGGAGTATCATCACAGAGGCAGACATTGCAACACTTACCCTTGCAGAAGACAAAATGAATAACCGCGTTGTGATGGAGAAGGATAAACTGATTGGCATGGAAACCAAGCGCAGTCTTTCCGCGCAACGCCCTTTAAATGAGAGCGACGTGACCGCGCCGAAAATTATTAAAAAGGGGGAGATTATCGCCATGAAAGTCAGCACGGCATATATGCAACTGAATGTGCAGGGACGTGCTTTGGAAGATGGCGCAATGGGCGATTCCATTCGTGCGCTGAATCTCACCAGTAAAAAAACGATTGAAGGTGTTGTTGTGTCGGCAGGAACGGTGGAAGTGCCAACCTCGCTAGGAGATAATGGACGCATTGTTGTTCAAGCGTTGCAGGATACAAAAAAGACCTATCGTTAATCTTATGTAAATGTTTGTGGTCGTAGATAGAAGTATGTTTCGTTTAAAAACTCTCTCTAGCGTTCTTGTTCTTAGCCTTGCTTTAAGTGGGTGCAACACGCTTGATCGGTTGCAAAATATTGGCAAAGAGCCAAGTATGTCGCCTGTGCAAAACCCCACACAAGTGGCGGGATACCAACCTGTATCCCTTCCCATGCCCGAGCCGCAACCCACCATTCGCAACCCCAATTCGTTGTGGCAAAAAGGCTCGCGTTCATTCTTTAAGGATCAACGCGCCAACGATGTGGGCGATCTTTTAACCGTGCTCATTGAGGTGGATGACGAAGCGCAAATTTCTAATACCAGCACCAGAGCGCGGGATAATAGCGAGAGTGGCGGCTTTACCAATTTATTTGGGTTAGAATCGCAAATTAATTCTGTGCTGCCTGACGGCACAACCAGTGATGCGCTTGTGGGGCTGAATAATCAATCCTCCAACAGTGGTACGGGCAAAGTAGATAGAAGCGAAGCGGTGAACTTAAAAGTTGCCGCAACCGTGACGCAAAAACTCCCTAATGGCAATTTAGTCATTCTTGGGCGGCAAGAAATTCGCGTGAATTATGAACTGCGTGAGCTGCAAATTACAGGGATTGTCCGCCCGCAAGATATTACCGTGCTGAATACCATTTCTTACGAAAAAATTGCGGAAGCCCGCATTGCCTATGGCGGTAAGGGACATATCTCTGACGTGCAACAACCGCGCTATGGGCAACAGGTTTTGGATGCGGTGCTGCCGTTTTAGGAGGTATAAATCGTTTGCTGAAAGGGAGATTTCCGCACCCCGCGATGCTTAACGCCCCCTCACCCCAGCCCTCTCCCACAAG
>CANGXP010000005.1 GCA_947457935.1 Alphaproteobacteria bacterium | reverse complement strand
ATTTGCAAAAAAATTTGCGAGCGGTAAAGCCCGCGCGGCGCTTGAGCGAAACATCGCAACTTCTTCAGTTACGATGAGTATAGAACTGCGTAAGTCCAGAGTGTATTCTCTGTTGTCATATAATGCTCCTTTAAAGCAAATATACCATAAAATTATTTTATTTCAATAAAAAAGCCCCTGCCAATCGACAGGAGCTTTTTCTTCTTCTCAAACTCCAAAACTATTCCGCAGCAGGTGTTTCTTCTGCAGCAGCAACAGGTGCTGCAACTTCTTCCACAGCTGGCGCGGCATTCGCAGCAGCCAATGCCTCTTCGCGTTTACGTGCTTTTTCTGCACGGCTTTCTGCACGATCAAGGGCTTTTTTCCCCGGAGCGGCTTGTGTCGGGTTATTCGGGATAGCGCGTTTTTCCACAATGCCAATTTTCCCGAACAGGCGGTGCAGGCGGTCTGTTGCTTGCGCGCCTGTGCCGAGCCAATATTTGATGCGCTCTTCATTGAGCACCAAGCGTTGTGCGTGGTCTTGCGGCAACAACGGGTTGTAGGTGCCTAATTTCTCCAAGAATTTACCATCGCGGGGGGCATCCGCCGATGCTGCCACAATACGATAGAACGGGCGTTTTTTGCTGCCGCCGCGAGAAAGTCTGATTTTTACTGCCATGGGTAGTGTTCCTTTATCTGGTTATCGTTTTACAATATTTAACAGGCGGGAGTAGGGAGGCAGTGGGCGAGAGAAGTCAAAAAATCTCCCGCCTTTCGCCTCTCTACTCTCGCCTCATTTCAGCAACCCCTGTGGCATTCCACCACGGAGAAGTTGCTTTTTACTCATGCCACCCATTTTTTTCATCATGAGTGCCATTTGTTCGTGTTGTTTGAGCAGGCGGTTGATTTCCTGCACTTCCACGCCCGCGCCACCCGCAATACGTCGCTTGCGAGAGGCGTTGAGAATCTTAGGGTTGCGGCGTTCAAACGGCGTCATGGAGGAGATAATCGCCTCGCTCCGCCGCATAGACTTTTCCGCATCATTGCTATTTAGCTTGTCTTTCATCGCGCCCATTCCAGGGATCATGCCGATGAGGGAGGACATACTGCCCAGCTTTTTCATCTGCTTAAATTGGCTGGCAAGGTCTTCTAAATCAAACTTACCCTTTTGCAGTTTGGCGGCCATTTTTTCGGCTTCTGCTTGGTCGATGTTGGCAGAGGCGCGTTCCACAAGGCTAACAATATCGCCCATGCCAAGAATTCTATCCGCAATACGGCTAGGGTGAAAATCCTCTAACCCATCCAATTTTTCGCTAACGCCTAAGAACTTAATCGGGCAGCCTGTGATGGAGCGCATGGAAAGGGCAGCCCCGCCGCGTGCATCACTATCAATACGGGTGAGCACAATCCCTGTGAGCGGCAAGGCTTGGGAAAAGTTTGTTGCCACATTCACCGCATCTTGCCCCGTCATGGCATCCGCAACGAGGAGAGTTTCGGTGGGCTTGGCGAGGGCATGAATGCTCTTAATCTCGTCCATCAAGGTGTCGTCAATGTGGAGGCGACCCGCTGTATCAATAATCAACACGTCAAAGCCTTGCAGGCGTGCGGTGGTGAGCGCCCGTTCGGTAATCTTTAGCGGTTTTTCGCCCTCAATAATGGGGAGTGTCTCAACACCTGCCTGCTTGCCAAGAATTTCTAACTGCTGTTGCGCGGCAGGGCGGTAAATATCGGTTGAGGCAAGCAATACCTTCTTTTTCTGCGTATTCTTGAGGCGCAGCGCGATTTTTCCTGCCGAGGTGGTTTTGCCTGAGCCTTGCAACCCCGCCATGAGAATCACCACAGGGGGCACCGCGTTAAAATTGAGCGGCGATTGCTCCATGCCTAACGTTTCTTGCAGGTGGTCATGCACAATCTTGACCACCATCTGCCCTGGGCTGATGCTTTTCACCACCTGCTGCCCAATGGCTTTTTCCTTCACCGCCGCCACAAACGTGCGGACAACAGGCAACGCCACGTCTGCCTCGAGCAAGGCAACGCGGATTTCGCGTAACGCGGTGTCTACATCAGCTTCCGACAACGCACCGCGCTTGGTGAGTGTAGCGAAAATGCCTGTGAGGCGGGTGGATAAAGAGTCGAACATAGTTCCAAACGAAAATGCGCCAGTGCGCGAACCTTCGCGGACTGACGTGTTTTTTCCCTATAGTAAAGTAAGGAGGAGTAGACGCATACTCTATGTTTGATGTATAATCAAGTGATTATAAACGGGGCACTTGATTTCTTTAAAAATAAAGCCTCGTTTATCTTGCTGCTTGAATTTCTGGATACCAGCTTTCGCTGGTAAGCCCACCACAGGCAGTCGCCGCGAGAGTAGCGAATTACCAGCGAAAGCTGGTATCCAGACTTAAAACTACCTTGATTTTTTAAAGTTAAAAGCCCTAGAATTATGCAAAAAATTCCTTTCATCAAAATGCACGGCTTAGGTAATGACTTTGTTATTATCGATACACGGGCGCATCCTATCACTCTCAGTCCCGCACAAATACTCAATTTAGCAGACAGACGGCGCGGCATTGGCTTTGACCAACTCGTATTGCTGCATCCCTCAACCACCGCCGATATAAAAATGCAAATCTTCAATGCCGATGGGAGTGAAGTGGGGGCGTGCGGCAACGCCAGCCGTTGCGTGGCACGCCTTGTGATGGAAGAAACAGGCGCAGACGACTGCACGCTTGAGACTGCCGCAGGGATATTAGAAGCAAGCCGTATCAGCGAGGATACTGTAGAAATTGATATGGGGCTGGCAAAGTTCGATTGGCGCGATATTCCGTTGAGTCAACCCGTTGATACGTTGGCATTGCCATTGCAAACTGGCAGCTTGTCTAATCCCGTAGCAGTGAACATGGGGAATCCTCATTGCGTGTTTTTCACCGAGGATGTAGCGGCGTTGGATATAACAGCCTTAGGCGCACCCATCGAAACACACGCGCTGTTTCCCGAACGCACCAATGTTGAATTTGTGCAAGTGCTTGATAAAAGAACGCTAAGAATGCGGGTGTGGGAGCGCGGCGTGGGCATCACGGAGGCGTGCGGCACAGGCGCGTGTGCCGCCGCAGTCGCCGCATTCAGAAAAGGGTTAGTCGAGCGATGTGTGACCGTCATCCTTGATGGCGGGAATTTAGAAATTGAGTATCTCAAAGATGGACACGTCTTGATGCGCGGCACGGCTGTGAGGAGTTTTACGGGCGAAGTGTGGGGGTAGCAAGGCTTTCTTGCATCATACCCCAAAATGGGGTATGATTGGGTCATTAATAAAGAGGTATATCTATGATGAAAGTATCTTTTGCAGAGGTAGACGAAGCCTATATCCGCAGTAAAGTACAAGCAGGGTATTACAATAGCGTTACTGAAGTCATTCGGGATGCCGTGCGCCGCTTGCGAGAAAGCGAGCAACACCGCTTGTCTGCCGCTTTAGATGTCGGTGAACGCGCAATAAAGAAGGGGGAAACCCAACCCCTTACGCCCGCTTTATTAGAGGCAACATTTCAAGGTGGTATAGAAAAAGCAAAGCGGGGTGAGAAAATAAGCAGGGCAGATGTCACCCCATACTGATTACAGGCTTATAATCACCGACCCTGCTCTTGAAGACATTGAGGCGATTGCTAACTTCACAACACTGCAATGGGGCGAGCAACAAGCGATTGTGTATAAAGGTGTGTTGGCGCAGGCGTTGCAGCAGTTGCAAGCAGCACCAGAGCAGGGACGGACGCGCTATGGTGTTTCTCCAGAATACAAAGGCTGGACGGCAGGTGCTCACGTTATTTTCTATCGCCTAGAGCGAGAAACTATTTATGTTGTGCGTATTCTACACGGCAGTATGGATTTTGCGCGGCATCTTTTGTAGTTTACGACTCATGGCAACTGGATAATTTTTTATGCCCCCCCTCACCAACCTTCTTCATAAACTTGACCCAGAAACTGCGCATAACCTTGCTATCAAGGCGTTAAAAATTGGTGCAGTGCCGACGTATTATCAGCAGATTCCTGATAGCCCCATCAACGCTATGGGCTTGACGTTCAAGCATCCCGTGGGGATGGCGGCGGGATTCGACAAAAATGGCGAGGCAGTGATGGGCTTGGCAAAGCTGGGCTTTAGTTTTATCGAGGTGGGGACAACAACCCCGCTGCCACAAGCAGGGAACGAGAAGCCCCGCCTGTTTCGCCTCACAGAAGATCAGGCGATTATTAACCGTTTGGGGTTTAATAATCTGGGGCACACAGCGATGTTGGCACGGCTGGAGAAAATATCCCCAAAGGTGCGGGAAAACTGCCTGATAGGGGTAAATTTAGGCAAAAATAAACACCAAGAAGACGCGGTGAAAGATTATGTGCTGGGTGTAGAGCGATTTTCCTCGGTTGCAGATTATCTGGTTGTGAATATTTCTTCGCCCAACACGCCCCATTTGCGCGCGCTTCAGGACAAAGAACCGTTGTATGCGTTATTATCGGCGGTACAAGAAAAACGCCAACAACAGCCAAAACAGCCGCCCTTGGTGGTAAAAATCGCGCCCGATTTAACGGTGGAAGCCATCGCCGATATTGCCGAAATCATCAGGAAAACCGCGCTTGACGGCGTGATTGTGAGCAATACGACGATTCAGCGTCCTGAAACACTCAAAAATAGACAAAAGGCTGAAACGGGCGGATTAAGCGGCGTTCCGCTCAAAAATTTTGCATTGGAGGCACTCAAAAATTTACGCCCCCAACTGCCTGAAACGGTTTGTATCATTGGCGTTGGCGGCATTTCCACACCAGAGGATGTAACAGAGCGTTTAGAAGCAGGGGCAACACTCGTGCAAATTTACACCAGTTTTATCTACCAAGGGGCAGGGGTTGTGCGGCAGTTGAGCGATGCGTGGAGGAGTTAGGCGGATATAATCCATCAACCCCCCGCAATTTTACGCAGCCTGCGCTTCCCTGCGCCAAACGGGGAAGGGATCAGGTAATTTTGACCACCGCCCTGAATCTAATGCCTTCGCATTGCCATCGCCGACAAGGCAGGCATCCAGTTCGCGGCGAATCCATGCTTCATCGTAATCAATACCAATGAACACCAGTTCTTGACGGCGATCTGCATACACAGGATGCCAGTTTTTCTTGAGTTGTTCGCGCCATTCATTGTCTTGCGGCCAGCGTTCTTTGGGAATGTTTGTCCACCAGATGCCCATCGCTTCTGTTTGCACCACGGCGCCCGCCTGATGCAAATCCCCCACCCATTCAGGGCGGCTTGCCAGCCAGAAAAAGCCCTTGGCACGAAGAACACCCGCCCACTGTTTTTGCGTAAAAGCATGAAACTTGGCGGGATGAAAGGGGCGGCGTGCCCTGTAAACAAAACTTTTAATGCCGTATTCCTGCGTTTCGGGCTTGTGATCCTTAAAATTATAGAGTTCTTGTGACCACAGCGGATAGTTTTCCGCCTCGCCCTCCTTAAACAACCCTGTATCCAAAATGGCGGAGAGGGGCACATTTCCCCGTTCTGCTTCAATAATTTTCGCAACGGGGTTAAGGGCTTTAATCACCTTATACACTGTCGCTTTTGTCTCGGTATCCACCAGATCAATTTTGTTGAGGATAATCACGTTGGCAAATTCAATTTGCTCTACCAACAGGTTGACCAGCGGGCGGGTGTCGTCTTCCCCCAAGGATTCCCCGCGATCTTTCAAAAAATCCTGACTGGAATAGTCTTTCAGCAGGCTGGCGGCATCCACCACCGTGACCATCGTATCAAGCCGCGCCACATCCGACAGGCTGTTATCGTCTTCATCGCGGAAACTGAACGTCGCTGCAACGGGCATGGGTTCAGAAATGCCAGTGGATTCAATCACGAGATAGTCGTATTTGCCTGATTCTGCCAGCGTCCGCACTTCGTTCAGTAAATCTTCCCGAAGAGTGCAGCAAATACAGCCGTTGGACATTTCCACAAGGTTTTCTGTCGTGCGGGAAACCCCTGTATGATCACCTGCCACCAAGGCGGCATCAATATTCACCTCGCTCATATCATTGACAATAACTGCGATCTTACGCCCTTCACGGTTATGAAGAATGTGATTCAGGAACGTGGTTTTGCCTGCACCAAGAAAGCCAGAGAGAACGGTTACGGGCAAGAGTGCATTCATATATCGCGACCTTTTTGGCAGTAACATTTGAAGATTGTGCTGCTGTTTGTAATATGTAGATTATTACGTTATAATGTAACGTTATGGGGGTGTCAATCAGAACACGGGAGTGGTACTTCCGCAAACTCACACCAGCTTTATCTATCAAGGAGTAGGGGGTGTACAATCTTTAAGCGGTGCGTGGCAATAAAAATTATCGCGGCGTTGGCGCACCACCACCCTTGTTAAATCGGGGGCTTTTGAAGGTAAATAGCCCTTGGGGCATTTCTTCATTCATTTTAACATTGGTCAATGTTGTGTAGAGTTGTTGGTTATTCGGCAAATCCACATACCAATATAAAAGTTGTAAGGGCTTGCTTTGAAACACAAGGTTTATAGGCTTGTTGGCGGGATCATCGCCTTTGCGGGTTCTGTCCACCACGCGCACGGCGACTTTGTCATCTTGGGTGGCGAGGCGCACATCGAGTTTTGGATCAAAGAGGTTGATGGTTTCCCCTAAAAAACTCAGGAAAGGGAGGTCACTCAGGCTGAGATAGGTGATCTGATCAAGCTCTGCATTGTAATGCACTACGGAATCCCCGTTACCAATCACTTGCTCCACAGGGTTCGTGTAATCCACGCGGATTTTAAGGGGGCGCACAATATAGAGTTTCCCTGTGCGGCGAATCGCGCCACCTTGCGAGGAGTCTTCAATATCTGCCTGTAAGGTTTTGATGCCGTTCAGATAGTTTTGGATGTTCTGCAATATAACCCGCTGCTGTGCTGACATGGTTTGTTGTGCGTGGGCGGGGGAGGAGAGGAGAAAGAGTAGGCAGGCGAGAGGCACGAGGCACGAGGCACGAGAAGGTAAGAAAGTAAAGATGTAAGGATGTAAGAAACCAAAAAAGCAAGGAATTCTTACTCTCCCTTCGTGCCTCGTGCCTCGTGCCTCGTGCCTCACCACTCTTTTCATCGCAAAATCTCCCGTTTCCCTGTGGCATTCGCCTTGCTCACCACGCCTTCATTTTCCATCTGCTCAATAATCCGTGCGGCGCGGTTATAGCCAATTTGCAAGTGACGCTGGATAAAGCTGGTAGAGACTTTTCCCTCGCGCAAAATCACACTTAAGGCTTCCTCATACATCGGGTCGCCTCCCTCTTCTTTAGGCGCTTTTCCGCCGTCTTCCTCGTCATCAACCGTCACATCGTCAATATATTGTGGTGCGCCCTGTTGTTTCAAGAAGGCGACCACTTTTTCCACTTCGGCATCAGACACAAACGGCGCGTGGACACGGGAAATCCGCCCACCGCCTGCCATATGCAGCATATCCCCTTGTCCTAACAGTTGTTCTGCGCCCATTTCGCCCAAGATTGTGCGGCTGTCAATTTTTGAAGTCACTTGGAAACTAATCCGTGTGGGGAAGTTCGCCTTAATCGTGCCTGTGATAACATCCACAGACGGGCGTTGGGTGGCGGTAATAATGTGAATGCCCGCTGCCCGCGCCATTTGCGCGAGGCGTTGCACGGCGGCTTCAATATCTTTGCCTGCAACGAGCATTAAATCCGCCATTTCATCGATAATCACCACGATGAAGGGTAGGGGGTCAAGCGGCAGTTGTTGATCTTCATAAATGGGCTTGCCCGTATCAGGATCAAACCCTGTTTGCACACGGCGATACAGCACTTCACCTTTGGCGCGTGCCTCGCCAATACGTTGATTATACCCTTCAATGTTCCGCACACCCAGCTTAGACATTGCTTGGTAGCGTTGCTCCATTTCCTTAACCGTCCACTTCAACGCGACAACGGCTTTTTTCGGGTCTGTCACAACAGGGGTGAGTAGGTGCGGAATGCCGTCATACACAGACAATTCCAGCATTTTCGGGTCAACCATGATGAAACGGCATTCATCAGGGCGTAACGCGAACAACAAGGAAAGAATCATCGCGTTCACGGAAACAGATTTTCCTGAACCCGTTGTTCCCGCCACCAACAAATGCGGCATTTTGGCGAGATCCACCACAACGGGATTACCGCCAATATCTTTGCCCAATGCGAGTGGTAGCTTTGTTTTATGTTTTGCGTAGGTTTCATGCGCTAAAACGGCTTTAAAGCTCACCATTTCTCGGGTCGCATTGGGTAACTCAATCCCGATGATATTCCGCCCTGGGACCACGGCAACACGAGCAGAAATGGCACTCATGGAACGGGCAATGTCATCCGCTAAGCTAATCACGCGGGAAGATTTAATCCCTGCGGCGGGTTCTAACTCAAACATCGTCACCACGGGGCCGGGGTGGGCATCAATAATCGTGCCTTTGACACCATATTCCTCAAGGACTCTCGCAAGTTCTTCCATGCGTTGCGCGAGATATTTTTTATCAATGTGTACCGATTTGCTCTTGTTTTCATTGAGCAATTCAAGAGGGGGGAGTGAAATCAACCCATGATGCAGCGTGGGGATGGTAGAACCCGATGATTTTTTAACAGCCGCTTCTTTTTTTGAAGGGTTTGCCGTAATCGCCACAATAGATGGCTCTGTGTTGGCTGTGAGGGCAAGCGGTTTGGCAGGTTTAGCACGGGGCTTAGGCAAAGAAGGAAGGCTTGGCATGTTTGGCAAGGCTTCATAGCGTGGCAGCAAAGATTTAATTTTGCCAAGGAAAATAGCCGTGTACCACACGGCCGTGGCACCTTTGCTTGCGCCTGTATAGCCCATGCTATACCCTGCTTGCACTGTTTTTACTACCGTTTCGGTGCTCGCCGCCACCGCATATTTCAATAATAACAGAGCAATAAGGAGAAACCCTGTGCCAATCAGCGGCGCGGGGATATACGCTGAAAGATGAATGGCGCTTTCAATGATGCTTAGCAAAAGGGAGCCAGTTGCCCCGCCCATGGCGGTTGTGTGTTTCCAAAAAGAGAGCGTGGGCATTGCGGCAAAGCCAACCGCAGCCAGCATCACGGCACTGAGTCCTGCTAATAACCGTTTGTTCCATGAGGGTAGTTCTTGGCGTAAATAGAGTTTAACGCCCCAGCCGCCAATCCACAATACCAAGATGCTACTTGCAATTCCCAAAGCCTGAATGAGAAAATCCGCGAGGATCGCACCACTTTTGCCAAAATAGTTTTGCGGCGTGCCTTGGGCTGCTGTGTTGAGGGACGCATCGTTGGGATCATAAGAAAATAACGAGAAAAACAGGAACAATGCCAGCGCAATAAGCGCGTAGCCACTCAGTTTTTTGAGTGTATCACGGCAATAGTCTGCCAACACAGGCGGCAGGAACGTATTTTGTTGCGGACGGGGGGTGGTGACACGAGCCATAATGATTGTTTTTATTGTTCAATTGTTGCGATAGAGTATAACAGGATTATATCAAAAGACTATAATTTCGTCACTTTTCAGCGGCTTTTTTTATTGTTCTGGATACCAGCTTTCGCTGGTAAGCGCACCGCAGGCAGTCGTTGCGAGAGTGGCGAATTACCAGCGAAAGCTGGTATCCAGAATAATGATGATATCCTGTTCGGATGTTACATAATTTCTTACGCTTTCAAAGGTAAACAAATGCTTAACACTTCTTTTTTTGATGTCGCTATTGTGGGGGCGGGGCTGAATGGCAGCATTGCCGCATTAGCCCTTGCGCCGCTGGGGATTTCAATGGTGCTTTTGGAGGCTCAAAGCCAAGAAAACCTAATTAATCCTGAGAGTGATGGACGCACCACTGCTATTTCTCACGCAAACTCTTTGTTTTTAGACGAGTGCGGCGTGTGGGCAGACATTTTGCCAAATGCCACCCCGATTAAAGACATTCTGATTACCGATCAAAACTCCCCCGTTTCCTGTCATTTCGCAAGCGAGAGTGTCGCCGTGGAGGCGATGGGTTATATTGTTGACAATAGTATTTTGCGCCGCAAGATTTTTGATAAAATCACATCATACCAAAATGTTAAAGTTATATATGAATGTGCTGTGGAAAGTATGGATGCTGAAAAAGGTGTGTTAAAAACCACACAGCAACCGTTGCGTGCCTCTTTGATTGTGGGGGCGGATGGCAGGCAGTCGCGCCTTGCCAAAATGGCAGGCATCACCTTTACACACTACACTTATAATCAAGCGGCGGTGGTGTGTATGATTGGGCACGAAAAACCACACAATAACTTGGCTTTCGAGAAGTTTCTTGCAGCAGGGCCTTTGGCGTTGTTGCCTGCAAAGGGCAATACGTCGTCGCTCGTGTGGTCAGAAACACCCACGCATGCGCAGTATTTGCAGCACGCTGCGCCTGAGCTTTTTATTCATGCACTGCAACAAAAGTTTGGTTTAATGCTCGGAGAATTATCACTTTTAGGCAAAAGGTGGTATTATCCGCTGAATGCGCTGCATGCACATCGCTACACAGTGGGTAGACTGCTCTTATTGGGTGATTCTGCCCACGGCTTGCACCCCATTGCGGGGCAGGGCTTAAATGTGGGTGTGCAAGATACGATTTGCTTGCGGGATTTACTAAAACAACAACTGTTTGTGGGGCTAGATGTGGGGGCGCCCGAATTGCTTGCCGTATATGAAACGCAACGCCGCCCCGCCAACACCGCGATGATTCAGGCAACGGATAAGCTTAATATGTTGTTTCATAGCGAAAACCCCGTTGTGAAAGCCGCCCGCCGCTTTGGGTTAGGGGTGGTAGAACGCACCCCTAAGTTGAAAGAAGGCTTTATGTTGAAGGCGATGGGGGTGTAGAGATTATGTGTTTTTTTCATATAATTCTTGATTTTATAGGTTTTTTCATATACAGTAAGGATTAAGAATGGCGATGGAAGATCGTTTTAAAGAGGTTGCATGGCTGGGAGACGCGCGAAAGAACATGATAGATTTTCCAACTGAAGTCCGTAAATCGATGGGATATGCACTGCAATTGGCACAGGCAGGCGGCATGTCAACCGATGCAAAGCCGTTTAAGGGGGTTGGTAGCGGCGTTTTTGAGATCGTAAAGCGACATAATACAGATACCTATCGTGCGGTATACGCCGTGAAAATTGGTGAAAAAATCTATGTTTTGCATGCATTTCAGAAGAAATCAAAAAGCGGCATCAAAACACCACAAGCAGACATTGAATTGATTAAGCAGCGTTATAAAGAAGCGTTGCGAAGAGAGGGATTATGAATGAGACAATAATAATGGAACACAGTAGCGGCAACGTGCTCGCTGATTTGGGATTAGAAAACGCGGAAGAACTTTTTGCACGGGGGAAAATTGGTATTCAGGTGCATCGTTTTTTGTCTGCACGCAAACTCAAGCAACGTGAAATCAGCGCGTTGCTAGGCATCCCCCAACCTGAAGTATCTCGCCTGATGGCAGGAGAGTTTGACCGTTTCAGTGAAGGGAAATTGTTAGATTTTTTAAAACGCCTTGATACAGAGGTGACACTACACATCCGCCCCAAAAAACCTGCTTTTCTCCTACAAGAAGCGATTATCACGTTATAAGACAATTGCATCCCTCTTTAAAACCTGATAGCAAAATACCATCACATATTCATTATTTGAGGATTTTATGAGCGTAGACAGAGCCAAAGCACTAGATGCAGCCCTTGGGCAGATTGAAAAAGTATACGGCAAAGGCTCTATCATGCGCCTTGGGCAGCGCGGCAAAGCGTTGGATATTGAGGCAGTGTCTACAGGCTCGTTGGGGTTGGATCTCGCACTCGGCATTGGTGGGTTGCCCAAAGGACGGGTGATTGAAATTTTTGGCCCTGAGAGTTCGGGCAAAACAACGCTCACGCTGCATGTTATTGCAGAAGCACAAAAAATGGGTGGGACATGCGCGTTTATTGACGCGGAACACGCGCTTGACCCCAGCTATGCTACCAAGTTAGGTGTAAAAATTGATGACATGCTCATCTCCCAGCCCGACACAGGGGAGCAAGCCTTAGAAATCGCCGATACACTGGTGCGTTCGGGCGCGGTGGATATTTTGGTGGTGGATTCTGTGGCCGCCCTCGTCCCTAAAGCCGAATTAGAAGGGGATATGGGCGATTCGCATATGGGTTTACAAGCGCGGCTAATGAGCCAAGCCTTGCGCAAGCTCACTGCGTCTATTTCTCGCACAAATTGTATGGTTATTTTTATCAACCAGATTCGCCAGAAAATCGGCGTGATGTTTGGCAATCCTGAAACAACAACAGGCGGGAACGCGCTGAAATTCTATGCGTCCGTGCGATTGGATATTCGCCGCATCGGGCAAATTAAAGTAGGCGAAGAAATTATTGGCAATAATACCCGCGTGAAAGTGGTGAAGAATAAGGTTGCGCCGCCGTTCCGTCAGGTGGAATTTGACATTATGTACAGCCAAGGGATCTCCAAAATGGGCGAACTCATTGATCTTGGCGTGAAAGCAGGATTGATTGAAAAGTCAGGTGCATGGTTTGCGTATAACAATCAGAAAATTGGTCAAGGCCGCGAAAACGCCAAAATCTTCCTTAAAGAAAACATTGCGATTGCCGAGCAAATCGAAAAAGCGTTGCGCGGCAACACAGGGTTGGTCGATGCGTTGTTATCAAATGACAACGACGGTGCCGACGAAGAGGGTGTTGAGCCGAACGCTGCGGAATAAGATAGTCACTCCAAAACAAAGTTACCCACGACTGCAAACTTCCCTTAACCTCGCTCATGTACTAAGATGTACACTTTCGCTCGGTTGCGGTTGTTTTCGCCAGCGGGTAATTTTGTTTTGGAATAACTATAAAACGAGGCGGGAGTTGGAAGGCAGAAGGCTAGAAGTTTTCTAGATAATCCCTTTTCTCTTTCCTCCTGCCCATCTATTCTTGCCTCCTTTATGACAACGCGCCCCATCGCCCTTGGTATTTTCTATGCACTGCTTGCCTTGGTGGTGCTGTCCCCGTTTCCTTTTGGCGCGGCGCGGGATTGGGCGTGGTTGCCGCTGTGCATCGGCATAACAACGCTTGCAACGGTTTTCTTCGCATTATTAGCGGTGCGGGGTGAATCTCCCGTCACTCTACCTGCCTTATCCCCGTTAAAAATACCGCTGCTGCTATTTTTACTGGTTTTGCTGTGGGCAGCCTTGCAAACAGCGTCTTTCACGCCTGTTGCATGGCATCATCCGTTGTGGCAAGAAGCAGAGAAGGCCTTGGGCAAGCCCTTACACAGTAGCATCGCGCTTGATACGCAACGCACCTATCAACACATTCTCCGATTTTTTAGCTATGCACTCGTTTTTATTTTAACCGCGCTTCTTACGCACAATGCCAAACGGGCAGAAATAGCCCTTAAAGCCTTGAGTTTTGCGGCATTAGGCTATGCATGTTATGGGTTGTGGATTTATTTTAATGGCAACACCAGTATTCTTTGGACGGCGAAATGGGCGTATTTCAAGGATCTGACCAGCACGTTTGTGAATAGAAACTCTTATGCCACGTTTGCAGGGGTAGGCACGTTGTGCCTGATGGCACTGTGGACGCAACGCTTGAAAATTATTGCAGAAAAGGCGCGGTTGCGGCGGCGTTCCTTTATGCAGCGGATGATTAAAGAGTTACTCAAACCACAAAGTTTATTGATGCTTACGGCAGTTTTTGTGGTGTTGAGTACGGTATTGCTGAGTAACTCGCGCGCGGGTTTTATGAGCACGGTAGCGGGGATGTTGACACTTATTGGGTTTTCGTTACGCACAACACGCTTGCCACGGTGGGTAAAGCTGTTGGGGGGTGTTGCTGCCATTGCGATGATCGTGGCGGTTGTTGCGGGGAGCAATACCCGCACTTTCGGACGTATGTCAGCGGATTTGGCGGAAGAGGGGCGGTGGCCTGTTTATGCAATTTTGGTGCAAGCTATTGAGGATGCACCGCTCACGGGATATGGCTTGGGGAATTTTAAAAACACCTTCCCGCTCTATCGGGATTATACGGTGGTAGGCTATTATGATCGTGCCCATAATGACTATTTAGAGTTGATTTTTGAGCTAGGCATTCCTGCTGCAATCCTGTTTTACACAAGCATTCTGTGGATTATTGCTATTTGTTGGCGCGGTATAAAAAGGCGGCAACGGCAGAAAATTTATCCAACGCTCGCGGTCGCCGTTTCTGTTTTGGTGGGTGCACATGCAATGATAGATTTTAGCTTGCAAATGCCAAGTATCGCGGTGTTTTATGCGATGATTTTAGGGTTGGGGTATGGGCAGAGTGTTACTCGGCAATAGGACGCTGTATCACCACACCATACCAGCCTAAGCCACTATATTCTTGGTAGCCGATTGTCTTAGCAAAAGCGATAGTCTCCCTATTGCTGCTCTTATAGCAGCCTTTTGTTGCTCCGTTTGTTTCTAAGGGAAATGACTGCAATAGATTATTGTTGTCGGATGCTGCAATAATACGGTGTGCTCCATCAAGCAGTAAAACACGCGACCGAGTCCATTCTTCTTTGTTTAAAGTAGGTTCGTCTTTCACGATGCTGCGCGCTTGGTCGCTCCAGTTAAAGTAAACGCCTAACACTCCGCATAATTTGCCGTTTATTTTGCCGCCCTCGCGCACGGAAGAGGCATAGAGCGCAACAGGGGCATTGTGATGTAGGGGGCAGTTTTTAATATCATCAACAATATATTCATCACCGCTGTGTGTGCGGAGTGTATTTTGAAACCATCGTTCGTGTCTTACATCCTTACCAGTAAGTGTTGAAAATTGTTCAGGTTGAGAGACAGCAAGGATTTTGCCGTTTGCATCTATCAATATAAGATTAAGATAAACGCTGTAAAAACGATTAATGGTTGCAAGACGTTGCGTTGCGAGTAGGCAGTTTTCTGGGGTGGGATTTTCAGCAGCTTTCCAGAATGCTTCATCTGTCGCCCACCATCGCACATCGGCAGTGCGTTCGTAAAGATTGCGCACAATCAGTTGCACGAGAATTTGCGCCATATCAATAAGTTTTGTGCCTTCAATATCAGCGATTAAGGCATCTGTAATTGCTAGCCCTTCTTCAATGCACTTAATCATCTCGCCGCGAAACTCTTTAGAATTTTTAGTAGCGTTATTCGCAAGATTTTTTACTTCAGTTGCAACAACAGCAAATCCTCTGCCTGCGTCCCCCGCACGGGCGGCTTCAATAGTTGCATTAAGTGCCAGTAAATTTGTTTTTCCTGCGATTTCTTCGTTTGTTTTAGCAAAGCGTTGTGCTTGTTCCTCTAGCTGATGAATAATTTTCTTAATTTTGTGTGGCATTGTAGTGCTCCCTGCGTCGTCGTTATGCATTCGATTGTATGTTTTGTGATGATATAAAAAAAAGATTAAAGAAACGTAACCTGTTGCTTGGCACGTTCTTTGCACAACCAAAGTATATATTTATTATGTTTGAGGATTATTATGCACTCTGTTCATGCTATTGTTGTTAAAGATATTGCGGTTACATCACAATATCTCACCCCGAAAGAGGTTGCGGGGCTTATTGATAAGGCGGTGAATAGCCTTAATGAGATTTCTTACTATTGCTTGGTGGAAAATAAATTGGCGCGTAGTAAGGCTGTCAATAAAAGCAAAGCGTTGCTCCAACATTTAACCCAAGCGATTGATGCAAGTGATGGCAACCATGTTGCAGAAAACCTGCAAAAACTCCTGCAATTCATGATTTACAGCCTTGATACCATTAACAAAAACAATAACCCTGCTGCAGCACAAGAGTGTGCTTCAATGCTGCAACCCCTACGCGATGCGCTCCTTGCTTAAGATGCGCATGTAATTGCCCTCATTAGTTTTCGAAGCGGGTGTTAGTGAAAGGCAGCAGATTGCGTAAATACTCCCCATAAGACGTTTTGCTATACATCGCAGCGGCTGTTTCAACTTGTGCGTCATTAAGCCATTTATTATGGTAGGCAATTTCTTCCAAGCAGGAAATTTTTAGCGATTGCCGTTTTTCAATGGTATGCACAAACTGCTGTGCTTCCAGCAAACTATCGTAGGTGCCTATCTCAGCCCCATTTGCGCAGCAAGTATTCTATAGCGAACACAGAAAAGCAACTTTGCCAAGGTGCTTTTACCCCTAGACAACAAAGCCATTGTTTTGTAACTATGAAAAACTATATAGTTTTTCCGCACAAAAATAACATTAAGGGTAGTCATGAAAATTGCGGTTTTAAAAGAAAAGAAACATCTTGAAGCGCGTGTTGCTGCATCCCCTGAAACAGTAAAGAAATTCATTGCGCTGGGCGCGAGTGTTGCTGTTGAAAAAGGGGCAGGGGAGGCGTCATCCTATAGTGACACTGCCTATAAAGACGCAGGGGCGACCATTGCGGCAACCGCCAAAGCAGCTGTGGGCGATGCGGATATTATTCTGAAAGTGCAAGCCCCTGAGGAAAAAGACACATTCTTAGGGGATGCCAAAGAAGGGGCGATTCTCGCTGCTATCCTCGCGCCGTCTGACAATAAAGAGCAACTCAAAGACTTTGCTGCAAAAAAACTCTCTACTTTTGCTTTAGAGCTTATTCCGCGCATCACCCGTGCGCAAGCGATGGACGTGTTGTCCTCGCAAAGTAACTTGGCGGGCTATCGCGCGGTAATTGATGCCGCAACGGAATATGGGCATGCGTTCCCGATGATGATGACCGCAGCGGGCACGGTTGCCCCTGCAAAAGTGTTGGTGATGGGGGCGGGGGTTGCAGGCTTGCAGGCGATTGCCACGGCGAAACGGTTAGGCGGGGTGATTTCTGCCTTTGACGTGCGGGCAGCCGCCAAAGAACAAGTGCAAAGTTTGGGTGCAACCTTTGTGGAGGTAGATGCCGCTGCTGATGCCGAGACCAAAGGCGGCTATGCCAAGGAAATGACGGAAGAATACAAGCAAAAGCAACAAGCCAAAATCCATGAGACGATCAAGAAAATGGATATTGTGATTTGCACGGCGTTAATCCCTGGGAAACCCGCACCTATCCTCGTTACTGAAGCGATGGTAAAAGACATGAAGGCGGGTTCCGTGATTGTGGACTTAGCAGCAGAACGCGGCGGGAACTGTGAACTCACGGAATGCGGTAAAATTGTTGAAAAGCATGACGTGAAAATCATTGGTCATGCCAACGTGCCTAGCCGTATTGCGGCAGATGCGAGTGCTCTTTACGCAAAGAACGTGTTGAACTTTATCACCTTATTGATTGATAAAGGAGAGAAAAAAATCTCCATCCCGCTAGAAGACGAGATTATCAAAGGCACGTTGCTCACCCATAATGGGGCGATTGTGCATCCGAATTTTGCTTCTTAACTCTTTTGATGAGTGTTGATATGACCACCCAAGAAAATCTTATCCAGCAAGCGGATGTTCTCACCAACAAAGCCGCTGACCTTGCCAATGAAATTATGCTGTTTTCCTCAAAAGTGGCAGCGTTTAGCGCGAATGGGGCAGGGCACGGCAGTCCGTTTATTACAAGTCTTACCGTGTTTATGCTCGCGTGTTTTGTGGGATATTATGTGGTGTGGCGGGTGACACCTGCCTTGCACTCTCCCTTGATGGGCGTGACTAACGCGATTTCCTCCGTAATTATTGTGGGCGCATTGATTGCAGCGGGCGGCGGTGAAGGCAGTGCGTTCGCTAAAGCCATGGGCTTTTTTGCGGTGTTGCTTGCCTCTATCAATATCTTTGGTGGCTTTATTGTGACACAGCGGATGTTGCAAATGTTTAAGAAGAAAACAAAATAATACAAAACACTCTATCGTATTTTTGACGTGATACAGGACTTAGGCAGGTGAAGGATTTTTGATGATTTCAAGGCAGAAAATTGTGAAAAAGCGGAGTTTACTTAAGGTAAATGAGCATTTTGAGCAATTTTCTAACGATGAAAGCGCAAAAAAGACGAGCACTGCGTAAGTCCTGTAAGAACTTAGGAAACTCTATGTCTGATCTCTCTGCTCTCCTTTATCTCGCGGCTTCCGTGCTGTTTATTCTTGCGTTGCGCGGCTTATCCTCGCCTGAAAGTGCCCAAAAAGGCAACATGTATGGTATGATAGGGATGGCGATTGCCATTGGTACCACCTTGGCGTTACCAAGCGTGCAAAGTTACGGCAGTATTATTGTCGCAATCGCGCTTGGTGGAAGCATCGGCGCGGTGATTGCAAAACGTATTAAAATGACGGCGTTACCGCAGCTTGTTGCAGCGTTTCATAGCTTGGTTGGCTTGGCCGCTGTTTTCGTTGCGATTTCTGCCGTGTACTCTCCTGAAGCCTTAGGCATTGGTACAAAAGGGCAGCTTCCTCTCGCAAACCTCATTGAAATGAGCATCGGGCTTGCGGTGGGCGCGATTACCTTTACAGGGTCATTGGTGGCGTTCGGTAAATTGCAAGGCATCATCGGCGGCAAGCCGCTTACCTTCGGGGGGCAACATTTCTTTAATGCCTTATTGGGCTTGGGCTTGGTTGCAGGCACAGTGTTATTTGCGGGCACAGAATCCACGTTCTTTTTCTGGGGCATTCTGATTATTGCGTTGCTGTTGGGCTTTTTGCTGATTCTCCCCATCGGCGGGGCGGATATGCCCGTTGTGGTGTCGATGCTGAATTCTTACTCTGGTTGGGCGGCGTGCGGCATTGGCTTCACCCTGCAAAATAACCTGTTGATTATCACAGGGGCGTTGGTTGGCTCGTCAGGCGCGATTCTCAGTTACATTATGTGCAAAGGCATGAACCGCTCTATCTTCAACGTGATTTTGGGCGGCTTTGGTGGTGACACCGCCACAGCAGGGACGGCGGCATCTCACGGTGACAAGTCGGTAAAATCAGGCAGCGCGGAAGATGCGGCATTCATCATGAAAAATGCCTCCTCTGTAATTATCGTTCCGGGATACGGCATGGCGGTTGCGCAAGCACAACACGCCCTCAAAGAAATGGGCGATTTGCTGAAAAAAGAAGGCGTGTCTGTAAAATACGCGATTCACCCTGTGGCGGGTAGAATGCCAGGGCATATGAACGTGTTGTTGGCAGAAGCGAATGTGCCCTACGATGATGTGTTTGAATTAGAAGACATTAACCGCGATTTCGGCAGTGCAGACGTGGCGTTCGTCATTGGTGCGAACGATGTGACCAACCCTGCTGCAAAAACTGACCCCACCAGTTCTATTTACGGTATGCCGATTCTCGATGTGGAAAAAGCAAAAACTGTATTGTTTATCAAACGCGGCATGGCAGCAGGGTACGCGGGTGTGGAAAATGAATTATTCTTCCGCGATAACACCATGATGCTGTTTGCGGATGCCAAGAAAATGACCGAGGAAATTGTGAAGGCGTTGGGGCATTAAGAGGCAAAAACAATTAATCACTGTTTAATTTCTGGATACCAGCTTTCGCTGGTAAGCGCACCGCAGATAATCCTTGCGAGAGTGGCGAATTACCAGCGAAAGCTGGTATCCAGACTCAATAAAGAATTTTTAGCAGTCTGAAATATTTTTGATGTAAGCAACGGAAAAATATTAATCATGGTTCTCCCCCTTATCGGTCTCACCTTGGATGCAGAACACGGCGGCGGTTATTCGCGGATGCCATGGTATGCCTTGCGCGAGAACTACTTTGATAGCGTGCGCGAGGCAGGGGGCTTACCAATAGCCATTCCGCACTTTGCAGGGGATGTAGATGCCTATCTTGACCTGATTAAAGGATTACTCGTAACAGGTGGGGCGTTTGATGTGGATCCTGCGCTCTATGGCGAGGCAGAACGCCACAGTACAGTTCAAGTGAAAGACAAGCGCACGGCGTTTGAATATGCCATTACCAAACGGGCATTAGAACGCAACATCCCGATTTTGGGCATTTGTGGTGGTGAGCAGTTGCTGAACGTGGCGTTGGGCGGCACGCTCATTCAGCATATCCCTGATAGTGTGGACAGCGCACTGGAACACGAACAACCCACCCCCCGCACTGAGGTGGGACATGTTGTCACCGTCACCAAAGGCACGTTGCTGCACGAGATTGTGGGCAGTGACACGCTGGCTGTCAACACCGCGCACCATCAGGCGGTGAAAACCGTGCGCGGCAATACGGTGATTAACGCTTACGCCCCCGATGGCGTGATTGAAGGCGTGGAAGACCGTTCCTATAAGTTTTGCCTCGGCGTGCAGTGGCACCCTGAATATCACGTTTGCGAGGGTGATAAGCGGATTATGCAGGCTTTTGTCGCGGCGGCGAGGGGATGAAATTATGCACCCGAGTCTCTTCGGATTAACAAAAACCAACAGGGATTTTTCACAGAAAGAAGCGTGGGGCAAAAACCAGTTCAATTCTTCCTTCCCAGTGGCTTTGTGCTGTTATCTTGCCTCAAGAAATATTGAGGCGAATTATTTATCGATTCTAAATGGCAAGCTAAAATCAAATTTCATTACTATAGAAAATATTTTTGGAATTCCTGCTGAAAACAAAGACACATACTTTGCTTTTGAGGCACAGCACACACCTTATCAAAAATATGTTGTTGGAACGCTGCCTAGAACTGATCTTGTTGTTCAAAAAGAGAGTACAGGCGAATGTCTCGTGGGGCTTGAGGTAAAACTCACTGCTCTGCCAGATAATACAACATGTGATCTTAGAGAAGAATTTTATGGAAGTGAACTTGTCGTAAGACCAGATACTATTGTTTATTTAGCATGTAGTATAGCAAGTAATCTTGGTCAATCCTTGGGGGATTTTCTGCCTACTATCGACATTATGGATTGGTCGGATGCACGGTTAGTATTACAGAAAATAAATGAAATACTTAATGCTATAATGAAAATAACAGCATTACTTGAAGAAAAGCAACATGCGTTCTTGTTACAACCAATTTGGAAAACAATAGGGAAATCACCAGAATTAGCAGAAAATTGTTTAGATATAGTCGTATGGAGCAATGCAGGATTTAGCCATTTTATAGCAAGTATTGCAAATTGGAGTTCTCAAGCAACGAGTATAACGAGACAAACAAGAACCGCTGTTTGGTTGTATAAAATGCTTAGCGATATAAAGGATGAGAAAAAATTCAATCACGCAAAAATTATTGACACTCTGTCCTATAATACAAAAAATGATAAAGCTTTTGCGTCAGCAGGTAATATCACTAACAAATATATGGCATCTCCAAGGCTTGTAACCCCAATTATAAGAAAATCTGAGATTAAGAACATTATATTAGGCGGGGGACAAAATTTATTAAGCCCAGAACGTCGTTTTGACGCAATTCTATTTAATTCTCCAGATTTATTTCGATGAAGTGTGTTGATCTTTTTGCAGGCTGCGGAGGGCTTTCTCTTGGCTTTCAGAAGGCGAAGCTTGATGTAATTGCTGCTTTTGAAAATTGGGAAGCAGCGATTTCTTTGTATAGAAATAACTTTACACATCCAATCTTTAAACAAGATCTTACTCAAGAAGATGAATCTATTGCGAAAATAAAAGAATTTTCTCCTGACTTGATTATGGGGGGACCGCCATGTCAAGATTTTTCGAGTGCTGGTAAGCGTGACATAACGCAAGGGAGAGCGAATTTAACACTTAGTTTTTCTAATATTGTTTGTGCGATAAGACCAAGTTGGTTTGTTATGGAGAATGTGGAGCAAATTAAAAAAAGCACCATCATAGAGCATGTTATAAGACAGTTTATACAAGCAGGTTATGGATTAACCGCAGTGATTTTGGATGCATCATTCTGTGGTGTTCCACAATCGAGATCCCGCTTTTTTCTCATAGGGCATTTGCATGATGAGCATAATCAATTAAGAGAAGTTTTAAGAAAAAATTTGTCTGAGAGAAAAATGACTATACGTGAATATCTAGGAGATACACTGGGATTAGAGGCTTATTATCGTCATCCACGCAATTACAATCGGCGCGGTATCTTTACTATTGATGAGCCGAGTCCGACAATACGCGGGGTCAATAGACCCATTCCTAAGGGATACAAGCTGAATTCTTGTGATCCTGACAATATCATACTCGAAAATATTAGACCGTTGACTACGATTGAACGTAGTTATCTGCAAACATTTCCTAAGGATTTTAAGTTTTGTGGGACAAAAACAAATTTAGAACAAATGATTGGTAATGCAGTCCCTGTTAACCTTGCTGCATTTGTTGCGAGTGCAATACGGGAGTATTGTATTGATGGAGCAACAAAAAGTTCGTTATTTAATTTCTCTTCTTCCTTTGAGCTACCTCATAATACACTAAAGCGTTCAGCTTGAACAATGACTATGCTCTGTCCCCCATCCAAAGGACTCGTCATCGTCCTTCATGGTATTGCGTGCAACGCATGGTTTATGCGCGCCGTGATAAAAACCCTTGAAAATAATGGCTACACTGTTCTTGCTATTGATTATCCTTCCACAAAACTAAGCATGACAGACTGTGTGGCGCAGGTGATTTTGCCGCAGGTGCAAGCGGCGGTTGCCCGCACTATACAACCCATTCACTTCGTGGGCTACTCCATGGGTGGCTTGCTCATTCGGCAACTGTTAGCCACCTATCGCCCGCCAAACTTAGGGCGGGTAGTCATGCTAGGCACGCCGCATCAGGGGTCAGAAGTGGCAGATTTTCTAGTGAAATACCCGATTGCACGACAATTGTATCGTAAATTTTTTGGGATAGCAGGGGCAGAATTGACCACCACGGCGGTAAAGCAGCATTTTCAACAATCCATAGACTATCCGTTGGGGATTATTGCAGGTAATCGGTTTTGGGATCCGTTATCAGGATACTGCCTATTGCCCCGCCCGAATGACGGCAAGGTGAGCGTTGTCAGCACCAAGCTGCCAGACATGGCGGATCATATTGTTCTTCCGACATCTCATACAGGGATGGTGTATAATAAGGAAGTTTTGCAGCAAATGGTGTGTTTTTTAGAGGAGGGGAAGTTCACACCCGAATTGGCAAAATAATCATCGGCTTGTTTTTGCTGTGTAGCCGCCGCTGAATCATATAGGCGGTTTGGTTATGAAGGAGTTGTTTAAAGAACCCTTCATTCTCAAAGATAAGCTTGCTGCCAAAAAACACCGCATTGGGGAAGTCAGCAGCAACTTTGTCTGATAACTCACTGAGTTTGCCTACTACATCTGTGCAATAATCAAGATAGAAAGTGGCAGCATGATTGTGTTGGTTACAGAAATTTACATAGTACTTTAGCGATTTTTTAATATCACGGCGGCGCTTCTGCCACACAACATCTTCGCCAAAGGCGGCGGAGTCAACCTCAGCCACACTAACAAACACAAAATTGGTGAATGCTTTGGGAAACAGGCGCATAATCCACAACAAGGTATGCATCCCATTGCCAATATGCTCGTTGACCAACAAAACAGCGGTTGGCTTGTCATGTTGCAAGTGGGGTGGCTCGTCTACCTTCACCACGCCCTGTTGCGTGAGCAAATCATCTGCTTCGCAAAGCTTGCGGGTGGTTTCAATATAATGCGTGCGGATCTGCCACCCCAGCAGAAACACAAACGAGGTAACGAGCATGGTCAGCCAGCCGCCTGTTGCAAACTTCTCAACTATGGTGACAATCAGGATGCTGAAACACACCACAAACCCAATCACTGCGGTAAATAGCTTGCGTCGCCATTGTGGCTTATTGCGGTTCATCCACCAATATTTACACAGTCCCATCATGGAAAGCGTAAAGGTGATGAACACGTTAATGCTATACAAAACCACGAGAATTTCGACACTACCACCCGTTGCAAGGAGGGCTGCAATCGCCGCGCCGCCCATAATAAACACGCCATTTTTGGTGACGAGACGGCTAGAAAGAGAGGCAAACGAGTGCGGCATCCATTGATCTGTCGCCATGTTGGCGAGCACGGTGGGGCCTGCTAAGAACCCCGTGTTTCCTGCAACAAACAGTAATCCTGTGGCAAATAATAAGGTAATCGGCACAATGAAGGGGGAGAGCGAAACGCCGCCAAGCGTCCAGCTTGCCGTAATCGCTTTGAAAACAGTGGCATTCAGTGTTTCTCCTGCCACAGGGCGTACATCCCACAATAAATAGATGGTGATGATCCCTGTTGCCATGAATGCAAGGGAAATTGCCACAAACAACATGGTGAGCTTCCCCGTTTTTACCTTGGGTTCAGCCAGCGTGTTCACGTTATTAGAAACCGCTTCTAAGCCTGTATACGTTCCCCCACCCATGGAAAACGCTTTGAGAAGAATGGCAACAAAGAACACCCATCCCATGCTATCTGCCGTTGTGATCGTGTCGGTTACCGCGTCAGAAAGTAGGGTGTTTAAACCCTCCGTATGCGTGAAAATACCCGCAAGAATCAGCCCAACGTGCGTAATTACAAACCCAAGGAAAATGGGCATGAGAACTTTAATTGATTCTTTCATACCGCGTAGGTTGAGGAACATCAGCAACACAACAACAGCAATCGAAAGCCCCAAACTAAACTGTTCAAATGCGTGTGGTAACACACTCATCAGGGCATCCATCCCGCTTGCCACCGAAATGGCAATAGTAAGCACATAATCAATAATAAGGGCAGAGCCAGACAGCAGCCCTGCACGTTTGCCCAGCAGGGTGGAGGCTATTTGATACCCCCCCCCACCGTTGGGGAATAATTCGATCACTTGCGTATAGGCAATCGAGATAATAAAAACGGTAGCAGCGGTGGCAATGGCTAAATAAATCGCGATAGCTGTGTGTTCACCCAACGCAAGATAAGCTAATTCAGGGCCATAGTTGGAAGAGGAGAGACCATCTGCCCCTAGGCCAATCCATGCCATAAAAGCAACAAGGGCAACGCTGTGGCGTGTTTCACGACTTAAAGGATCACGCGGTGCACCTAAAACAAAGCATTTAATTCGCTGCAAAGAAATCATTTGAGTAGACTCATTGTGTTGGGGCGTTCATTCTTTATAGAGAAACATTGATTAAAACAGAACGTCTCGACTCTCTTATGCCTCTTAGTAAGAGATGCAAGTGTTTTCTGAAACGCCCCTGATCATTATGATTAAGCCCTATAAAACTGCATTGCTTGGTAAAATACGTGACGAACAGCGTGATCGCCAGTTGGGGCTTGCGTTGGCGGCAATAGCGGGGGCGATTAATGCTGGCGGGTATTTAATCGTAGAGCATCATACCTCCCATATGACAGGCATTGTCTCTTCCTTTGCAGGATTGGTGGGGCAAGCGCATTTTGGCGCAGCATTGCCGTTTCTCTTGTGGTTTGTGGCGTTTGTGGGCGGGGCGGTTGTAAGCACGGTGTTGGTATTGTGGGGGAAGCGACACAGAATTCAAGGTGTGTATGCGTTGCCGCTGTTGTTAGAGGCTTTGCTATTGTTAATCCTCGCAGGGATTGTTTGGGGGCAGGGCGAAACCACAGTATCGCATAGCATTTGGGTGGTTGCGAGCTTGTGTTTTCTTATGGGGCTACAAAATGCGGTGATTACCAAAATTTCGGAAGCGCGTATTCGCACCACGCATATTACAGGCATGACAACGGATATAGGCATTGCGCTTGCACGCGCCTGTTTTTTCAGACACGATCCCCAGCAAGCAATCTATGCTGCAAATAAACAGCGACTCTGCTTGCATATCCTTCTTATTGGGGCGTTTATTGGCGGGGGTATTGCGGGGACAATACTGTTTCACACGGTGGGGTTTTGGGCGGTGGTTGCGCCAGCGGTGTATCTTATTGCGTTAAGCGTTAAGCCTTTAGAGCGCGATAGGGTGGTGCGTCGTCGTGTAAAGCGATTGAAGAATTTTGTAAATAAAAAATGACAGCGCTGTTTTTAATTAATCGTTGTCCAATTCTCGATTGTTAAGTTCGGCACACGGGAAAAATGACGCGTATTATTGGTAACAAGAATACAGTTTTGTTGTAGGGCATGGGCGGCAATGAGTAAATCCATGTTGCCAATGGGCGTGCCTTGCTGGTCAAGAAAATGGCGAAGTTGAGCATAAATAGGGGTAATGCTCTCCTCCCACGATAAAACGCTACAATACCGAATAAAATCATCCACTGCCCGTTGTGTAAAGTGTGTGCTATGCAGTTTTTCCACACCAAACCGTAGTTCTGCAACCGTCATTACGGATATGGCAACATTGCCCACGCCAATCTGATTCAAGCGTTGCCAAACGGCAGGGGGTTTTTGCCGCATGATGTAGCTGCAGGTATCTGTGTCAAGTAGGTATCGCATTAAAAAGACCGTGTTTGAGGCGGTAAGTCTTCCACGCCAGCCATGAAATCATCGGGCGCAAGAGTCGCTTGAGAAAAATAGCTATCCCATGAGGGGGGCTTGGCAGATAAGATAACTTTCTCGCCATCACGCGAGATAAAAACTTCCTCTCCTATAAAGCGAAATTCTTTAGGCAAGCGCACCGCTTGGCTGCCGCCGCTTTGAAAGACTTTTGTGGTGAGTGTATCCATGAGTTGCGCCATATGTATGAATGAATGTATGTACTTTTATATGTATCACATAATGGAAGGAATTGCAACGGATACTTTCCCCTTGGCAAACCACGCAAAAGCCTTATCTTAAGCTCCATGAAAAACGTAGCAATTATCGGTAGTGGCATTTCGGGATTAGGCGCGGCTTATTTACTGCGCGAAAAATACAGTGTCACCCTCTATGAAAAGAATGAGTATGTGGGCGGACATGCCCGCACACGGGACGTGAATTATGATGGGGTGACTATTCCTGTTGATACAGGATTTATTGTCTATAATAACGTGAATTATCCTGAACTCAAGGGCTTATTCAAAAAACTTAATGTGCCCATTGAAGAAAGCACTATGTCTTTCGGGTTCACGCAGAATGGCGGGGCGTTTGAATGGGCGGCAATGAATCTTAGCAGCATGTTTGGGCAGCGGCGCAACATCTTTAAGCCGTCATTTTATAAGATTTTGCTGGATGTGCGGAAGTTCTTTAAAAAAGCCCCTGCCTACCGTGATGCGCCTGAAACCCTGACTCTAGGCGACCTGTTGCGTGACCTTAATCTGGGCAAAGCCTTTGCTGAAAAGTTCATTTTACCGATGGGGGCGGCGATTTGGAGTTGTTCTGCCGCACAAATCCTCGCGTTTCCTGCCCGCACGTTTATTCAGTTTTTCCAGAATCATGGGTTGTTGTCGTTAGATGGGCAGCATCAGTGGTATACGGTGACAGGCGGCAGTCGGGAATATGTTAGCCGCGTGGTTGCGGCTTTGGGTACAACGCCGCGCCTTAACAGTGCCGTGCAGCGTGTTGAACAACAAGGAGAACGTGTTGCTGTAACCGATACAACGGGGGTGACGCACCTTTATGATCACGTTATCTTTGCGGCGCACGCCGATGAAGTGTTGCAAATGTTAACAGATGCAACTCCTGAAGAACAAAGCGTTTTAGGGGCATTCCAATATGAAATAAACACGATGGTGTTGCACAGGGATAAATCTGTGATGCCAAAACGCAAACGCTGTTGGGCAAGTTGGGTATATGCGATAGATACGCGCACGAAAAATCAAAAAGTTTCTGTGAGTTATTGGATGAACAACTTGCAGAACATTAACAAAAAAACACCGTTGTTCGTGACGCTTAATCCGCTTTCCTCCATTGCAGAAGATAAAATCTTTGAGCGTCACACCTTCACGCATCCCATTTTCACCCGCGCGGCGATTGCAGCGCAAGCACAAATCCCCACCATCCAAGGCGTGCGGAATATCTGGTTTTGCGGCGCGTATCAACGCTATGGTTTCCATGAAGATGGCTTACAAAGTGCGGTGAAAGTAGCAGAATCCTTAGGAGTTGTGCCATCATGGCGGCAAGGATAATTAATCAGTGATTAATAAATCCCTCCTCATCGCGGACGTTGCGCACGCCCGCCTGTCGCCCAAACGCAACGCGTTTCATTATAAGGTGTATTACCTCTGTTTTGCCCTATCTGCATGGAAAAATCTCAAGAATTCAATATTTTCTCTGGGTAAGTTTAACCTGTTTAGCATCCATGAAAAGAATTATGGTGACGGCAAAACCTCACCAGAAATATGGATAAAAACCCTGTTGCAGCGGCGCAATATTCACGAAGCAGACGGGGAGATTGTGCTCCTCACCCTGCCACGGGTGTTGGGCTATGCCTTTAATCCTGTAAGTTTCTGGTTTTGCTTAGACGTGGAAGGCAATCTCCGTGCCGTACTAGCTGAAGTTTCCAACACCTTTGGCGAAAAGCATTGTTATTTGTGTCATCATGAAGATAATCGTGTGATAACAGCGCAAGATTGGCTGTTTGCAACAAAAGTGATGCACGTTTCCCCGTTTCTGCCCGTGCGCGGAGACTATCATTTTCGCTTTGCGTATAGCACGAATACAATCGCAGTATGGATTGATTATTATGAGAATAAGGAGAAAATTCTGACCACCTCGCTCATCGGCAATAGGCATCCCTACACCACAAAAAAGTTACTTGCCTGTTTTTTTCGCTATCCGCTCGTGACAATTAAGGTTATCGCTCTAATTCATTTTCAAGCATTGAAATTGGTACGCAAGGGGATACAATATCGTCGTAAACCCCCCGTGCCACCAGAAGAGTTTATTACCTAACATGACACTAAAGACTAAATTAATTGAACATGAATTCCTTGCGACCTTAGAAAAAGGGATTCGTATTGGTACACTCACCCTCACCATGCCATCAGGCGAAATCCATGTTTTTAAAGGCGAAACAGCGGGGGTGGATGCCGCGTGGACAATCCACAACGCCGAAACCTATTGGGCAATTGGCAGCCGCGGTGATATTGGCTTAGGTGAGACCTACACGGCAGGACTGTGGGATACCCCCGATTTGGAGGTGCTTTTCACCTCGTTTATTGAAAACATGGAATACCTCGAACGTTATGCCCACGGGCATTTTATGAGCAAGATTATTTTCGCGCTCGTCAACAATGTGTTCCGCCGCAACAGCGTCAAAGGCAGCACGCGCAACATTCGCCAGCATTATGATGTGGGGAATGCGTTTTACAAACTCTGGCTTGACCCGTCGATGACCTATTCATCCGCTTATTTTGTCAATGATAACACCTCGCTAGAACGGGCGCAAAAGCAGAAATATCAACGACTTTTGCAAAAAATTGGTAGCGGACGGGAAAATATCTTGGAAATTGGCTGTGGATGGGGCGGTTTTGCAGAAGAAGCGGCGGCGAACGGGCATCATGTTACAGGAATTACTATTTCCAAACAGCAACATGCCTTTGCTAGTGAGCGATTGGGCAACAAGGCAGACATTCAACTCAAAGACTATCGGCGGTTGTCGGGCAAGTTTTCGGCGATAGCCTCCATCGAAATGTTTGAGGCGGTTGGTAAAAAATATTGGCCGCAATACTTTCAAACCCTCAAGAATTCCTTGCAAGACGATGGTGTGGCGATGATTCAAACCATCACCATTCAAGACGCGCTGTTTAAGGGCTATACCAAGCGGGGCGATTACATTCGCCATTATGTTTTTCCAGGGGGATTGTTACCGTCCGTTGAACGGTTTAAGGCACAGGCAGAAAAAGCGGGGCTTGCGTGCCGTGAGGTATTCTTATTCGGGCAAGATTATGCCCGCACATTGAGAGAATGGCTTGTGTCGTTCAATAAGGCAGAGACAGCCATTCGGGCGCTGGGCTATGACGAGCCATTTTTGCGCAGTTGGCGGCTGTATTTAGCGATGTGCGCCGCGTCGTTTGCGTGTAGCAGAACGGATGTCATGCAGGTGGAGTTGGTTCATGCGTAGGAGAGGCGAGAGTATGAAGGCGAGAGGCGCGAAGAGTTTTGTGGTGGCATTGGGTGTTGCTTTGCTCACATCTGTGTCTGCTATCGCAAGTCCGCCAGCAGAAATTGACGACCAATTCACCAGCGAAAAGCCTCTAGGAACAGGACAGCTCTCATGGTTGATGTTTGATGCTTATACGGCTGAGTTATGGTGTGATGCAGGTGCATGGTCTTACGATGTGCCGTTTGCGTTGCGCATCAAATACGAAATGGATTTTTCGAAAACAGATTTGATTGAACGTACTTTGAAAGAAATGGATGGTCAGCAAAAATTGACCGCCGATGAGCGCAAAAATCTTACCATTGCCCTAGAGGCAAGTTTCCCTGATGTGGCAGAAAACGATACGATCACCGCTGTTTATCAACCGAGTGGCGTGACAACGTTCTATCACAATGGCGAGGAAACGGGCGCCATTACCGATAAAACTCTTTCGCAACGATTTTTCGATATTTGGTTAGGCGAAAAAACGTCTGAGCCGAAGTTACGGAAGAAATTGTTGGGGTTGTAGATAGGCGCGGCGCGGCGGGACTCCGTCCCGCAAACGAGCCAAACGATTACCTCATCTGTGCTGCAACACCTTCTTAAGGCTCGTTTTCAAAATCGAAGATTTTGCGCCGCGCCGCCGTCATTCCTCCCTCTAACTTTCCTAGCCGTACACCATGACAACCCAACATCCCCCCCTCACACGCTACGCCGCCCTTGGCATTCCCCTAGGATTTGTGGGCTTGCCGCTCTATGTTCATCTGCCGAAATACTATGCAGATACCTTGCCGCTCAGCCTCGCCTTGCTGGGCACCTTGCTATTTATCACACGGCTGCTCGATTGCTTTCTTGATCCGCTAATTGGTAGGATGTCGGATGCCTATCCGCATCGCCGCAAGCAAATTATGTTGGGTAGTGTGCCCGTGTTGGCGTTGGGTGTGCTATTTTTGTTCTACTTGCCAAGTTTTGCAACGGCGGGGAATGCGGCGGTTTTGCTGGGCTTGGGGATGAGTTGCACCTACATCGCCTATAGTGTGTTGAGTATTAACTATTATGCAGCGGGATTACCCTTGGCGGCGGATGCCACGCAAACAACCCGTGTATCGGCATGGCGGGAAACAGCGATTATTATCGGGGTGTTGGTTGCCTCCATTTTGCCGCAAGTGCTAATCACGAAAATGCCGCAACAAGCAGCCTATCACCTGTTTAGCCTTGTGTTTGTGGGGGTGTTGGCGGTGGGTGTGTTTGCTTTTTCTCCGTTGTTGAAGAAAATAACTGCGATAGCAGGGGATAACACAGACGTTTCAACGGGCGCGTGGAAAAAAATATGGGCGAATCGCCCGCTGCGCTGGGTGTTTGGCGTGTTTTTGCTGAATGCCATTCCGCCGTCAATTACCGCCACGTTATTTTTGTTCTTTGCCGCCTCTGTCTTGCAAGCAGAAGCGATGAGTGGCGCATTTTTGCTGGTGTATTTTCTGGCGGCAATGTGCGCCATGCCGTTGTGGGCAAAGTTAAGCCGTAAAATTGGCAAAAAGCGGGCGTTGATGGGCGCGATGAGCCTTGCGATTATCTCCTTTGTTTGGGCATATTTTTTGGGGGCAGGGGATACGCTACCATTTTTTGTGATTTGCATTGCGTCAGGGGCAGCATTGGGCGGGGATTTAGCCTTATTGCCCTCGCTATTGGCAGATACACTGCAAGACGATAAAGAGCAGGGCGGCTTGGCGTTCGGCGTGTGGAATTTTATCAGTAAATTCACACTGGCGTTGGCGGCGGGCATTGCGCTTCCCGCTTTGGGCATGTTGGGTTACACAGGCACACAAAGCACTGATGGGGGCAGTATTCATGCGTTGCAACTCAGTTATGCGGTATTGCCCTGTACTTTTAAGGTTCTTGCTCTACTTACTTTAGTGTTGAGTCCGATAGAGAAAAAATAATTTTATTCTCGTTTTAAGATGAAACGCACATCTGCAACCACAACAGAAAGGAGCAAATTTATGAGTACAAGAAAAAAAATCGCCGCCATTGCCAGCGGTTTAATGCTGACACTAGGGGGGTGTTCCACCGCCATGACCACCAAGGATTATGCGGCAAACACGCCAAAATTGGACATTCGCGATTATCTTAATGGTCCCTTGGAAGCCAGCGGTATTTTATTTGATTACAGCGGCAAGGCAGACTTGTTTTTCACCGTGAAAATGGTGGGTAGCTGGCAGGGCAATGTTGGCACGCTTAAAGAAGATTTTGTGTATAGTGATGGCCGCAAAGACCAACGCACGTGGACAATTACCTTCCAAGATGATCGCACTTTCACTGCAACCGCGCATGATGTGGTGGGTATTGCCAAGGGCACGCAAGACGGCAATGCAGTGAACATGAGTTATGTTCTGGACGCAAAACGCGCAAGCGGCGAAACAATCCGCCTCACCATGGATGACTGGCTATTCTTAATGGATGAAAAAACCCTCATTAACCGCACCAGCATGAAGAAATATAACATCACGGTGGGCGAATTGGTGATTACGTTTAAGAAGTTGTAGGTTTTTCAAGTATAGTCATTTCAATTTAAAAGTGGAATGACTATATTCCTCACCGCCTTTTCACCCGATTATAATCAATTGCCACAAATTTTGACGATTGGCTATAGCTGTGCCAGCGGAACTTCTTGCCATCCATCTTGTACGTTTTAGGCAGCGTAATAGGGCAGGGGATAGCTGTTTCTGCATACTGTTCAGGGGTGAGGGTATCCACCCGAAAAAATAACACTTGTAAACCATAATCCCCACGACAATCTTGTCCAACGCGGATGAGGTTGCCGTTTTGCTTAAACAAATTTCCCGCCATGCGTGCCCCCGCTGCGCTGGCTTTGATGGGATTTTGCGGATGGGGTGTCCACTCGCCAAACGGGCTATCAGCATAAAATAAAAACAGCTCGTCCCAATTAGGGACATCTCCTGTCGCAATGTTGGTAAACAACCACCAGCGTTGCCCATCGTAATGTAGGGTAGAATCAGCCGCATTCACGCCTTCAAAAAAGGTGTGTGCTAATTCCCAATGATCAGGAAATACAACACTTTTATAGATTTCTAGTCTACCAGCGCGGCTTTCAGGAAGTATATGGGTTGTATCATTATAGCGAAATAAATGCGGATAAGAAAAGTGATAGGGGCGTTCTAAGGCGACCACGGGTTCGCTTGCCGTGCCATCATCGGCAACCACACGATAGGCGATGCGCCCTTTGCCGCATGGGTACACCGCTTGTTCATAAAAAAGATACGTCTTGCCGTTTTCTTCCCACAAAAACGGATCTGCTTCAAAGTGCATACGGGGAGTAATCAGACGTTGCCATGCATCAGGCGTGATTGCATCGCGCCGCGCAATTGCCATTTCCCAATGGTTTCTCCGCAAAAAAAGTTTGTGCACGATATGCGGCAGTTTGAGTTTAAGCTGTTTGAGCGCGAGCGTTGTGTAGGAAAAAGATAGAGGCTGTTCTTGCGGTATGAAAGGGATGGTGGGCAAATAGCCTGTATTTAGCTTCTGTATCCCGCGTGTGAACAGCTGTTGCAAGCGTTCCCCGCAGAGCGAGAGTGCGGGTTGCAATGCCAAGGGTTCTCTTACTGCAATGTCCGCTTCAATAAGCACATACCACGGGCTATCGGTCGCATCACGCATTGCCCAGCCAATAGTGGGCGCTATGCCTTGCACAAGGCTGGTGTGCAGCGCTTGTGCATCAAACGATCCATTAAAAAATGGCTTCAACAGGGTGTTTTTGTGCGGTAACGTTGTGGAGATGCCTGTTAAATCAATAACACCGCTCTGTTGCGGCGGTATGGCTGTCTTTTTAAGGGGAATAGAGGGAATGTGTGGAGCACGATATTTAAATAAAGTATTCTCAAGCATCGCTTGCCATTTTGGGGGCGCAATGTTTGGCGTGGGGGTGTTATAAATGCTGTTATAAATATCGCGTGCATGCGCAACTGTATGGCACTGCCATGGTTGAATGTTTTTTCCCAATAGTAAAGTATAGTGCATCATCGTGTGTTCCGTTTCCTATGCTGTATCAACAGAGCAAGCATAGTAGTCTACAGCCTTTTTCTTGATTATTGAAGAGAGTTTGTTTACGCTTTGAGTCTATAGTGCAGTAAAGTGTATTCGCATAACAACAAGAGGGCGATAATGGGACTATTCGGGTTTGGAAAATCGGGTAAAGGCGATGAAGAGCACCCTCCTGTAAATGAAGCGGAGATTGTGCCGATTGCACTTGCAACATTATTGCTGGATACAGCATTGGTGAACGGTATTTTGGAAGCTGTTGTTCAGCAAAAAATCCTTGGGTATTTAGAGCAGAAACTTGGCTGCACACGGGCGCAAGCAGCGCATTTCCTGCAAGGAGCCGATGGGGCATTGCAAAATCCTGATCATTTTTATGATTGTGTTAAAATTCTGAAAGATAATTTTGATCCTGCAGGGCGATTGAAAATTCTGGAGATGGTGTGGGGCGTGGTGCAAGCCGATGCCTTTTCTGATCCTGAAGAAGTAGCGATAATTCGTCGTATTTCAGGGTTATTGCTTATTTCTGAGCAAGAATGCGAGACGGTGCGAATGCAAGTGCAAGAGCAGAATCGGCGGCGGCAATTCTAATTGTTACCTTTTCACTTGAAAACCACCCGTTTCCTCGTAATATAGTGCGCTCATTGAAGGAGTATTCTAAATGGCTTACGTTGTAACGGACGCGTGTATTAAGTGCAAATATACAGATTGCGTGGAAGTGTGCCCTGTTGACTGTTTTTATGAGGGCGAAAACATGCTGGTGATTAACCCCGATGAGTGTATCGATTGTGGGGTGTGTGAGCCTGAGTGCCCTGCAGAGGCGATTGTGTCCGATAGCACGAGCGGTGTGGAAAAATGGTTGGAAATTAATCGTACCTATTCTGAGTCGTGGAAAAATATCACCAAGAAGAAAGACGCACTCCCCGATGCTGATGCGTGGAAGGGCAAGGCAGGCAAAGAAGAGTTCTTCAGCGCAGCATCAGGAGCCTAAACACAATGGAAAACGACCCGCTTCGGATTGGCATTGTTGGCTTAGGAACCGTGGGGGCAAGTGTTGTGAACTTGCTGCATAATGAGGCAGGGGCACTGGCGCATCGTTCGCCGCGTCCGTTGCAGGTGGTGGCAGTTTCAGCGCGTGATGCAGGGCGGAGCAGGGGGCTGGATTTAAGCAATATTCAGTGGATGGATGACCCTGTTGCGTTGGCAACCCACCCCGATGTGGATGTGGTGGTGGAGCTTGTTGGCGGGGCAGAGGGCACAGCCCGTGCCGTGGTTGAGGCGGCATTAACAGCAGGAAAATCTGTTATCACCGCGAATAAATCCCTGTTGGCGCATCATGGTTTTGCGTTGGCACAACTAGCCGAGAAAAATGGCGCGACATTGGCGTTTGAGGCGGCGGTGGCGGGCGGCATTCCCATTATCAAGGCATTACGGGAAGGCGGCGCGGCGAATACCATTGAAAAGTTTTATGGTATTTTGAATGGGACGTGCAATTACATCCTCACCACCATGAAAAAAACCCGCGCAGATTTTGCTGATGTGTTGGCAGAAGCACAGCATTTGGGTTATGCCGAGGCAGACCCTAGTTTTGATATTGATGGCACAGACACCGCGCATAAGCTGGCAATCCTGAGCAGTATTGCCTTTGGCACACGGGTTGATTTAGGCGCGGTGCAATGCGAGGGTATTCGCAGTGTGGTGTTTGAAGATATTCAGATGGCGGATAGCTTGGGCTATGTGATTAAGCTGTTAGGGTTTGCCGAAAAACGAGGCGATGCGGTGAGTCAACGTGTTTACCCCTGTTTAGTGCCAAAAAATGCGGTGATTGCCCCTGTTGATGATGTGTATAACGCCGTGGTGTTTTTCGGCGATTATGTGGGGCAGGTGATGATTCAAGGGCGCGGCGCAGGGGGCAACCCCACGGCATCCGCCGTTGTCGCCGATTTGTTGGATTTGGCGAATGGGCGTGTTTCCAGTGCATTTGGGCGCAAAACCGAGAATTTAGCCATCGCCGCGCCTGTACCTGAGGAAAGCCATGAGGGCTGTTTTTATGTGCGCCTGATGGTGTTGGACAAGGCTGGTGTGGTGGCGCAAATCGCGTCAGAACTCAGCAAAGAAGGCATTTCGATTAAGACGCTAACCCAGCGCGAGCAAAAAATACAAGGGGCTGTGCCGCTGGTGTTCACCACCCATGCGTGCCGTGAAGCCGTGATGAAGCGGGTACTGAGCCACCTTGAGAGCAGCGATTTCTTGAGTGCCAAGCCGACGATGTTAAGGATTGAGTATTAGGCGGTTGTTGACAATGGATGTTAAACCACTGCGCACCGCGCAAGAGTATGAACGTGCTGTTGCGCGTATCGAAGAATTGTTTGATGCACAGGCAGGCAGCCTTGCTTTTGACGAACTGGAGGTTTTAGGTGCGTTGGTTGATGCCTATGAAACGAGGCATTTTCCTCAAGGTGTCCGTTGAATCCCTTGAGTAAGATTTACAAACCCTAAGTTCAGATCCATAAAAAAAGAGGGTGATATAAAACCACCCTCTTTATCCACTATTGTTGGATTAAGTTATATCGAATGCCACTCCCCACAAACTTTGTAGGTTGGGAAACTGATGTTTCCAGACTCAACCAATGGCTCAACAAAGCCTTTGGGGGATGCCCATGGAATCGTGGGATCGCTGCCGTCTGGATCTGTATCGATCTTCAAAAACCTCGCAACCTCTGAATTTTGTAGTGCCGCTTCTGTCTTCTCCCCTCGGAAGGAGTTAAACAGGTTTGGCAGTGGAATCCAGTTGTCTTGTGTACCAGGATAATTGGTAAACCAGACAAATTGTCCGGTTATGCAGGCTCGAAAAGTGCCATTTTCACGAAGCTCGAAAGCAAAATTGCTCCCAAGCAACGCGTAAAAAGCATCCCGATTGTTTTTGTAAATGGGCTTTGTTTTTGGAACAAAGACAGGGTTGCGAAAATCAGCGGTCTGCAATTCCTTCGTCAAGTCATCCCAGTTATCAACCAAATCTGAAATCTTCCAATTAATTTCCACCTGTTGTTCAGCCTTTAGGGAAGCTTCAACAAGCTTGGTCGTTAATGGACGATTAGCAATTGTAAAAAACACAGGGAATACAGAGATTTGAGACTTGCGATATTCAAGATCCGTTGAAATTTGTGTCAGCCATTTCGCCCGATAATCATCACTTCCAAGAATATTTGCCGTGTGACGAGCACCAGCATTGAAAGTAAAAAGACCAACAAGCGAAAGAATAACCGCACCGAACCCGATACCTGAACCAATGAGAATACGACGATTCATAGTTTTCCTTAAGGATAAACAACAGTTTTTCATCTATTTTTTAGAGAGATGCCGCGAAGCGGAGCTTGTGCAAGCACAAAGCAAAATCTAAACAAATTGTAGCAGTTTTGTTACGAAAAAGCAATTAAATAACATTTATGAGCTTTTATTGATTAATGCATGTAGAAAAAAATCACGTCCCCCCTATAGACATTTTCTAAAAAATAGGGTACTGTAGGTTTAGAGTTGCCGTAAGTGCACTCAAAAGTTTTACAATAACGTCGTCTCCCCCACGGGAGGCGGCGTTTTTTTTGCCCAAAAATAGGAGCAGCCATAATGCAAAGAAAGATAAAACGCCCCGCATCAACCGCCGTTGCAAAGGCAATTATGCCGAATAAAGGCACAACGATTCTGCCACCCTTGCCCAGCGGCACATCCACCGTGGTAGCGCGTGGCTCAAACTATTTTAACGGCACGACAGATTATTATGCGGTGACGGATGCCGCAAACCTTGATTATCCAAATAGTGATTGGGCGGTGTGCGCACTGGTTAAAATCACCCGACTACATGCATCATTGACGCAGCATATCTTTAATCATGGCAACACAGGGGGTGCGCACAATACACGAATATACTTAGCAAATGGGTTATTAACAGGTGTGGCGCGTAATGGTACGGCGCAAACAATAGCAACAGGTGCAACCCTTGTCTCAAACAACGTCAATGGGTGGTATATTGTGGGGATGCGCCGAAATGGCACAAATCTAGAGGTGTTTTCTGCGCCTGTCGGTGGTACAGTGACGGTGGGCACACCCGTCGCGATTGGGTCGCCTTCTACCATAACACCTTCTGGTAATTTCTTTATTGGCTGCCGCTATGACCAAGCTATAAACAGTTTTCTCAATAATCATTTAAGCTACTTGTTCAAGCTAGATGGTACGTTGAGCAATGCGGATATTAACAACCTTGCGGCGGGGCAGGACATTATCACTGATTTAGCGAAAAGCCCGAGCCTGTATGCAAAATTTGATACGTCTGCTGCAACGATTGCCGATAGCGGCACGGGCGCAAACGTGATTACCCGTGTGGGCGCGCCGCAAGCGCGGGGCTGTTATCCATTTACAGGCGTGCCTGTTGCGATTGATACGTCAACCCACGGCGTTGACACCGTCTATGCAAAAGTATTCCAGCGGGCGGCGGGCACAACCAGCAAAACGCTCACCTTTACAGGGACTTATACGGGTTCGCCGAGTGGCATTGAAGCGCGGGTGATTGATAGTGCGGGGGCGCAAGTGATAGCATGGACGCGTGCCGCTACCCCCACAGCAGGGACGTGGAGTGTGACGCTTCCTAGCGTGCCACAAGGGGGGCAATATGCCCTTGAAGTGCGCCACACAAACAACGTGGCGAATATTCAGCGCACACAGTTACCGTGGGGCGTGGGCATTATTATTCTGGGTGCAGGAGAGAGTTTGGAAGACCAACGCTCTGTGGGGGCTTCTGGCACGGCGGGAACAGACTTTACCGCCAACAGCGAGATGATTAGCGCGTGGCAGCAATCATCGGGGACGTATAAAAGTTTACGCGATGCGAGTCCTTCCTCCGTGGTGGTGCATAGCTTAACAAGGCTTTCAATCGCTTTAGGCATTCCCGTTGCCCATTATAACGGAGCAACCAGTGGCACAACGCTGTTGCCAACTAGCGGCAATACATGGAGTGTTTCGGGTTCAACGGTGCATACCGCTTTCGCCAGTGCCTTAACCAATGCAGGGGGTGACGCGGAAGTCATCTCTATTCGCCTCGGTACGAACGATAGCAACAACGCAACACCGCGCACACAAGCGGAATGGGCGGCACAATTCCCTACGATGGTATCGCTGTTACGGGCGAATTTCAGCAGAACGGCGGCGCAACTGCCTGTATTCGCTTCTGAAACAGCGCGGAATGACGCAACCTCTTCACCAAACGACAATAATTTTAGGGCAGTACGGAACGCGCAACAAACAACTATTCCCACTATTACCAACTGCTTCACACAAGGTGCGTCACATTCCCTCACCCATGATGATGACTTGCACCCGTCTGGCTCTGTATCGGGTTACTGGCGGTTTGAGAAAATGTTTGCTCAGGCGGTGCTGAACTATTTAGACAGTGCAACCTATACTACGGGCTTGCGCGGGGCAGGGCCTACAGGGGCGGTGATTAACGGCAGCACCATTGATATTAGCTATACGTTGAACAACGGCACAACCTTGCAAGGCTTAACAGGCGCAACGGGCTTGACGGGCTTTGTGGTGTATGGTGCGGCGCAAAGCATGACCGCTGTTGAGACAACGCTGACCGTAAACAGCATCACCAAGAGCGGCACAACAGCAACGGCAACCACCAGCGCGGCGCATGGGTTAAGTGTGGGGCAACCCGTGTTTATCAGTGGCGCAACGGGCAGTTACTACAACGGACAAAAGATTGTTGCCTCAACACCCACCACTACCACGTTCACTTACACAATCAGTGCATCAGCGGCAGCATCAGCAACAGGAACATTACGCGCTGCTTATGCAACTGCAACCTCTACCGCGCATGGCTTGGCAACCAACAATAAAATCGGTGTGTTTGGGGCAACCACCAATGAATATAATATGGCGGATGCAACGGTGTTTGTGGTGGATGCTAACACTTTCCGTTACGGGGTGCATGAGCAAGCGGCAACCCCCGCCACGGGGACTATTACGTTCCGCAAGCACATCAGCATCACCACAACAGCAATCCCCACCGCAACGATGGTGCGCTTAACACCGAGTGTTACCCCTGTTACAGGATGGCTGGTTGACTATGTGGGCGGACAAAACCCCGTTATCACCAATATGCTCTACACCAATGCAAGCGTGATTGGCGATACGGCGGGTGTGCCTGCTCGGGCGTGGCAGGGTGCGATTACTCTATAAGTGCGATGAGACAAACCACAGCTGCTTATCAATATCGCGGGTGATACCTGTGAGAATATCAGCCGTGACGGGATCGCCCAAGTCATCCGTGCTGTTGATGGCCTCGCGGGAGGCGGTGGTGTATAATTCTAACACGGTGCTCACGGCTTTAACGTGCTGTTTGCAATCTGCCGTGAGGTGCGGATATTCAGGCAAGGTGGACTTTTTTGCCACAAATCGTGCTGTGCCTGCCGCTTCCCCGCCGAGTTGGAGAATGCGTTCGGCAATTGTGTCTGTTGCAAGGAGAACTGTTGCGGCAACTGTGTCGAATAGTTCATGGAGCGCGATAAATTCTGCGCCTTTCACGTTCCAATGTGCTTGCTTGATTTGGCTGTAGAGGTCAAACGAATCCGCTAGTTGTGCTTGCAGGATGGCAATGACGACCTTGCGGTTTTCTTTCGCGCTGGCTTTGGGGGTAACGGTGAGGGTGGTGACGGATTTATCTTTGGGCATGACGTTTCTCCCTAATGTGAACATTAACCATAGCAGAAAAACAGCCCTAATGCAAAGTTGTATTGGGCGGCGGTTTGTTGTATAGTGTCTGATGTAGCTGCCCTGTGCGATAGGGTTTTGTCATTCCTCGGTCCATACGATTTCACAGGGATCTGGCGCTGGTAAGAACCGTGGTTTTTATCATCTGGCACCCACCTATTATATAGGGTCTGTGGAATCAATCACTCAACGGCAGGTGTGGCTACATTTTTTGTATCGGTAAAGACCTATAATGATGAATAAGAAGACGCTTCGAGCGCACTATAAATCCCTTCGTGCTGCCATTCCCCCGCATCATGCCTCTTTAGCCACCAGTGCGATTATTCCCTTAGTATCAACACTCATAAAGCCCCGTGCGGTGGTTGCGGCGTATTATCCCCATAACCATGAGTTGAATATTTTGCCGCTGCTGCAGGTGCTGCAAGACAAGCAATGCCGTCTTCTATTGCCGCGTGTAACGGAAGAGGGCACACTCGATTTTCTGCCATGGAATGGCTATAAAAGTGCGTTGAGCGTAGGGAAATATGGTATTTTATCGCCCAAAGACGGAATGCCAGTTGTCCCTGACGTTATTCTTGTGCCGCTCCTTGCGTTCACCAAAGAGGGTGGGCGTTTGGGCAGTGGCAAAGGGTATTACGATAAAACGCTGGCTGCCTTAAAAGCAAAAGGTTGGCAGGGTAAGACGATTGGTGTTGGGTATGCGTGCCAACAGGCGGACGTGCTACCGTTGGAAGAGCATGATGTATTGCTTGACTGTATTGTGACGGAAGAGGGTACGCTTTCTAGGCTCTGTTGACAATGAGGATATCGTTGTTGTCACAGTGCTTTTTAGGAGGTTTTTTGGCTTTAGACAGATTTAAAGTCTTTTCGATCGCCCAAGAAACCTCTTAAAAAAGTTCTATCACAACAAAAAAATCTTGCAGCCGCTGCCCCCGTTTAATTGTCAACAGAGTCTACCCAAACACCCGTTTAAAAATCGTATCCACATGCTTGGTATGATAGCTCATATCAAACAACGGCTGTAATTTCTCCACCGATAAATAGCGTGTTACATCCGCATCGGCAGCGAGCAGGTCAATAAATGTGCCGTCACCTGCCCACACGCGCATGGCGTTGCGTTGTACCAGTGTATAGGCATCTTCACGGCTACAGCCACTTTGGGTGAGTTCCAATAATACCCGTTGCGAGAACACCAAGCCCTTCAGTTGATCAAGGTTTTTCTGCATGGTTTCAGGGTATACCAGCATGTTTTCCAATAGGCCGCCCAAGCGATGCAGCGCGAAATCAAGGGCAATAGTCGCATCGGGCGCAAAGACGCGCTCAACGCTGGAGTGGGAAATATCCCGCTCATGCCATAACGCCACGTTTTCCAAGGCAGGGTTCACCGCCGCCCGCACCACCCGCGCCAGCCCTGTGAGATTTTCCGATAATACAGGGTTGCGTTTATGCGGCATGGCACTGCTGCCTTTTTGCCCCGCACTGAAAAACTCTTCCACCTCGCGCACTTCAGTGCGTTGCAGGTGGCGAATTTCCACAGCGAGATGCTCAATGCTCGCGGCAATCACCCCCAACACGGAAAAGAACATGGCGTGTCTATCACGCGGGATAACTTGCGTGGAAACAGGTTCCACCGCCAACCCTAATTTTTCCGCCACAAACGTTTCCACAAACGGGTTGATATTCGCGAACGTGCCCACCGCCCCTGAAATCGCACAGGTGGCAATGTCTTTGCGGGCGAACAACAGGCGTTCTTTGGCACGGGTAAACTCTGCGTAAAATGTCGCGAGTTTCAAGCCAAAGGTAATCGGTTCGGCGTGAATGCCGTGGCTTCTGCCGATGCACGGCGTGTCTTTATACTCAAATGCCCGTTTTTTGAGTGCCGCGAGCACACGGTCTAATCCTTCAACTAGCAAATTCGTCGCTTGGGTGAGTTGCACCGCCAAACAAGTGTCGAGCACGTCAGAGGAGGTCATCCCCTGATGCACAAACCGCGCCTCATCGCCAATGGATTCCGCCAAGTTGGTGAGGAACGCAATCACATCGTGCTTGGTAACCCGCTCAATTTCATCAATTTTTGCAGCATTCACCACGCCTTTCGCCGCAATCGCCTCTGCAACACTGGCGGGGATAACGCCGAGTTTCGCCTGTGCCTCACAGGCATATTGCTCAATCAGCAACCAGATTTTATACTTGTTGTCTTCTTCCCAGATGCGGGTCATTTGCGGGCGGGAATAGCGGGGAATCATGCGTCTAAAAATCCTTTACAAAATGAGAATAATGCGGCACACTATGCAATATTTAATTAATTGTATAGTAAAAAGTGGTGGTTTATGGATGAAGCATTATCCTTAGGGCGTCTTCTTATAGCAGAAGGACAGGCGCAATTTCAAAAACTTTATAGGGAGCGTGACTTTTCAAAGATAGCCACTTTCATTGGTAATATTGAACCTGATATTAAAATTCCTCTTGTGCGCGAAGCAATGAGTTTAAGTCAACAACTCAGAATAGGGAGTGAGTACGCGCAAGCCATTCATGTTTTATCCAGTCATGCGCGATTTGCGCTCACGCAATTACAGCCGTCTGCTTCCCTCTCCCAGCGCCCAAGACACCACGACGAAAACTTCCCTGTTTGGCCTCTTGCAGCATTACAGGCTTTTTATAGCAACATAGAGATTTTTGAACAGCGGTATGCTGAAGGAAAAAGCCACCAAACACCAGAAGGAAACCCGCAACTCACCTTTGTCCCTGCCCCGATAGTGGAAGCGGCATTTTGTCAGCAACATAATTTACAGCAAGATTTTACGGCTAATCCACGGCATAACTTATTAGCGCATATCCTACCTCGAAATGGTATTTCAGACAAAGAAGAAGTGTTAGGGGCGGTGTATTATGCTTTGCACGACACATTCCCTCGTAATAGCGCAGAGTTTAACAGTGATGTTGTGATAAACCCTGCAGAAACTATTTTGCATGCAGTGCAGATTGAGCGACAAGAATTGCAACCTAGAGGTCTGCTAACAGCAGACTATCAACGTCCCACAAATCAAGAATTCCTTAATGCATGGGTGAAAGCTATTGGGGATGTCTGCTATTGGCACGGTGCATTAGGTGATAATTATAATACGCGATTTATGGATAAGGGGGAGGGTGCTTTGTTAATACCGCTTAATTCAGAAATGTATAAGCAAGACAGTCAGTTGCTTACCATCATTGCACAGGCTTCAATAAAAAACATGGCACATAAAGTGATTTAGTTAACAAATAGTTAACGATTTTGCAAAAATCACTTGCAAAATAGAGTTTTTTGAGATACATTAAGAAAATACAAGATTTATTCATCATATAGTGTATAGTATTGATATGGACAACCGTTCAATCCCTGTTGAGAAATCAAACAATTCGCTTGCTGCAATGCAGCCAGCAGGGTTATTCGCGATTAATACACAACAACAAGAGCGATATGTTCGTGAAAATTTTCCGCAACGAAAAACAAATATTTTTGAGAAAATAGCGGAAACGATAGGGACAATTAGTGCAATGATGACAGTAACAGCACAACAAGACAAAACAAAAACGCAAGATATAGAAGCAAGATTAGGACTTCGCGATTCGCGCACTGTGCAAGCTGCACCTAAGAATGCAAATGTACTTGCTGCCACAGGCGCAGTGTTATTAATTGGAAATGTCGATAAGCAAACAGTTGCGAAGCGGTTACAAGAGCAAGATTCTCCGCAACAAGCACAAAATGCTTTTAAACAAAACCGTGAAGCAGCAGTTCTCGCAGATAGAATGGGGCTAAAAACAGCGGGTTTAGTATCCTCACAGCAAGATGCTGCTACCATGGAAAAGGCAGCGGAAAAAGTGATGGGCGATGTTGCGCGTCGTGGTAGCGATAGTGCTGTCACCGCAAAAACAACAACTGCTTTCGAGATGACGCAAGAAAACAAAGGTGTTGAACAAGCTGTTGAAACAACTCGCATGAGTGCGGCAGAAGAACGTCTTCAAGAATTGCAAGAAATGGTTATCGCCACAAAAGGCGAAAATCTTGATATTTTAATGCAATATGGCAATGCACTGCACGCAAAGGTATATCAACCCTCTGAAGAAACAGGGTATAATGCACCCAATGCAGGGACGATAGGGCAGTATGCGAACGCCATTAATCTTATTAAAAGATGCCAAGAAAAGGAAGCAGCCTACACAATACAGCCCGCCTAACTCTTTTCTTTTCCCCACACCACATAGCGCATCGCCATAAAATTAAACACCATGCCACTCGCCACCCCTGCTGCAATGGCAAGCGTGGTAGGGAAGGGCAGGGTGGTATAGGTGTGTAAAACATAGCTGGACACCGCAACATTCACCGCCCCGCCTACGCTTGCAGATGCCATGAACTTCAAGTATTCTCTGCATGTTGGGGGTGTTTTGACCTGAAAACTATACGTTCTGTTGGCATACCACACCAGCGCGGAAAATATCAGAAAGGAGCTGACGCGCAGCGGCACAATCGGCACAGCAAATAATAGCAGCGCTTTTGTATAAACAATATCCGCCACAAACGCGGCGCTACCAACAAGGAGGAAGCGAAAAAAGGGATGAGATGTCATTTTAAAGAGACAAATGCGCAAGGCAGATGTTCTTTTGCGCGGCACGAACTTTACGCCACCTTCGGCAATTTCTCAACCGCTTCCATCAAACCTTTCACGGCATTCACAGAATTGTCAAACGCGGCTTTTTCTGTTGCGTTGAGTTCAATTTCCACCACGCGCTCCACGCCATTTTTGCCAATCACCACAGGCACACCAACGTAAATATTTTTCACGCCATATTGACCGGTGAGGTGCGCGGCACAAGGCAATACGCGTTTCTGGTCTTTCAGATAGCTTTCCGCCATTTGAATGGCAGAAACTGCAGGGGCATAGAACGCAGAACCCGTTTTCAGTAACCCCACGATTTCCGCGCCGCCATCACGGGTACGCTGCACGATTTGGTCGAGTTTCGCTTGGGTTGTCCAGCCCATTTTAACGAGGTCTGGCAACGGAATGCCCGCAACGGTGGAGTAGCGCACCAGCGGCACCATCGAATCGCCATGACCGCCCAATACAAATGCGGTCACATCTTCTACCGACACTTTAAATTCTTCTGAGAGGAAATAGCGGAAACGGGCAGAATCTAATACGCCTGCCATGCCCACCACTTTATTTGCAGGAAGACCGCTTTTTTGCTGGAGAATGGCCACCATCACATCGAGTGGGTTGGTGATAACAATAACGAACGCGTTCGGCGCATATTGTTTAATGCCTGCCGCCACATCGCCCATTACTTTGCTGTTAATTCCTAACAAATCATCGCGGCTCATGCCGGGTTTGCGCGCAACGCCAGCAGTCACAATCACCACGTCTGCATCTTTAATCGCGCTGTAATCATTGCTTGCACCTGATAACGCCACGTTAAACCCATCAACAGGGGAAGATTGTGCAATATCTAGCGCTTTGCCTTGGGGAATGCCGTCCGCCACGTCACACAATACAATATCGCCCAATTCTTTTAAGCCTGCGAGAAAGGCGAGTGTTCCGCCGATGTTACCAGCACCAACGAGAGCGATTTTATTACGAGACATGAGAACTCCTATTATTTTTAAAGAAACTAAGTATGCATCTTACCTGTTAAAAAATCTTTAACAGGTTGCGGGAGAAAGGCAAGGGGGAGGGTGAAAATTCAGGTTAGAAAAGAATCACCCCTGCAACGCTGTTGCAATCACCTCAGGGGCAGCGGCAATCGCGGTTAAATACGCCCGCGCTGTTTGGTCAGGGATGCTGCGTCCTTGCTCCCAATCGCGCAGCGTGCCAAGCGGAATGCGATAGCGCGACGAAAATCCTTCTTGGGTAAGATGGAGGTTGCGGCGCAATTGTGCAAGGCGGGAAATTTTTGGCGCAGCTTCTAAAGCTTCTTGTGTCCACGGCTGTGCATCCGCATCACTTTTTGCAGCAGCAATAATGTCTGCCTCTGTCATTTCTCGAAGGGGCGGCACAAAAAAGGGCATTGCCTCCCCGTTTGCTGCATAGTTAATAATCGTGCCGTTCTGCTGCATTCTGGCTGTAATAATAGTCTCGTTCATGCTGTGCTGCCCTTCTGGCGGAAATAAGGCGGATTTTTTCTTCACGCTGCGTATATGTTACATGCAAGATGACACCATCCCATAACCCCAGTCGGTTAATGCGCCGCTCGCCATAATCAACCCGATTATCCTGTATTTCAACGGCAAAGTGGTCACAAAATGCACCCATCGCAAATTCAAAAGACACACCATGCTTTTGCAAATTGCTGAGAGCCTTTTGTGCATCCCACTCGAAAAGAATATCATCAGACATATAATATATACTGCTATCCAGTAGTTTTGTCAAGAGGGTGTTTGTGGCACCCCACAAAAAAGCCTCTTATTTTCATAAGAGGCTTTTGTTGTCTTAGTGACCTTTGCCACCCGAAATCACGGGTAACTCCTCAAACGTGTGGAACGGTGGCGGGCTGCTCACTGTCCACTCGAGGGTATCAGCCCCTTCACCCCACGGGTTGTTGCCAGCAGGGACTTTACGAATAAATGTCACCAGCACCACAATCAGGAACAGAATGGCGGATGCAAACGAGATGTATGCCCCAATAGAAGAAACCAAGTTCCAGCCTTCAAACGCTTCAGGGTAATCAGGGTAGCGGCGCGGCATCCCTTGCAGTCCAAGGAAATGCTGCGGGAAGAAGGTGACGTTCACACCGATGAAGAATAACCAGAAGTGAATTTTCGCTAGTACTTCAGGATATTGATAGCCCGACATTTTACCAATCCAGTAGTAAAACCCTGCAAACAGCGCGAACACCGCTCCCATCGAGAGGACATAATGGAAGTGGGCAACCACATAATAGGTATCATGCAACACGGTATCAATCCCCGCGTTGGCAAGCACTACGCCTGTTACACCGCCGAGGGTGAACAAGAAAATAAAGCCAATCGAGAACAGCATCGGGGTTTTGAAGGTGAGTGAACCGCCCCACATCGTTGCGATCCAGCTAAAGATTTTAATCCCCGTTGGCACAGCAATAATCAAGGTTGCCGCCGTGAAATAGGCGCGGGTGTTGGTGCTGATGCCTGTTGTATACATATGGTGCGCCCATACCACAAAGCCAATCGCGCCAATACCGCACATTGCATACACCATCCCCAGATAGCCAAATACGGGCTTCTTAGAGAAGGTAGAAATGATATGGCTGATGATGCCGAACGCGGGCAAAATCATAATATACACTTCAGGGTGTCCGAAGAACCAGAACAAGTGTTGGAACAACAAAGGATCACCACCGCCAGCAGGATCAAAAAACGTGGTGCCAAAGTTACGGTCTGACAACAACATGGTAATTGCGCCGCCCAATACAGGTACGGCGAGCAATAGCAAGAACGCTGTTACCAACATCGCCCACACGAACAAGGGCATTTTGTGCATCGTCATGCCGGGGGCACGCATGTTCAGAATGGTCGCAATAAAGTTAATCGCACCGAGGATTGACGATGCACCCGCCAAGTGGAGCGCGAAAATCGCCATGTCAACCGCCATTCCGGGTTGACCCAGCGTGGTGCTAAGTGGCGGATAAATCGTCCATCCCGTGCCAGCCCCGCCATCCACAAAAGCAGACCCGAGCAACAGCAAGAAAGACGGCACAATCAGCCAAAAACTAATATTGTTGAGGCGCGGAAACGCCATATCAGGCGCACCAATCATAATCGGCACAAACCAGTTGCCAAATCCGCCAATGAGGGCAGGCATCACCATGAAGAAAATCATGATAAGACCGTGCGCGGTAATCAACACGTTATAAAATTGGTGGTCGCCGCCAAGGATTTGATTCCCCGGAGCCTGCAATTCCATCCGCATAATCACCGAAAAAGCTGAGCCAATCAGCCCCGCAATCACTGCAAAAATCAGATACAGCGTGCCAATATCTTTATGGTTGGTAGAGAGAAACCAGCGTTTAAAGAACGGGGGAACGTGGTTGTGGTCATCGTGGGTGTGGGGGTGTGCGTGGGTTGCCGTGTTTGCCATAATATCCTCTAGGTATTTTTATTTTTGCGCAGGGGTAGCAACTGCCGTTTTCTCAGCCTTTGTATCAACAGGCACAACAGTAACTTTCTTCTCCATGGTGCCACCCTTTGCTTTCACCCATGCGGTAAAAGCGTCTTTCGAAACAACGTTAACAGCAATGGGCATAAATCCATGCCCCACACCGCAAATTTCTGAGCATTGACCGTAATAAACCCCTTCTTTGGAGGCTTTAAACCATGTTTCATTGAGGCGACCAGGTACGCTGTCTTTTTTCACACCGAGTGAGGGAACAGCCCAACTGTGCAACACATCCGCTGCGGTGCTGATAATCCGAATGTTAGTATCAACGGGCACAACCATCTGGTTATCTACTTCCAGCAAGCGGTTTGACCACTGTTCTGGTTTTAAATCTTTGTCCGCAATCATGTTCGAATCAAAATCAATATCGCCATGATCGGGGTAGGTATACTGCCAATACCATTGATGCCCTGTTACCTTTACGGTCATTTCAGGGTCAACAACTTTGCCTTCAAAATACAGTAAACGGAAAGATGGGACGGCAATCACCACCAAAATCAACACAGGAATCGCAGTCCAGATAATTTCAATCAGCGTGTTGTGCGAGGTTTTGGAGGCAACGGGATTGCGTTTCGCATTAAAGCGCAGCATCACATAGAGCAATAGTCCCGTAACGAATAAAACAATAGGAACGATAATCCACAATAACAGATTGTGAAACTTATGAATTTCTTCCTGCACAGGAGAGGCGGAGGGTTGAAAATTTATACCCCACGGCTGTGGCACAGCGGCAACAGCAACGGCTTGCATCGCCACCACAAACAACAATGCAAAAAAGCAAAAACTTTTAATTTTCATATGGATACTGCATTATAAGAGCGCACGCACCACGCAATGCACAAAATCATATAGAGCGGATGATACGAGAGAACAAGGTTTTTATACGTGTCCTTCATCAGGAATATTTAGCGTAATCCCGCAATGTTTGCAATGCACCGCGTCGCGGTCATGCAAATATAATCCGCAAGAAGAGCAGGGGAAATACACTTTATTCGGGCGGATTAAACTGCGAATGAGCCGTAAAAATAAGGTAACCCCGCAAATCATGGTAATGATCGCCAGCACCCGCCCATCCGTTCCTTGCAACGTAATATCACCAAAGCCCGTGGTGGTGAGGGTGGTGATGGTGAAATAGAGTGCATCAATAAAGTGATTGATATGCGGGTTTCTGCCGATTTGTGTTTGCAGCACAATCTCCGTCATCACAAAAATAAAAATTATCAGGTTGATAGCATTAACAACAGTATCCTCGTTCTTCTTAAAATACGGCACATCGTTGCGGAGCCGATGCAGCACGCAATAAGAGCGAAACAGGCGCGTAATGGCAAAAGCGCGCAGAAAAGCAAGATAATGCCCCTCTTGGGGGGCGAAACAAGAAATAATCACAAGAATATCAAGAATAGTGAAAATTCTGAGGAAAAACCGTCGCTCGCACCCCTCGGCAACAAAACGCGCTGCAAGGTCTAGCGCAATGTACGCGCCCAAAATCTTGTCAATATTTTCAACAAGCGGATGCCCGAAATAAAAAGAAGAAATAATAAAAAACGCGATGCTTAAGGCATCCAACGCAAGCAACACATAGCGAAATTGTTGTGCTTTGCGGTCGTGGCTTGTGTAAAGATAGCGGATTTTAGCGAGCATTCGAACGTCTTACCAAGAAAAAAGTCATGATTATCATAATGCCTGCCGATGTGTACCACGTTATTGCATATTGCAGGTGGTTGTTAGTTAACTCAAGTTGTTGTGGCAGAATCAGCGGCATTTGTTGGGTAATGTCTTCCAACGGTTGCGTGAGTTGCGCGGAAAACGGCAAAAACGGCTTTAACCCATAAAAACTGGCAATTTCTGGAATATAGAGGCTATACCACTCGCCCTTATCAGGTTTGTTGGTGGGCGTCAGCCATGTTGGCACAACGGCAGGACGCGTTACAGCCGTTATTTCTACCGAAGTGTTGAAAATCTCAGGTGGTTGCCAATTTTTTGCTGTTTCAAATGGCAGCCAGCCGAGCGTAACGAGAATATGTGTGCCCTTAAACTCGCCATCGCTAATTTTAAACGGGATAACACTATAATAGCCTGATTTCCCCTCAAACGCACGAATCCCCAATAGCAACCGCTTTTCAGGCAAAAATTGCCCCTCAAGGCGAATGGTGCGGAATCGCTGTGCGTCCTCAGGTAACGTCACGAGTTTTTCCAGCGACAACGGTGTTGTTTGTTGTGCCGTTTGTTGTTGGGCAATCAAGCCCTCTTTCCAGTGTAGGCGTTGCAGTTGCCACGTTCCCAAAAAAAGGAGCGTACAAAAGCCAGTGCAGAGTAACAGGGCAGCGAGAATTTTTTTGAGCATCTTTAGAGACTATACCAAAAGATATTTTTCTCAACACAACAAAGAACACGCAATCCTCGCTCCTCGTAATCCGACAAAAATTCCGCCTGCTATTTCCTAAAATTTTTTAGATGACTGGTTCTTAATGTTGCTGTGATAAACTTATTTGACAAGCAGGGAATTAAAATTGACGCAAGTGTGGCGGAAAAAATCACAAGCCAAATCAGAGCATTTGATCCTGATAATGTTGGCAAAAACGCAACTGTGCGTTTTACTTCAGAAGGGCATTTAGAGTCTCATTCAGGGTATGGCGACGTATCTGTTGTTCCTTTGCCAAAAAATCTTAAGCAACAAGTGCAAGGAAGTGCGATGCAAATGGTCATGCAACTGTTTTCTAACACCGCTATAAAATAGTAGATAATAAAAAATTTAATTGCAGGGCTTATGCGTATCATTTTCTCGCGTAAGCCCTTATTTCTTACTAACTGACTGCTTGATGTTTATAAGCCCTCTATGTGACGTGTATCACCTCTTTGTTGCTTTGTTAAAGGTTTTGTGAGACTTTAGCGACATGATACAAAGTTTTGAAGAGACAGAGCGCAAAGCTCCCCCTTTAAGTTTGAAAAACCTTGCCTACGGGGTGACGGCACTTGCCTTCTTGTTCATTATTGCCGTGTCGATGATTATTGCGTTGGATTTACAAAATCTTACACAGCTTGCACAAAAAACCCGCACCGATATTATTCCTGAGGCATTAAAGCAACACGAAAAAGCATTACAGGTACGTCAGCTTGGTTTGTTTAGTAATATCATGTCGGAATCAGATACAGTTAAGGCAAGGGATGAAGCCTTGCTAAAGGCACTCGCCTTGACAGAAACACTCAAAGAAAACACCCCCCCTCTCATGCAAAAGGGTTTTGACAGTGTTTTTAAGGAAATTAGCCTCCTGAAAGAGGAGAAGGATGCTATTCAAAAAAACAGAACGGAAATTTTGAATAAGGTGCGGGGCGCAGATCTCTCACTCTATCAAGCGAACACAGTGCTAACGAAGTTAATTCTAGAAAAGTCAGAGAAAATGCAGCAAGCAAAAAAATCTGATGCAGATGCACTGCAAGAGTACCTCTATGCCTCGCAACTTAAAAATGTGCTCTTATCGTTGCGCCTACGGTTATCAAGTTTAAAGGAAACAGCAACATTAGCAGAGACATACAATGAAGAAAGTTTTTTCAATGGGTTGTTGGAAGTTGCTGTTGCACTTGTTGATAATTTACCTGCATGGGAAAAACGCCAAGAAATACGAAAAATAATTATTGAATACAAGAAATTATCTTCTTTGTTTGTTATTCAACGTGAAGTATTAAGATTAATAGCCAATAAACCCGTGCGCCTCAAAACAATCAATGAAACACTTGCGTTCATAGCGGGAGACATCACCAGTAATGCCTCGCAACTTGCGAGTGAGGGGGCAACAAAAATCGCTAATAATGCAGAAAGTACCCTAAAAAAAACCCAAGTTGCTTTCTCCATGCTTGCAGCGGGTTTTCTGCTGTTGGGTTTAACGATTCGCCTGAAGGTCGTGCAACCTATTGTTAAAGCTGCCCGTGCATTACGAAGTATTGCAACACACCAGTTTGTTGGTGCGCAGTTGCGTACGGAAGGAAACTTAGAAGAAATCGTTGAAATTAATAAAGGGGTGCAACAGTTATCGCAATCTTTGCAAGCTGCCGCAGAAAACAATGAAAAATTGCTGGCATTAACCCAAGCAAAAAATTATTTCGTCTCGTCGGTTTCCCATGAATTGAAAACGCCCCTCACCACTATCTATGGATTTTCACGGCGCATTACGGATGACTTTAGCCGCTTCATCGCCCCTGTTGTGGAAAATTATGCGGGGCTTAATAAAAAAAGTGAACGTATTATCAGTAATTTGGACATTATTATTAAAGAAACAGATAGACTCAATCGCCTGATTGATGATGTGCTGGATGTTGCACGCATTGATGCAGGAAGAATGCCGTGGAATGACAAACAGGTGAATATCATAGAGGTAATTCACTTCACGAAACAAGCAACAGCGGAAGAGTTTGCCAAAAAACCAACAGTGCAATTAGTCCTCGATTTGCCCCAAACACTGCCCACCCTTGTGATTGACCCCGATAGACTCCAGCAAGTGCTCATCAATCTTCTTGTGAATGCGGTAAAATTCACGGATACAGGCACGGTAACATTAAAGTGTTGGGCTGCAGAAGCGCATCTGTATTGTTCTATTACGGATACAGGCATGGGTATTCGCGAGGAAGATTTTGACAAAATTTTCAAGCGTTTTCAGCAAGCCAGTATTAATGAGGATAATCTGAAAAATAAGCCCAAAGGAACAGGGCTGGGGCTTGCTATTTCGCGGCAAATTGTGGAACATTATAAAGGCACGATAACGCTTGATTCTGTATTCGGGCAAGGCACAACCTTCACCATCACCTTACCCCTTAATGACACCATATGTAATGAGACTACAGCATGAGTCCTAAAACCATTCTCATTGTTGAAGATGAAGCATACATCCGCGCTTTGCTGGAGCAAACGCTTGAGCCGTTGGAAGAGGAGGGCGTGCGGATTGTCACCGCCAGTGATGGGCAAGAGGGCTTGGAGTTAGCAGAAATTATTGCACCTGATTTTGTATTTCTCGATGTGATGATGCCTCGTTTATCAGGGTTTGAAGTGTGCGCCGCCATTCGTAAGAATCCCTATCTACAGCACACCATTGTGGCAATTCTCACTGCTCGCGGGGAAGAAAGTGCGCACCAAACAAGTGTAGAGGCAGGCGCACATTTTTATCTGAATAAGCCGTTTGACCCCGATAAAGTGCTCGCGCTGGCAAGACAGGAGCTGCGCCGTGCGTCATAAAAGCACCCTTGTCCATCGGTTGTATAAACTGTGTCGCCGCTTAGCGGAGGAGGAGTTTTGGCTGCTTGCTGCCAATGCGGCCGATAATAAAGTGACATTCCGCGTGCAAGATGGAGATATTGTTATTTATCAATACCCTGAGGCTAAGTTCCTCCCCATGGCGCATCGTGTTGCCTATCCGATTAACGCGGAACAACACCTATCCTTAGAAGTGTGCTTTGCAACGGCAGAATTCTCGCCTGCACTCGATGCGCTTGTTGCGTTGGTGGGCAGCACCTTGCAGCACATTTGGGCGCAAGACCAAGTGCGCCAGCAGCTTTCAACGGAAATGCTCACACAATATCGTGAAAGCGCGGTGGTATTAAAAGCAGCGCAAGCGTTTATTGGGCAGGTTGATAACAAAGACATTGCGGAAACACTCATCAATTATTTTGCTGCCATGGATGGCGTGGCGTTGCTACAGCGGGATGGAACAGTGTTAGCAGGTGCGGGCATCTTTCAAGCAGGGGAGCAGGTAGAAATTATACTCCCCGATAAACCCCGCATTTTAAACCAGCAACAAGAGGCAGAGCCGTGGCACGCCTCCTTATGCTATCCCTTGCATGTAGATAGCGGCTTATGCCTGTTTCTCGTGTCCCTACAGCCTGATTTCACGTTCGATACCATTTATTTGCAACGCGTTGCAACCCTCGCCACTATTGCCTCAACCGCCTTTAACAATGCAGACTTGTGGCGGTCACGCATCACGCTTTCGCGCTATCTCCCCAGAGGTGTGGCGGATAAAATGCTCTCAGAAAATGCCAACAGTTTAGGCGGTGTTGAGCAGGAAGCGACCATTTTATTTGCGGATATTCGCGGGTTCACAGGGCTAACGCGGCAATTAGGCGCAAGCGAGACAGTGCGTATCTTGAATTTATATTTCACAGAAATTGTGCGTATAGTGCGGGGTAATGACGGGATTATTGATAAATTTATGGGCGATGGCGTGCTTGCCGTATTCGGTGTGCCCTATAGCAGCGGGCAAGATGCGGACAACGCCCTCATTTCCGCTAAACGCATCTTAGAACGGGTGGAGTCACTGGGGCAAGAGATAAACATGCCGCTTAGAATCGGCATTTGTATGGCCAGCGGCACTGTTGTTTCGGGCAATATTGGTGCACCCGAACGAATGGATTATACCGTGATTGGTGATGCCGTGAACCAAGCCGCCAAACTGCAACCCGTGAGCAAAAAGCACCAAGCCCCGATTATTCTCCTCGAATCAACTATTGCGGCGCTGCATGAAGACCATGTGCGAGACTGTGTGCCGCTGGATGGCGAGGTGATGGATGGCTTACAGGTGTATACGTTGCGGCGGGAATAGATACTTTATCACAATCACACCTTGAGGAACATATGCCGAATCATAAATATATTAAAAACGTAACGTACGACTCTATAAAAGCGGACTGGCAAAAAAGCATCGGCATGCCGACCCGAGAAAAAATTAAATTTTTCCGTACGGTAGGCAATGATATTGTTACCGCTGTCGCCAAGGAAGAAGCGCTTGAGCCTTTAGAATTTTATATTGGCGCCCTGAAAACTATTCTGCAACTCTCTTTCGAAAATATTGATAGAGCGACGCTGCAAAAAGCTCTTACCCGTGCCCAAGCCAAGCAGAGCTTCTTATTATTTGGCAGGGAACCTGTTATTCAGCAAAAATTGAGAAAAAATCTTAAAACGGAAAGGGGTTCATTTTTAATCGCTGATGCTTTGGATAAAGAGAGGCTGATTGCTCTTGATGATGATGCATCCTGCAAACTTATTAATGAAGGGGTATTTTTGCGGGTGAACACGGGGGCAGATGGTGTTTTTAGCGTTACACTGTTGCTGGTTGATGTGCCAGAACCACTTTTGCCCAACAAAGAAGCCCGTAAAATGGTCGGGGCATTCGACGCGGCAATTATCAGCGTTACCACAGGGAAAATATATGTTTTCTCTGATACGCTCTCTTGCTGTAGCCTCGATATTGAGGCGGGTAACTACAAAATATGCCCCTATTATGATGCAGCGGAGCGACTTTACGTTGTCTTAGCGAAAACTGACATGCCAGCGAGAAATACCCTGCAAGTCCTAACCTGTCCTTTTTAAGAGCCTATCTGGGAAGGGGTGGCGATTTTGCCTGAAGAATTTTTTGTGATGGTATTACATCGTCTTAAAGGCTTCTTCTTGACTCACACCCCAGATATAGTCATGGTGAATCCAGCCCTTAAAACCTGCTACGTTAATTTGACACCACCCATTTTGGCAGGTTTCTAATTCGCCTGTGAGCGTAGATTTTAACTTCACCACAGGGGCGGCATTATAGGCGGGTTCACGGCGCAGCATAAAGCCGTCTTGCGTCACTAACACGGAACGACGACCAGACAACATCGCTTGATGCACCCAGCCTTCAACGCCTTGCCAGTCGCGAATTTTGCGCCAAGCATCATATTCCGCCACAATTTCTACAGGCATGTTTTCACGCGTGAAAATCCAATCAATAGGATACCGTTTTCCGGGGCCTGTGCGCACGTTTACTTCTTCACTTTTAAGCGTTGCAAAGCGGGGTAGGGGCAACCCTGTCACCGCGCCATTTTCGGCAAATGCAGGCGCGGCACTCAAGAAACAAAAGGTGACCAACAACAAAGCGGCAAAACGGGAAAACATAAAGTGTGCTCCAAACGGGAATTATGCGCGTACTATACAAGCAATGCGGCATATTGCAAGGGGCTTACCCCTCCACCCCGCCAAAATCCGCCACGCGCTGCACGAGTGCGCGGAACGAGTGCAACATAAACAAGCGATTTTCCCGCACGCTCACATCCTCGCTATTCACCAACACCTCGGTGAAAAACGCGTCAATGGCGGGGCGCAGGGTTGCGAGTTGCTCCAGCATTGCGGTGTAGTCCGCTGTTGTTGCAAGCGCTGTGGTCACAGCGTTTAACGCTGCATCCAATGCCTTTTCCGCAGCGTCTTGCAGCAATGCCGCGTCAACAATGCCGTCATAGCGGCGTTTATCTTTCTTCTCTTCAATGTTTAGGATATTCACCGCCCGTTTATACCCCGCCACTAAGGCAGGCGCATTCGGGTTCAAAGCAAGAAACGCTTGTGTTTGCTCAATCGCCTGTTTATGGGCAACAAGGTCACCAAACTGTGGTTGTGCAGCCAAAACAGCGTGAATGATGTCGGGGCGGAGAGTGTGGGTATCGCGGAGGTAGACCACGAAGCGATCTTTAAGGAAGTTTGTTAAATCGTCTACAACGCTGCCATCTATTGGTTTTATATGCTGATGCTGAAACTCAATGCATCCCCACAGAACTAAATTTTTAATGCTTAAAGGAAGTTTATTTTCCACAATCAACCGAATAATGCCAATCGCGGCACGGCGCAACGCGAACGGGTCTTTTGAACCCGTAGGCTTTTCGCCAATCGCAAAAAACGCCACCAGCGTGTCCATTTTATCGGCTAAGGCAATCGCCACACTCACAGGGTTGGCAGGCACAGGGCTATCACCAATCGGCTGATAATGCTTACGAATAGCAAGAGCGATATTTTTATCTAGCCCCGCTGCCGTTGCTAGATAACTCCCCATAATCCCCTGTAATTCGGGGAACTCCCCCACAACCCCGCTGGAAAGGTCTGCTTTGGCAAGGAGGGCTGCCTTGTGTATGTGAGATGCATCGCCCCCTACAACGTCAGCGAAGGACATAGCAAGGGCAGCAATCCGCATCGCCTTGTCATACACCGTCCCCAAACCCTGATGAAACACCACGTTCTTCAGCGGCTCAAGGAAGCTCTCCATACCCCGTTCAACAGCTTGCTTTTTATCGTTTTCCCAGAAAAACGCCGCGTCAAACAGGCGGGCGCGGAGCACTTTTTCATTGCCTTGAATAATGGCGAGACCCGCATCATCACTGTTTTGGTTGGCAACCGCGATAAAATAGGGCTGGAGTGTGCCAGCGGCATCATAACACGCGAAATACCGCTGGTGACTCGCCATGCTTGTGGTGAGAATTTCAGGCGGCACGGTCATAAATTTCGCGTCAATTTGCCCCAATAACGGCACGGGATGCTCATTTAAGCCCGCCACTTCTTCCAATAATTTCTCATTAAAATCAATGGTTAAACCCTTGGGTGCAAGCAATGTTGCGTGCTCAATAATTTTCTTTTTGCGTGCCTCAACGCATGGCTCAACAGAGGCATTACGCAGTGCGCTCAAATATTCTTGCGGCGTGTTGATTTGCAATGCTTCAGGCGCATGAACGCGATGCCCCACCGTTGTGTTATTAAACACCAACACAGTTTGCCCGCTATGCCATTCGGTCACATAGCCAGCAGGGTAGTTCTCAAGATGATTGCCAAGGTCAAAGCCGCCCGCGAGCGGTACGCCATTCAGCACCGCCAAAATATTTTGCAACGGACGCACCCAACGGAACGCGCCATTGCCCCAACGCATGGATTTTGCCCATGCAAATTCTAGCAAAATTTCACTGATAACAACGGGAAGAACCCCAGAAAGCGGGGTTTCTGGCGTGCGTAACGTCGCGTAATAATAGAGGTTGCCTTTGCCGTCATCACGCTGTTCTAAAAACCTATCCCCACTCTCTACTATACCTTGCTGCAAATTGATGTTCTCTGCGCTTCCAGTGCTCATGTATGAAGGATACACTGCGCGCTGGTTCTCGGGAACATCAATTTTCGCTTGCAGTCTAGCGAGATTGTGAACAGGTTTTAGCGTACTTGCCTCAATACCCGCACTCCGCAAGAAGCCATCCAACGCCTGTTGTGGTGCGCCCACTTTGGGGCCCTTCCGTTCCTCCGTGGTGGCGGGTTGTGCGGCAGGTAAGCCCTCCACCAACAACGCAAGGCGGCGTGGCGTGACACAACTTGTTGCGTTAAACCCTGTAATACCGCGCTTTTCCAGCTTTTGCGTGAATAGCCGTAATAAATCTGCCCGTGCCGCTTGCTGCATCCGTGCGGGGATTTCTTCGGTAAGGAGTTCCAATAAAAAGCTGTTTTCGGTTTTCAGGTTTGGAGTTTGGGGATTGGAGAAAGTTTTTTCTTGTGCTGCACCTTGAAGATTGTTGCTTGCTGCCGCTTTCGCAAGCCATGCCTCGCAACATCCCTTGGCAAGAGCGCGTACCCGCCCGATGTAGCTGGCGCGTTCGGAAACACTAATCACCCGCCGTGCATCCAGCAAATTAAAGGTATGACTGGCTTTGATGCACTGGTCGTAGGCAGGCAGGGCAAGGTTTTGTGCGAGCAAGTGCTGGCATTCTAGCTCGGCATCAGCAAAGTGTTGGAATAACTTTTCGGTGGTTGCGTGCTCAAAATTATAGGCGGAAAATTCTTGTTCGTTGCGGAGGAAGACGTTTCCATAGGTAAGAGGCTCGAGGCACGAGGCGCGAGAAGAGGAAATCATTTCTTCCCTCGTGCCTCGTGCCTCGTGCCTATCCCCTTCAACGTAAATCAAATCATACACATTCTCCACGCCTTGAATATACATGGCAAGGCGTTCTAATCCGTAGGTAATCTCGGCAGAAACGGGCGCGCAATCAAAGCCGCCAACCTGCTGGAAATAGGTGAATTGCGTGACTTCCATGCCATCGCACCACACCTCCCAACCAAGACCCGCTGCCCCCAAAGTAGGACTTTCCCAATCGTCTTCCACAAACCGAATATCGTGCTTAGAAATGTCTATTCCTAAGGCTTTCAGGCTTTCTAGATACAATTCTTGGATGTTGGCAGGCGAGGGTTTTATGATAACTTGGAACTGATAGTAGTGCTGAAGGCGGTTAGGGTTCTCGCCATAGCGGCCATCGGTAGGGCGGCGGCAGGGTTGGGGATAGGCAGCGCGCCACGGCTGTTCGCCCAAAGATCTTAGGGTTGTTGCGGGGTGAAAGGTGCCCGCGCCCATCTCCACATCATATGGCTGAAGCAAGGCACAGCCTTGGTTTCCCCAGAATTTCTGGAGGGTGAGAATGATGTTTTGGAACGAGAGGGGCTGTGTCATAATCCGCACACGGTAGCAAACTGTAGGCACTTCCGCAACAGTACTTGTGTTGATGAAAAACGCAAAAATTGAGGTGGGAAAATCGGCTGAAAGGCAAGAAAAAAGCCCTTCTTAAGGCAACTTGATGACGGAAATATTTTTTATAGCGAGTGCAATTAAAAAATAATGTTGTTTATCAATGTGTTGCGTATGTGGCTTTTTACACATTATCGGCTGAAAGCAAGGAAAAAGGCGGCTTTCAAGCCATTTTGCATAACAAGGTATTTTTCTTACAAAACACATCGCAGAGAATAATATTATTTGTCAATGGCTTAGCGATAATAATTTTTGCAGAAAATCGGCTAAGAACAAGGAAAAAAGCACCTTTCAGGTCATCCTGCAAAATTATTATTTTTTCGTACACTACTACTTACAAAAAATATTATTATATATCAGTGACTTGCAATTTTATTTTTCGATAAAAAATCGGCTGAAAGCGTTGCAAAACAAGCGTTTCAGGTCAACAGAGAGATCTTTTTTTATAATCATATCGATTTTTTATGCTGCATCGCTAATACTTTTTTAACCCTCACGACGTATAACTTACAAACAAAATAATCTTGCTTTTTGTAATAAAATTACTCATAATGAAAAAATAGTTAACAGGATCGTAACAAATGCAACCCTCAACCCTCACTCACAACATTGACTTTATCGCAAAATACAAACCCTTGCCATTAAGTGTCCATACGCTGAAAATGGATATGCACAGCTTGCCGCAGGAAGATGTGACGTATATTTGCCAAGCTCTCTCTGAATTGGGCATTCGTTTTTACCAACAGCGCGATACAACCCATGCCATGCTGTGCTTTGATAAAGAAGCGTTTGAGCTGCTGCAAGAGCATCGTGTGATGCTGGAAACACGGGAAGAACAAGCGCCTCCTAAAAAAGTTGTATTGCATTAACTTGTATTTTTCCGCAGCGCTCCCATGTAATAAAGAGTTTTATAATTTGGGAGAAAAGAATGCCGTTACTTGTAAGCCCGATTGATGGGCAAACCCCCATGCAGCAAATTATCCGCGATGGGATTGAGATTGACCGTTGCCCTGTTTCAGGCGGTGTGTGGTTAGATAAAGGCGAATTAGAAAAACTGTTGAACGCGGTGCAATCTGCCGTTGTTGCGGACAGACAAGAGTATGTTGCGTATCAGCAAACCCGCCCCCAACAACACTATCAGCAACCAACACACCCGCGCCACTATCGGGATGATGACGATTACGATGATTACTACAAACACAAGTATGGCAAGAAAAGCCGCGTTCGCTCTATCTTCGATTTGTTTGATTAAGTAACGCTTTTTCTTGGGCGGATTGATGCTGCTCTGTCATCTAGCAGTCCTTTCTGATCGGGGCGTGGAAATGTGTACGCACCTTAGTTGTAAAAAATAAATATACAGTTTGTATAGTAAGTTGCTCTTGTGAGTGATATTTAACTTGCGCATCGTAATTTTAAAACGCAATAAAAAATAGAAATAATCCCGAAAATATTCAACCATAAAAAACCCCGCACAAGGCGGGGTTCTTATTCGTTCTGAGCGTCTGAACTACGCCGCCTTCAGCTTGCCTTCCATCACCGCCAGCATGGTTTTACCCAATTCAGCAGGGGAGGCGGAGACAAAAATACCCGCTTCGCGCATCGCGTTCATTTTGCTTGCTGCATCGCCTTTGCCGCCAGAGATGATTGCGCCTGCGTGTCCCATGCGTTTGCCAGCAGGGGCGGTAACACCTGCGATAAAGCCAACGGTGGGCTTTTTGATTTTGCTGTCTTTGATGAATTGCGCCGCGTCTTCTTCTGCTGCGCCGCCTATTTCGCCAATCATGATGATACCCTCGGTTTCGGGGTCACGGAGGAAGAGGTCAATCGCATCAATGAAGTTGGTACCGTTCACAGGGTCACCACCGATGCCGATGCAGGTGGTTTGTCCTAAGCCTGTTGCGGTGGTTTGTGCCACTGCTTCGTAGGTGAGTGTACCAGAACGAGACACAATGCCGATTTTGCCACGCTTGTGGATGTGTCCCGGCATAATGCCGATTTTGCACTCACCCGGTGTAATAATCCCTGGGCAGTTAGGCCCAATGAGGCGGCTGTTGGTGCCACTCAACGCACGCTTAACTTTGACCATGTCGAGCACAGGAATGCCTTCTGTGATGCACACGATGAGTTCGATTTCTGCATCAATGGCTTCTAAGATTGCATCTGCGGCGAAGGGAGGCGGTACATAGATGACAGAGGCGTTGCAGCCTGTTTTAGCTTTGGCTTGCTCAACGGTGTCAAACACGGGCAAATTGAGGTGGAGCGAGCCACCTTTCCCTGGGGTGACGCCCCCCACCATTTTGGTGCCGTAGGCAATGGCTTGCTCACTGTGGAACGTGCCTTGGGCACCTGTGAAGCCTTGGCAGATGACTTTTGTGTTTTTATTGACGAGGACGGACATAACGAAACCTTCTTACTAATTAATGTGTTGTAGTGGGGTTGGAATATTAAGAGTCTTTGCAAGATTGGCGAGGCGGACATCAAACGTTAATAAAGGGAGATGTTCTTGCAAGGCAACTGCTAAATAAAAACAGTCTGGTAAGGCATGGTTGTATTCTAAGGCTATTGTATAGGCTTGTTGTATAAATAAAGCTGGTGGGAAAATTTCCGAAAAAATATCTTGCCCACCCAGAAACCAACGATCGCATAATTTTTTGGCAGTTGCTTTTTTAAGAGAGCCAACGCGTGCTCTTTTACAAAAAGCCGAAAAAACTTCCAAGAAAATGATTTGTGGGGCGCATAAAGACTGTTGTTCATAAAGCAGGTGGGCAACACGGTCGCTATCCTGTTCTTCTAAAAACCATTTTACGGCAACGCTTGCGTCAACAACAACCATTAGAGTGTATCTCTAAATTCACGAATAAGAGGCGTGCTATCGTCAAGAACACCGTATTCAGTTTTTATTTCACGCCGCAACGCTTCTATTTGGGTAATCGTTTCAAGTCGTTTTGAGGGAAGTTTTTGAGCTAATATCCTTTGAATATGCTGCTCAATATCAACGCCTTCTTGTTCTGCTTGCTGCAGATGAAGCGCAAATACATGATCAGGAACATCATGAAGAATAATATCTGGCATAAAACCCCCTACGCCGCCGCTTTCACCGCTTTCACGATTTTTTCCGCTGCATCGGCAAGGTTATCAGCAGAGACAATCGGCAAGCCGCTTTCCGCCAGAATTTTCTTGCCTAAATCTACGTTGGTGCCTTCCAAGCGCACAACGAGGGGCACATGGAGACTGACTTCTTTTGCGGCTGCAATGATGCCATCGGCAATAATATCGCAGCGCATAATACCGCCGAAGATGTTCACCAAGATGCCTTCGACGTTCGGGTCAGAGAGAATCAACTTAAACGCTGTCGTTACGCGCTCTTTGGTTGCGCCGCCGCCCACATCGAGGAAGTTTGCAGGCTCTGAACCATAGAGCTTGATAATGTCCATGGTTGCCATGGCAAGCCCCGCCCCATTAACCATACAGCCAATTTTTCCATCGAGTTTGATGTAATTGAGGCTGTGCTTAATGGCTTCTAATTCCATCGGGTCTTCTTCGTCTTCGTCGCGCAACGCTTCCACGTCAGGGTGACGGAAGAGGGCGTTATCGTCAAAGTTCATTTTGGCATCAAGGGCAATGACATCACCTTTGCCGGTGACAACGAGGGGGTTAATCTCAACGATGCTGGCATCCATGTCGATGAACGCTTTGTAGAGCGCGTTAACGAATTTGATGCAGGATTTAACTTGGTCGCCCTCTAAGCCCAAGGCATAGGCGACTTTGCGACCGTGGTAGGCTTGTAAGCCCGCCGCAGGATCAACAGAAAAGCTGATGATTTTTTCTGGGGTGTGCGCTGCCACTTCCTCAATGTCCATCCCGCCTTCGGTAGAGCAGAGAATGGTGATGCGCGAGGTATCGCGGTCGGTGAGCATGGAGAGGTAGAGTTCGCGCTTAATGTCGCACCCGTCTTCAACATACAGGCGTTTTACTTGCTTGCCTTCTGGCCCTGTTTGGTGGGTGATAAGTTGCATCCCCATCATGGCTTTGAATTGTGCTTTAACTTCATCCACGGATTTAACAACTTTTACGCCGCCGCCCTTACCACGCCCGCCCGCATGAATTTGCGCTTTGACAACATAGACGGGCCCGCCAAGGTCATTCGCCACTTTTACCGCCTCTTGTTCGGTGTATGCAACGCCGCCACGGGGGACATTTACACCGTATTTTTTGAGGATTTCTTTGGCTTGATACTCGTGAATGTTCATATTTTTTCTCGCAGAATGTTCTGATAATGGCTGTTAATAATAGAGTTGGGAGGGGTTGGCAAGTGCTATATCGGGATATGCTGCGGTTTTGCGATATGCAAAAGCAAGTGGGTTGTTAACGCCCAGATAAGGCGGCGGCTGCTAGTTGGATGGTGAGACTTTCATATGTGTGTAAATCAGGATAAACATCACTGTTTCTGTAGTCAAAAGACACACTAGACGCAAAGCGGTGCGGGGGATTCAACTGTAAATCACGGACAATATCTTTTGGAGCGGGCAAAGAAGCATTCTTGTGTTCTTCAGTAAGAGGCTTTACGGCTCTGCTTGCTGTTTCTTGATGTTCTTGCCAAGCGACTTGTTGTGTGGCGTAGTCGCTTCCTTCCCCCGCCATTGACTTCTCTGCTGTTTTTGTGGCGTTTAGTTGTTCATGCAGGGTGCCAACGAACGCAAAGGCAGCTTCGGTGGTATTGCAATCTTGCGGAATGGCTTTAACAGTTGTATACGTTCGCACACCAGCAACGGGCGCCTTAGGACAGGGCAGCTTGTCAAGATGGAGGGCAACAATAAAACTATCTACGTCTTCTTTAGCTTTAGCCAACAAAGCAGTCGCTTGTTCTGCCGTTATGCCTTCAAAGACAAAGCCCATTTTTCCCGCATCCTCCCTCTCTCGTAAGCCAACTTTTTCGTAGGGTAATACCCTAGAGGTATCGGGGGCATCGCCCCGTTCCTTTAGTGTTGAGAGGGATTTTTGTATGGAGCTATTAGCTATTTCATAGAGTGTGCTGCTGATGGCATCGCATCCATGGTGTGTGTATTCTGCGTTCATTCCTGCGAAATTACCAATTTCGAGTAATCCAACATGACTGTTGCCTTTATCGGCAGCACTTTGAATGTCTTGCGAAAGGTGTAGAACGCGCCCTGCACCGCCAAGGTAGTTATTCAAAATTCCATTGAGAATATTTTTATACTTTTGCTCGTTATCATGCGAAACGCCTGCCAAGCCGTTTGCGACAATCGCATATGCGTTCCCAAATTTGGCTTCGAGGAATGACTTGGCTGAAGGTTGCGATTCATTACCTGTTGATGTAACGTAGTTTAACTCTAAAGTGCTTGCTTGCGGTTCTTGAACTGCAGAGTCCTGCTGTACAAAAGGTTTTAAGTTTAGCTCGTTAGTATATTGATCCATAAAAACTTTAAAAACTTTAAGTGTTGCCTCAAAAGCTTCAGGATTATCGATTCTTATCAAGGGGAGTGGATCACCCTCTTTAACAATAGTTTGGCAATGTACTTTCTGCTCTTTTATTTGTGCTTCCCACCATTGTGGCAGATTAAGCGATGTATTGTTTTTATCCAAAATTTGGAAGGCGATTGCCAGCCCTGTTCCAACGGTAACGTTCTCTGTATCTTGCTTGAGGCGCTGAATTCGATCTAGTCCTGTAACTTTATTAAATCCCTTCTGTGCCGTATAGAAATCCTTCAAATCACGTTGTGCTTTTTGTTCTGGATCCTCGTTTGGAAGTGCTGGTCTTTCCGTTATTGCGCCATAGAGCTGCACCATGGCTTTGAGGTACTCGTCAGCACGCTGGTAGCCTTCTACACTCTGTGCGCCTAGGGGAATTATGCGCCTATCATCCCCTTGTGTTTTTCGTCTTGAATTGCTAGCGCTTGCTTCCTCGTTTAGATTTTCTTCTGTGGTGATAGCATTATTTTCCTCACCAGCAAACTTAGCTATTGATGCTTTCTGATTAAGCTCTTGTAGAATTTCAAATTCACTGCTGAGAGCGGGATTAAGCCCACTTAGGTTAGCAAAGTCTGCAATCTGTACTGTTACGCCTGATTTAGTAACGGTCAAATACACAAATTCATCGCCGCCTAGACGCGCTTTATAGTAAGCGGTTGCGATGTTATTTTTATTTATTTTGACGTATTCTTGCGCCAGTTCGATGTTTGTTTCCCAGAAGTCTCCCCTGTAGAAACCTGTGAGATTGTCCTTTGCGCTTTGTGCTTGTGCAAGGGCAACCCCCCCATCATATGCAACATACCCTTTTTCTAAACAAATTGCTTTGAGTTGTGCCGCAACGTGTGCAGTGTAGGCTTCTTCCAGCGGAACAAATTTCCCTTGATCTTGCCAAACTTTTTTTATGTCGTCTAAGGTTATGCCGTAAAGGGGTAGTCTAATTTTGGCGCGTTCTGGGCTAGATGGGGGGAATCGTACCGCAAGCGCAGCAGATGTTGTTTTTAAAATAACGGAAGAAAGTTCCTCACTGTGCATTCGGAAATGTTAGCATAATATAGTTAAAAAAGCATTAATAATTCAAATAATGCATATAAAAAATAATTACTTAAAAGGGTCAGAAGCAGCTGGTTATTTCTTCTAGGGCTGATGCGAAACCATTCCCGTCTTCACTTCCGTGAGGACAAGTTCCAACGGAAATCAAATCTTTTCAAACGCTATCGCATCGCGACAACATCCCCCTCATTAGTAAGAAGATAAAGCGTGCCCCGCGCAATAACAGGATCGGCGATGGTGGGTGCGGGGAGGTCTTCGGTTGCTATGATTGCCCCTGTGGTGGGGGATACACTGACTAGTTGCCCCATTGAGTTGGTTAGTAATAAGCGGTTGCCGCCGATAATCGGGCTACTCCAGAGGATAGGGTTGTCTTTTTCGTCGCTGTCTTCATAGCGTTGCAGTTGTGTGACCCAGCGAATGCCGCCCTCTGTATTCAAGCAAACGAGTTGGTTGTCGTTGGTGATAACGTAGAGAAAATCTCCTGCAAGCCAAGGACTGCGAATGCTGCCGATGTCTTTGCTCCACAGGCGTTTGCCAGAGCGTGCATCCACCGCGATGGTGCGCCCGCCATGCCCCACAGCGAAAACTTTGCCGTTGTGAATAATCGGGCGGCCAACAATGGAAGACAAAGAGCCAGCGGCAGAAAGGCGGCTGGCGGCAACAAGCGATTGCTCCCACACAACACGGCCGTTTCCATTCAGCACAGCAGAAAGTTCGCCTGAAGAATAGGGGACGACAACAATATCGCTCGTGGCAGCAACACTGCCTGTACCTGCAATGGCGGCATTCTCGGTTAAGCCCGCGCTATTCCACAGCAAATTGCCAGCAGGAAGCCCGTAGGCATACATTTCATTATCAACAGTGATGAGGAATAATTTATTGCCTTCAATGATGGGGGCGGCGTGAACAGGGGCGGGCAGAGGCACACGCCACAACACTTTCCCCGCTTCTGCTTCCACCGCGATGAGTTCTGCATAGCCTGAGGCAATATAAATAACACCGCCGCTGACCGCCATGCCGCCGCGCATCAGCGTTACTTCTTCTTTTTCGGGTGCAACCCCTATTTCCCAAAGCTTTTCGCCATCTTGAGTATTAAGCGCGGTAAGCATGCCTTGTGCATCAAGCGCAATGAGTTTGTTGCCCGTGATGAGGGGGGAGATGGGCGTGAACCCCTCTTCTTCAGAGGACGTGCCAACATTGGTGCGCCATCTTTGTTCCAGCGTTTTGCCGAGTGCAAGGGGCGGGAAGGCATGGGTGGCATTGCCGCCTGCTTGCAGCCATGCATCATTGGTGATGGCTTCAGGCAACACCACGGGCGTATTGGTTTCGGGCGTGAGTTTTTTCTCTAGCTGTAACACAGAGAGACGCTTGCTTTTGTCAATCACGGGTTGGGGCGCTTCTTCAAACAGGCTGCATCCTGCAAGCGTGACAAGGCAAGTAGACAACAGCAGTGTTTTGCGGAGAGAGTTTTTCATAAAAGCCCCTTATTTTTTGGTTGTATAGTCGTTTCAATTTAAAATTCCCCGTAGCCGAAAGCGACCGCAGCGGCACGAAGTGTACCTTTTGTACATGAGGGACGCTAAGGAAAGTTTGCAGGCATGAGGAATTTTAAAGTGGAATGACTATAGTTGGGGGAGCACAGTGAGGATGGCTTCGGCGCGTTGTTTCATTGCACTGGGGATTTCGGCTTCTTCTGTGAGACTTTGGAATTTCTCCGCAGTTTCTTGAACGCGCTTTTCATCAGGGTTAGAGATTTTCTTCAGGTCTTGCAGACTTTGCAGCGCGAGAATCTCACGCGCGGCAAATTTCCACGCCCCTTTATCGTCAATGATTTTTGTGAGTTGTTTGGTTGTATCGGCATCAATGCCCGTTTGTGTGTTCAGCGCACCGTAGGCGTATAAAATACTCGCGTACTCGCGTAAAGAAGGGGAAATGCTGCCGTCTTTAGCGAGTTTTGCGTAAATTTTTTGCGCTTCTTCTTCTCTGTTTTGTATCAGCAATAAGGATGCCTTGCGGAAACGAGCGAGTGTACCAAAACCGTGTTTTCCTTCTTGATCTGCCAGTGCATCCAGCGTGTTGCTGGCTTCGGCAAGGCTGCTTTCCGCAATGAATTTTTCGGCGGCATGATATTGCACATTGAGGGCTTCGAGTTTTTCTTGTTTTTCGCTGTGCATCCAGCTTGCTGCCCCCGCTGAGAGCAATACTACCACCACACCGCCTACCAATTTGCCCGTGTGTTTTTGGAAGAAAACGCGCAGTTTTTCTTGGGTGAGGTCTGATTGGGCTTCTTTGAGGATGTCGTTCATGGGGGAATTCCATTAAAGAGGGATATGCTTCCGCATATTGCCTAACTTACGACGGGAAGCAAGGGGGTTTTGCACAATACCTGTTTACCCCAGCCGCCCCCTGAAATCTTGATAGCCAAACGAGCGCACGACTTCATAGCGACCATCTTCATGCAGCAAGGCTAAATCGGGTAGGGGCGTGCCATTAAAGGTATTGTTTTTCACAAATGTATAGTGAAGCATATCGCCGAACACGATGATATCGCCTGTTTTTAGCGGATGTTCAAAGCGATATTCGCCCAGTATATCCCCTGTCATGCAGGTTGCACCTGCAAGGATATAGGGGTGGGGGTGTGCGTCATCCGTGCCAAAAACGGGTGGTGTGTAGGGCACTTCCAGCACATCGGGGAGATGACAGCTTGCCGAGCCATCCAGAATGGCAATGTCTTTTTCGTTATGGTGAATATCCAGCACGCGTGTTGCAAAATACCCCGCATCCACCACTAATCCTGCCCCCGGTTCAAGGATAACTTCAACGCCAAAGCGGGTGCGGAAATTTTTAATTGCTGTGATAAGCGCGTCAATATTGTATCCTGCTTTGTTCAGCAGATGCCCGCCGCCAAAGTTCACGGTTTTAACACGGGCGATGTAGTCGGCAAAATGCGTTGCAACATGGTTGATAAGCCCTACCGAGCCTTCGTGCGTTGCTTCACACAGGCTGTGGAAGTGGAGGATGTCAATGTCGTTCCACGGTAATTCATTCAGGTGTTGTTGTGTTGTGCCAAAACGGGAGCAGGGGGCGCAGGGGTCATAGAGTGCGCCGCCCAAGGTTGCGTTGGAATACCCCGCATTAAGGCGGATGCCAATTTGTTTTAAAGGGGAGGCAGCGCGAGCTTGCGGCAAAAATTGCGTGAGTTGTTGGGGAGAGTTAAAATAGAGATGGTCAGCAAGAGTGAGGAGTTCCGCCATCTCAAACTGTGCATAAGCGGGGGAATAGACATGCACTTCTTTGCCGAAATCTTCAAAACCGAGGCGTGCTTCATGCAATCCACTAGCGGTGCTGCCATCAAGATAGTCGCGCATGAGGGGAAAAACGGCGGGGAGCGCAAACGCTTTGGTGGCAAGTAAGATTTTGCACCCTGCTTGTTGTTTGATGCGGGTGGTGGTTGCGAGGTTTGCTTTTAGTTTGCCCATATCAACGATATAGGCGGGGGTTTTGAGAGGGTGTGGAATAGAGAGCATAACGCTTTAAACAGCAAACAAAGCCGCTTGTTCTGCTTCTTTGAGTTCCCATATGTGCCACGGCAAGCCTTGCTTGGTGAGTTCTGCCAAGAATGGTTGAGCGGGGAGTTGTTCCACGTTAAACACGCCGTTGCCCTGCCAATGCCCTTGAAAGAGCATGATTGCACCCACAACGGGCGGCACGCCTGTGGTGTAGGACACGGCTTGCGCTTGCACTTCCTTGTTGCACATCGCGTGGTCGCACACGTTGTAAATCAGGTGACGCACCTGTTTGCCGTCCTTTATCCCTTGGATAATGCAGCCGATGGAGGTTTTACCGCTATAATTCTCCGCCAAAGAGGAGGGTTCGGGCAACAGGGCTTTTAAGAACTCAATGGGGATAATGTCGATGCCCTGAAAGCGCACGGGGTCAATCCGCGTCATGCCAATGTTTTGCAGCACATCGAGGTGTTTGATGTAGTTATCAGAAAACGTCATCCAGAAGCGGATTTGCTTCAAGCCCTTAATGTTTTGCACGAGGGATTCTTCTTCCTCATGGTAAATGAGGTAGCTTTTGCGTGCGCCCACCTCGGGGTAGTCAATCATGCAGGCAATGCTTAACGGGTCAATGTCAATCCACTCGCCATTTTTCCAATATTTGCCGCGCTGGGTGACTTCCCGCAGGTTAATTTCAGGATTAAAATTGGTGGCAAAGGCTTTGCCGTGGTTGCCGTCATTGCAATCAATAATATCAATGGTGTGGATTTCGTCAAACAGTACTTCTTGGGCGTGAGCACAAAAAATATTCGTAACCCCCGGATCAAAACCACAGCCTAAGATAGCGATTAAGCCCTTTTCACGGAAACGCTCTTGGTATGCCCATTGCCAAGAATATTCAAACTTGGCAACGTCTTTGGGTTCATAGTTGGCGGTGTCCATGTAATGCACGCCTGTTGCAAGGCAAGCATCCATGATGGCAAGATCTTGATACGGCAATGCCATGTTAATGACAAGGTGGGGCTTGATGCGATTGATGAGGGCAATGGTTTGCGTTGAGTCATCTGCATCAAGTTGTGAGATGGTGATGGGAGAGGCGCATTCTTTTTGAATTTTCTCGCACTTAGACAGCGTGCGGGATGCAAGGTGAATGTGTTTGAAAATGTCGCGGTTGAGGCCGCATTTCTTCGCAACAACGGCACCTGCTGCCCCTGCACCAATAATAAGGACGGAATCCATTGTTTTTTACTCTCCGAACATCGTTCCAAACGCCCGTTTTTGGCGGTTTTTCCAGTAGCCACGATGGTAGGCATCGCTGGCAAGGAGTGGCAACACGCTGGTGGCTTCTGCAAACACCATTTGCTCGTACGTTGTATCCACCTTGCCCCATGAGCAGGCTTCTTTAAGGGTGGAGCTGCTGCACGCGCCATCGCGCACATCCGCAACGGTGATTTGCACCGCATATTTGTGCATCGGCACGTCATGTCCTAAGATTTCAGCGCATACAACGGTGTCTTGCGCAAAGTTTTTCGGCACACCACCGCCAATCATCAGCAAGCCTGTGACGTTGGCTTTGATTTTTAGCTCGGTAAGTTCGCGGAAATCGGCAATAGAATCAATGGTGAGGTAGGGTTTGCCAGCTTTAGCTTGTTCCACTTGGTGAACTACTAAACCAAAACCCGCGCTAGAATCAGTGAAAGCAGGGCAGAAGATAGGCACATTGTGCTCAAACGCCAATTTCACCAGAGAATTTTCTTTTTTGCCGTTTTTGCTGAGGTAACGCCCCATTTCGCGGATGAATGCACGGGAAGAATAGGCTTTGGCGGGGAGGCTATCGGCAATATCTTTAATCAGGTGATCGGTGGATTGCAGGTCTTGCTCATCGATATAGGTGTCATAAATACGGTCGATATAGTTATCGCGCAAGACGCGGTCATCAATGAACGGCGTGCCTTGGTAGTGTTTGAAGCCTAGTCCCTCGAAAAAGTCCATGTCCACAATAGCTGCGCCTGTGGCAACAATCGCGTCTACCATGTTGTTTTTGATGAGTTCTGCATAGAGATCCATGCAGCCGCCCGCCGAGGTTGACCCCGCGATGGTGAGGATGATAGAACAGTCTTTGTCCGCCAGCATCTTGTTGTAAATGTCTGCCGCTTTCGCCAGATCCCGCGAGGTGAACGACATTTTCGCCATAGCATCCACAATCGGACGCGCATCAAAAGATGTAATATCAATGTGTTCTACAACATTGGCAAGAAGTTCTTCTTTTAAAGACGGGGTGGCTGGTTTAAGAGTGGGGTGCATGGCTTTATTCCTGAATGAGGCGGGAGGCAAAAGGCGGGAGGCGAGAGGCGAGAGAAAAGTGCCATCCTCTAGGCTCCGTTACCTTTTACGTTGCGTTTCCATACGCAATATGCACAGTAAAGACAAGGGTTTTGTAATTTTAACATTATTCTCCCGCCTCTCGTATAGTCGTTTCAATTTGAAATTACCCATAGCCGAAAACGACTGCAGCGGCGCGAAATGTACCTATTCGTACAGAAGAGACGCTAAAGGAAGTTTGCAGGCAGGGGTAATTTTAAAGTGGAATGATTATAATGCTTTCAGCCTCTGCTAGAACGTGGCGCTTTAAACCGCATGATGAACGCCTTGCGTTAGCGTTGAGTCAACGATTTCAACTGCCTGTGGTTTTGGGGCAGCTGCTCGCGGCGCGCAATATTGGCTTAGAAGAGGCGGAGGGGTTTTTAGAGCCGCGTCTCAAAGATGCGCTGCCAAATCCATTGCATCTCAAAGATATGCAAGCGGCAGCGAATAGATTAGCTGAAGCAATTATCAGCAAGCAATCGGTGGCAGTGTGGGGTGATTATGATGTAGATGGCGCAACTTCTTCTGCATTGCTATTAAATTACTTTCAGATGTTAGGGCAAGTCATTCAATTGTATGTGCCTGACCGCATGAAAGAGGGGTATGGTCCTAATGCGCCTGCACTAGAAAAGCTGCGGGCAGAAGGCGTTGACTTGGTGATTACCGTTGATTGTGGCACCACGGCATTTGCCCCCCTTGAGGCCGCCAAAAACTGTGGGTTAGAAGTGCTGGTGATTGATCACCATGCGAGTGAGTTAACCATGCCAGCGGCGGTGGCGGTGGTGAACCCGAATCGGTTTGATGAAGACAGTGATTATAAGCACTTAGCGGCCGTGGGCGTGGTGTTTTTGTTGCTGATTGCGACCAACACCATTTTGGAAGCGCGGGGGTTTTTTACACAAACAAAAAAGCCTAACTTGCTTAATTTACTCGATATTGTGGCGCTAGGCACCGTGTGTGACGTGGTGAGTCTGACCACGCTGAATCGAGCTTTTGTGGCGCAAGGCTTAAAAGTGATGGCAAATCGGCAAAATTTGGGGCTGAAAACGCTGATGGATACGGCGGGTGTTAAGGAAGTGCCGACGGCGTATCATTTAGGGTTTGTGTTGGGTCCACGGATCAATGCAGGGGGGCGTGTGGGGCAATCGGATTTAGGCGCAAAATTGCTGAGTACGAAAAATCCTGCCGAAGCACAGCACATTGCAACGCTGTTAGAAGAGTTTAACAAAGAGCGAAAAGCCATTGAATATACTGTTTTAAGTGAAGCATTGGTGCAGGCAGAGGCTCTTACCAATGACGCGGCGAGTAAAAGAAGTGTGTTGATTGTGTCAGGGCAGGGGTGGCACGCAGGGGTGATTGGCATTGTAGCGGGACGTCTTAAAGAAAGGTATCACCTGCCAACCTGCGTAATAGCCTTTGATGAAAAAGGGATTGGTAAGGCATCATGTCGTTCGGTGAGTGGCGTGCATTTGGGCAATTTAGTGATTGCCGCACGGCAACAAGAGATGTTGTTGGCTGGTGGTGGGCATGAAATGGCGGCGGGGTTTAGTATCCATGCAAGCATGCTGCCTGTCTTCACAGACTACTTAGAAGAACAGGTGCAACGCCTTATTGCTGCACAGAATATTACGCCGCTGTTGCATTTAGATGGCACAATGCACATTAAGGGCATCACAGCGGACTTTATCACAAAATTAGAGCAACTCGCGCCGTTTGGGGCGGGCAATCCGCAACCACGGTTTTTGTTGCCTGAGGTGATTATTCGCCAAGCCGCCGTTGTGGGGGATAATCATGTGCGGTGTGTGTTGGGAGATAAAGACCGCGCTTTTACCGTGAAAGCGATGGCATTCCGTGCCCTTGACCAGAATATCGGGCAGGTGTTGCTCTCCAACCAAGGTAAGCCGTTGCATATTGCGGGCACGTTAAAACTGGATACATGGGGCAAAACCCCCACGCCGCAAGTGTTTATTGAGGATGTGATGCTGCCCACGGCGGAGACACGGGGCTGGGGGGAAGGGTTGGCGGCTTGAGGGATCTAAATATTGTTTAGAAAAACCCTCTTCTTGAATGGAAGAAGAGGGAAGGTTTGTGAGCAGTAGTTTATTTTCTTACTGCTCTGTCCAAATCCTCCTCCCGTAGGAGGAAGTTTACTGAGTAGAACGCTTCTTGTCCGAGGTTATCAGACAAGACTTTTCTGTCGAATCTTTCGTCCAAAACCACGAATCCTGTTGTGGTTTTAGACATTGCTTTCAGCCCCTTAATCAGGCTTGGCAATTTTGTTGCCCGCTGATTTTTGAGACTAAAAACAATCGGTGTTGGCACTTTGACGGTGCCATCCAGAATACCCCAGAACTCATCGGAGAGTGCTGGAGGGAAAATAAAAATACCATCCCGCAGGGGTTGGCATTTTTCTATTTTTCCTAGATATTTAAGACCTATTGGAAGTCCATTCACTCCCAGAAGGTCAGAAATTTCGTAGCCATAAAGACGGAGGCAGTATTGTGCCTTCGTGAGTTGCTTTGGCAACTCGGGGGGTGCGCTGGCTATCAACACCCCCGCTAACAAAAGACTGAGCAAATTCAATTCCTCGTAAAGTATTCTGTAATTTAACAAAAAATCAGGTGTTATACAATGTGAATTGCGCATCAGGTAGTTACATAGAGGTGTTATAGAAGTTGACAATAGTCGTATTATATACTACTATCAACCATGCTTACCGTTGCCGAAACACCAGAATTTACCAAACAAGCTGAAAAGCTGTTTACAGAAGAGCAAGTGGAAGCCCTCAAGATGTTTCTGTCAGTCAATCCTTTGGCGGGGGATGTGATTAAGGGTTCAGGCGGTGTACGCAAGCTATAGTTATTCCACTTTAAAATTACCCATGCCTGCAAACTTCCTTTAGCGTCTCTCATGTACGAAGAGGTACACTTCGCGCCGCTGCACTCGTTTTCGGCTATGGGTAATTTTAAATTGAAACGACTATGCGTTGGCAATCAAAGCAACGGGGAAAACGTGGCGGCGCAAGGGTTATCTACTTTTACTATGATGAACGGTTGCCGCTAACGCTTATCACGGCGTATGGCAAGAATGAAAAAGACGACTTATCGGCAGGAGATTTACGCGCTGCAGCAATGCTTGCAGAGGCTATCAAAAGGAGTTTAGAACATGGCAAAAAATATCATTGACGATGCACCTTCTGCATTGGGAGAGAGCTTATTGCGTGGCTTGCAGCAAACGCTAGACTATGCCAACGGCAAAACGGAAGGTTTCCGCATCACGCATTATGCAGCGGATGAGATTGATATTAAAGCCGTTCGCAAGAAACTCGGGCTGACGCAAAACGACTTTTGCGGAAAATTCAAAATCAACACTGAAACATTACGCTCATGGGAACAGGGCAAAAACACGCCGCCTTCTTATGCTATCGCGTACCTTAAAACCATTGCCTCTAATCCTGCGGCTGTTGTGGAGGCTGTGAATTAGAGGGATAAAGTATATGTATGGATGATGAAACATATTCCCAAACGCATTGAAACAGCGTAAAAGACTTCCTCTATATTTACGCGAAACAACTGCTCTGTCTGTCATCCCCCTGAAAAGGGGGATCCACACTTAAAACCGCTTTGTTTAAGACTGGATTCCCGTTTGCACGGGAATGACACGCACAACGTATCTTAAGCGTTTCGCGTACATTCTATAAAAAACGAGGAAAATATTATGACCACCACCACATTTGATTTGATCATTATCGGCGCAGGACCGGGGGGCTATGTTGCGGCTATTCGGGCGGCGCAACTGGGCATGAGTGTTGCGGTGGTGGAAAAACGCGCGACCTTGGGCGGCACCTGCCTCAATGTGGGCTGTATTCCTTCTAAGGCTTTGTTGCAATCTTCTGAAAAATTTGAGGAAGCGGCGCATAGCCTCGGAGAGCATGGCGTTGCGGTTGGTTCTGTGAAGCTTGATCTCGCGAAAATGCTAGCGCGAAAAGATAAAGTGGTGGGCGAGCTTACCAAGGGTATCGATTTCTTATTTAAGAAAAATAAAATCACGCGTGTGCTGGGAACGGGGAAGATTCTCGCGGCAGGGCAGGTGGAAGTGACCGATGACAAAGGGCAGAAAACGGTTCATGCAACTAAAAATATTCTGATCGCGACGGGGTCGGATGTGTTATCGCTGCCGAATGTAACGGTGGATGAGCAGGTGATTGTGTCATCAACGGGCGCGTTATCGCTACCGAAAGTGCCTGAAAAGCTGCTTGTTATTGGCGGTGGGTATATTGGGTTAGAGCTGGGTTCTGTGTGGCAACGGTTGGGCGCGAAAGTGACCGTGGTTGAGTATCTTGACCGCATTGTGCCCGCGATGGACACAGAAGTGGGCAGTGCGTTGCAAAAAGTGCTGACGAAGCAAGGCTTTACGTTTAAACTTTCTACCAAAGTGACAGGTATTCAAAAAACCAAAAAAGGCGCGAGCGTGACGGTGGAAGCAGCAAGCGGCGGCGCGGCGGAAACACTGGACGCGGATGTGGTGCTGATTTCTATCGGTCGCAAGCCCTACACCGAAGGGTTGGGACTTGAGGCGGTGGGCATAACCACCGATAAGCGCGGCTGCATTGAGGTTGACGGGCATTTCCAAACCGCCGTTAAGGGCATTTATGCGATTGGTGATGTGATTGCGGGCGCAATGCTGGCGCATAAAGCCGAGGAAGAAGGCGTTGTGTGCGTGGAAATGATGGCAGGGCAGAAGCCGCATATTAATTATGATGCAATTCCGGGGGTCGTGTATACCCATCCTGAAGTGGCCACCGTGGGCAAAACGGAAGAGCAACTGAAAGCGGCAGGGGTTGCCTATAAGGTGGGGAAATTCCCGTTCCTTGCGAATAGTCGTGGCAAAGCGACAGGCAACACCGAAGGATTTGTGAAATTGCTGGCAGATGCTACAACAGACACGCTGTTAGGCGCCCATATCATTGGCGCGGATGCAGGAACACTGATTGCAGAAGTGGCGTTGGCATTAGAGTTTGGTGCCTCAGCAGAAGATGTTGCGCGTACTTGTCATGCGCATCCGACACTGAATGAAGCGGTGAAAGAGGCGGCGTTGGCTGTAGACGGACGGGCGATTCATATATAATACCAAACCCCTTAAATTCCTGCTATTTGGCTGCGCCACATCTTCGGCTGCAGTCATTGGCGTTGAGCCAACTCCGTTCTGCCTCAATTCGCTCGCCGAAATATCAGGAATTTTCTCGGGTTGGTATAGGTAAGGCTTAGAAAATCAAAGTTTCTCTTTATTATTGAAAAAACAACCATTTTGGGTGATACTCTTTTCATAATAAGGATAATACCATGCATAAATTCACCTTCCCCCTCATCATGAGTAGTTTGCTGCTCAGTGCGTGCGCGACTTACGCCCCTGTTGAACAACGGGTGATTGGCGAGCCATCCCCCGATGCGTTCACATTATGTTACGGTGACGAGTGCGAGGTCTCTGCTGATACAGGGCTTTCGGGCGAAGAGTGGAAAGAAATTGTACTGCTGTTTAAATCGGTTAATAGCGCGGAAACAGAACGCGACACGCTGGCGCGCGCAATTCGGATGTTTGAGCAATACACCAATGGTCGCATCCGCAATGTATCACGAGAAGGCAGTGGTTTTGACTCAAAACGGGGTGCACAACCTGTTGATCGCTATGACGTAGCGGTGAATACATCAACATATCTGCATATCCTCCGCAATTACGGGCTGTTAAAATACCATAAGCCGCGTTATATTATTCGTAAAACGGGCTTCCATTTAACAGAGGTTGATCAAACAGCAACCATTGTTGATATTACTACAGGATTGTATTACGCGGTGGACGCATGGCCAGTTAAGCAAAGCGTTCCTGTGCAGGTTGTACCACAAGAATTGTGGATTCGCGGCTGGTTGGGGCTTTAAGACTGTCGTTTGCGCCATACGTAATAGCTATCGTGGATGCGGATTTAATCTAATGCACTAAGGTATCATAATCAGGACTTACGCAGTTCTATACTCATCGTAACTGAAGAAGTTGCGATGTTTCGCTCAAGCGCCGCGCGGGCTTTACCGCTCGCAAATTTTTTTGCAAATCTTGAGGTGCGAGCGGTATAGTCAAGCGTAGCGCGTTGTTTTATAATT
>CANGXP010000004.1 GCA_947457935.1 Alphaproteobacteria bacterium | reverse complement strand
TTTTTTATCTGGTGTTTGCGCGGATTTTTGTTCGGGCTTCTTGTGTTCTTTCTTGGTGGGTTGTGCGGGGTTTACACCTGCAACAGGCTGATTTGACGTGCTTTTGGCAAGCACAACAGATTTTTTTTGCGGCATGTTCTTGGAAATTTTTGCGACAGCGGAGGGTGCTGTTGTTTTTTGTATGGGTGTGGTGTTACCCTGTTTTTCTGCCAGCAACGCCGCTAAAACTTCAGAAGGCTTTGCTCCTCTTGTTTCTTTAGCAACGGGAGGCGGGGTAATATCATCTGTTTGCTTCGTTGTTGTGCACCCAGTAAGTATTAAAAGTAGAATACCTACAAAAATAAATGTAGACATTGTTGCATTTTTGTGACATATTTCACAATGAGAGTGTAATAAACATTTCATTCTTATGACTGTAGAGACTTAAGATTAAAAAAAAGTAAATGAAAAAAACAATAAAGTAACAGATTTTCAATACTTACTGAGTACGATAAACCCTAGATTCATTTTTTATGGTTATGCAAAATTCTCCAAATTTTTTAAAAGAGATAGCATCTTTGCCTGCCTGTAGCTTGCCAGTGTGTCAAATTGCTTTGGCTAATGAGAATTTCTTTTTAATCAATGCAAATAGTGCTTTCCATTTGCAATTTTCCCGAAAAAACAGAAATTTGAGTGCTACTGTTTTGCCAAAATTACTGCATGAAGCATGTGTTTCATCGAGTGCATTTGTGATGTTGACCAAACAACTCAAGCTAAAAGGAGAGCTAGAAAATTATGACTTGCGCTATGAAGACGGCGCAAGGTTTAAAACCTACAGAGTTAATGCTTTTCAACATCAAAACACGGCGGAACACGCCGTGTGGACTATTTATTTTCAGGATGTGTCTGACCTAGCAGTAGAAATTGAAAATGCAAAGGCGGCAAGCAAAATGAAATCATTGTTCCTTGCCACAATGAGCCATGAAATTCGCACCCCCATGCAACCGCTGTATGGCTTGCTGGAAATTATGCAGCAGGAAGCAACGGATACACGGCAAGCAGGCACGATTAATGCGGCAAAAGGCGCAGCGAGCGCGTTACTGCAGATCTTAGATGATGTGCTTGATTTGGCAAAGATTGAAGCGGGAAAGATGGATTTAGACTATTTCGAGGTGCCCCTCCGTACGTTAATTGACGGCATTATGACAACACTGAGTCAAAAGGCAAAGGAGAAGGGGATACATCTTTCTTGTGAATTTGCCTCTGATTTACCACGTGTGGTAATGGGTGATCCGAAACGGCTGCGCCAAGTTATTATGAACTTGGTGGTGAATGCCTTGAAATTTACGGAACGTGGCTCCGTGGTCATTCGTTTGAAGTGCCAAGACTTTAAAGAAGATGGGCAACATTTTACGTTGTGTTGTGAAGTGGAAGATAGTGGGATTGGGATTTCGCCTGAACTTCTGCCGCATTTGTTTGAACCGTTTACCCAAGGAGACTTTTCTACAACACGACGTTATCGTGGCACAGGTCTTGGTTTATCAATTACCCACCGTTTGTTGCAGCTTATGAATGGTGCAATCGGCGTGAGCAGCATGGAAGGGCAGGGCAGTTTATTTTGGTTCAACATTCCCACATCTGCTGTGGCGCAAGATGCTTTGCAAGTGGGGGTACAGCCTGATTTGCGCGGTGTTCATGTATTGTTAGTGGAAGACCACCCTCAAGGAGCCAAAACAATTATGATGACGTTGCAATCTATGGGGGCAACGGTTATCGGTGTTGAGACGATTGAAGATGCCTTAGAAAGAAGCGAAACGGAGCGTTTTGATGTTGCGATTGTGGATTATCTTTTGCCTGATGGCTCTGGATTATCTTTTATTGAGACATTTGCCAAGATTCAGCCTAACACGGGTTTATTGATGTATACGGTGTTTGATAGCCCTGAAATTCAAGAGACCTTGAAAAGTTTGGGGGCATTACATGTTGCGAAGCCCGCAAGCAGGTTAGGATTAGGGCAAGCCGTTGAAACGCTTACAAATAAAGTACAGTATGAACAGTACAAGGGATCCCGCAAGGTATTGATTGCGGAGGATACCCCTATAATTCAAGACGTGATTAAACGACAGTTAGAATATCTGCATTTCACTGATTATGTGATGGTGAGTAACGGTGTGGAAGCCTTAAACGCCATGCAAAAACAAGAATTCGGACTGATTCTTGCAGACTTACATATGCCTGAAATGGATGGTTATCAACTTGTTGAAAAACTGCGTCATAGCGAACAATTTTCAACCCTGCCTATTATCGCCCTTACGGCCGATGTGCAGTTATCGAACGCCCAAGCGTATCTGAAGCACGGGTTCAATGAATGCTTGGTAAAAGTGAGTATCGCGCAATTACGGCGTATGTTGTTGCGTTGGGGGATTTTAGAAGATGTCCAAGTAAAAATGCAACGGAGCAGTGCGTTGCCATCTCTTAACAAGAATATTATTGATGAAAAGGCGTTCATTAAGCAACTGGGAGTGTTTGATCGCAATAGCTTAGAGGCATTAGAATTATTCGTTCGGCTTGCCCCGCCGTTATTAGATGGTATTGGAGATGCAATTCATCAGGAAGATGGAGAAAAGTTGCGCGATTTAGCGCACGCGCTTAAAGGCAGTGCGCGTGCTGTATGTTGTCCTGAATTGGGAAATTTGGCAGAAACGCTGCAAGACTCAATAGCAAAAGAATCTGACACGTTAAAGCATCTTGTTGCTGAAATAGAAAAGGCGTTCAAAACAGTGGAGGGGGAAGTGAAGCGGCTGTCGCGTGCGGTGTCTTGTTGATAGGCACCGTCTATTAATTACCTGAGTTATAGATTCTCCGCCTCCATCCTTGTTTCACAGACCAAAACTCGCAATCCGCACGTACGGAAGAGTACGCTTACGTTTGCTCGTTTCGCTCTATCCTCGCCACTCATCCCGATAAAAGGCTTAATAGAGGTGCGTTTCGCTTCCTGTGGATAACTCTGTGGATAAATAAAGAAAGAGCAAACACAAGGTAATATAATTCTACACGCTGTAACCCGCAGTCTGCCTTGTCAAGATGTTTTATAATATTGAATTATAACGATAATTTTTTATGCAACACATCAGCGCAATATATTTTTTCCTAATAAAAACAAGCATTTTTGCGGTGTTGATATTGTTAGTAACTTCTGAGATTGTGCGCGAAAAATGTTGTGTGTGTGATGAATTTATGACAGGGATTTTGTTATCATCTAGCACAATCAGAGCGAGCGCATAGTGTTTGTGCCGCAAGTTTGGTTTTTTCCATTTCTTTCAAGACAGGAAGTTCGCGTTCAACAAAAGTTGTTAATTTTTCAGTAAAAATAGCTCTCAAACGATTTTCTGCAATAGTATTAAGTTCTTCGAGGTTATTGTGAAGATTGTTTTGCTTTGCCTCATCCAACAACCGCTCAAAAATAGATCCACCTAAAGGTGTCTCTATTTCCCCTAAAAATGAATTTATTTCACTATTAAGCTCAGTTGTTTCCAAGGGTAGTATTCTTGTTAACAGAGGCACGTCTAAATTAATATAAGTAACACCTGTCATGTTTTCGCATTGCGGCCAGTACTGCCCGTTGATGTCAAACACAACGCTTGGTTTACCTGCGGTGAGCGGCGAGCCGCGCTGTTTTAAGATGAGATCAAGCGAGAGTTCTTCCACGGTGCCAATGCCGCCTGCGATATAGAACATTCCAGCAGTACTGTTGTCAAAAATATGTAGCTGCCGCTCGTGGATGGTGGGGACAATTTTATGCTGACCAATATTCGGGTTGGGGACGCCGTTTGATTCGGTGATAATCAGCCGCTCGATGGAATAGCCGATGTTGCCTAAAGGGTTGCTATTAATGGTGGCGTAGGTGTTTGCGGCTTCGCCCATCACCCCTGCTGTGCCAATGCCTGTGACGAGATTGTAATGCGTTGGGTTGCTCTCACTGCAACACAGCGTGGTGAGCACTTCGGTAAGAATCCGCACTTCTGGTTGGTTAGTGCCCGCACTGCCCAAAATGGCAACGGTTTCACGTTGCGGTGTGTCTCTATGAAGGATGTGTTTGACGAATGGTTTTGTGGTGTGGGTGTCAAACGGTTCACCAGTATGCAGTGTGCCTTCAATGCCAAGAAGGTATTTTTTACAGGCCTCTGGTAAATTTTCCGTTGTAGCAACTTTGTAAACATAATTCGGTGCGATTTTGGCAAAGCCAAGCCGATAGCGGCTATCATAAATGGCGGGGTCAATGTTGATTAGGAAAACAGGCTTGCGTTGGTCTCTGGGGTTGACAATTTTTGCGTCCAGAATTGCAGAGACAAGATAGTCGCAATAGGCATCTGATGCGGCAGAAGCACCATCATCCACCAGCACAAAACCCGCGTATTGAGAGAGAACACGGGCATCAAGGTCGTTTGCGGCTGTAATGTCTATATCGGTGATGAGGTGCGGTTCATAACCGTGTTTTTCAAGTTTATCATAAATCGGATATGCTTTTTGCGTGTCTACCGCCCCTGCTGTGTTCAGCACAGCAATTTTAAGATGGCTATTATCTGCTTTCAACACAGGGGCTTCTTGTTGGCTTAGTCCTTGTGTTTCAAGCAAATGATGGAGTGCAATGTTGCGCGGCAGCCCTGCATCCGCATAACCCATTTGTGTAAACGTGAGTTCAGAATTTGGCAGACGTTGTAGATCAACCACGCGGGTTGTGTCTGAAATAAGATTGGGGTTAATCAGCAATTCTGCAGCAACACACGCGTTGCTTAAGGTGGTGTGCAAGTCCTCGGCGTGGGTGTTTTCTTCTTGCAGCCGTGTCATCGCAATAACGCTATAAGAACGAATATCGACAGCATCCCCTTCATGTTTTAATTTTCTCAACGCCGCTTCTAGGGTAGTGATAAATGTCTTTAATCCGCCACTTGCTTCTATGAAGGGAGACATATCCACTTCCATGAAATTGGCTTCATCCCACCATGCAGATTGCAAATGCACATCGCCTTTGGCGCCTTTTTCTTTTTCCAGTTGTTGATAGGCGCGGAGGAATGTTCCCGTGTTATCCGCTTTGATAAGTTTGCGGATGGTGTGCGTATCAAGGCACTCAAAGGAATCATCGCTAATAATCGCAATTTTGCTGCGTTTAAAGCCGTAGGTGGTTTCTAAATCTTCCACCGTGATGTTGTATTGATAGGCGAAATATTCTTTCAGTTCGGCATCACTCATTTTGTTTATCGCATCAACGCAATAGGCATGTTTAGCAACGGCATTGCCTTCAACGCTTGTTTCATGTTCTTTATCGGTGATGTATTCAGCGAGGTTGGGGGCTGATAAGACGCGTGTTTTTTCGCCGTGTAACGTGTAGGTAAGCCCGCGTGCATTGAGATATTTTGTAAGAGACGTTGTGTTGACCATGAGAAACCCGTTCACAGGGCTATCTAAGTCAGGATTATAATGCTGTAACGGCTTTTGCTGTTCAGGATTATAAACATGCTGAATGAGTTCTGAAAAAACGGTGTCTTCTGTTATTTTTTGAATATTCAACAAAGATTTATCTGTACCCTTAGGAAACAGATTTTCTTCCAGTATGTTAAAAACGGGAGAGGTGTGCGCGATTATCGGCGCATTGGCAAACTCACCGTCATTTTTTTGTTTTAGATACCGCGCGAATTCCAGCACTCCTTGCAGGCTAATGTTTGCAGGCACCACCATGGTTTGTTGCCCGTAGTTTTCCTGTGATGTATAAAAATTGCGTCCCAAAATAGCGTGTGCTGCGCCGCTAAAAACGTGCGTGTACGGTGCAGTAAGGGAGTTTTGGAGGATTTCGCGCCGCTCCAAAAGCTCTTTGCTGGGCGCACCAAAATAACGGGTGTTGTTGTGGGGGATGCGCGTTGCATCACTGTAAAAAATGCTGGCAGGGTGATGTGTGAGATTTCCCTGCATATAAATTTCCGTGAGCACTTCACGCACCCACGCATTTTCATCGGTTGTAGGGATTTTTTCGCCGTTGAGAATTTTCTCAAGGGTGGTGATGAGGGTGTCAAGATTATTTATTATCATTGAGAATCAGTGTACCTAAAATAGCTTAAAAAATGACGAATGAAGCAAAGGCGACATGTATTTTTTTTACACGCCGCCTTATTTCTATGCGCTGGTTAATTCAGGGATGATGCCACCCCATCCACCGCATGCCGCTCCCGTTTCACCAACACTTTATTGAGCGCGTGGATATAAGCCGAAGCAGCAGCAACAAGGGTGTCGGTATCTGCCCCTTGCCCGTGTGCGGTTTTGCCGTCTTCTTCTAGCCGCACGGTCACTTCTGCTTGCGCATCGGTGCCTTGGGTGACGGCGTGGACTTGGAACAACTGTAAGGTTGCGGTGTGAGGCACAAGGGCGCGGATGGCGTTAAAGGTGGCATCCACGGGCCCTGAGCCAGTGTTGCTGGTGGTGCGTTCTTCCCCAAACACAATCAACTTAAGGGTTGCTTTGGCTTCCGTGTTTGAACCGCACACAATGTCTAGGGATGCAAAGCGGATTTTCTCATCTTCTTGCCCTAATTGGTTGTCTACCAACGCGATTAAGTCCTCGTCGAACATCTGTTTTTTCTTGTCCGCCACGTCTTTAAAGCGTTGGAAGGCTTTGTCGAGTTCTTCTTGGGTTAAGTCATACCCTAACTCTTTGAGCTTGGTGCGAAAGGCATTGCGCCCTGAATGCTTGCCCATCACGATGTCAGAGCGCACTAAGCCCACCGATTCAGGGGTCATAATTTCATACGTTTGCGCGTTTTTCAACATTCCATCTTGGTGAATGCCTGACTCGTGGGCAAAGGCATTCGCGCCCACAATCGCTTTGTTGGGTTGCACCGCAAAGCCTGTAATGGCAGAGACAAGGCGGGAAGCCTTAGTGATATGATCCGTTTTAATGTTGGTGTGATAGGGGAGCACATTTTGACGCGTGCGGATTGCCATGACAATTTCTTCCATGGCAGCGTTGCCTGCCCGTTCCCCTAAGCCGTTAATAGTGCATTCAATTTGCCGTGCCCCTGCGTCTAACGCGGCAAGGGAGTTCGCAACGCCTAACCCTAAATCATTATGGCAATGTACAGAAAATATGGCTTTATCCGCATTCGGCACCCGCTCACGCAACGTGCGGATGAGGGCGGCATATTCTGTGGGGATGGCATAGCCCAACGTATCAGGCACGTTAATTGTTTTTGCCCCCGCATTGATGGCAATTTCAATGGCTTTCACCAAAAAATCCACTTCGCTGCGCGTTGCATCTTCACACGACCATTCCACATCATCCACAAAGGTACGCGCGTAGGAAACGCTTTTGTGAATGGCTTCCAATACCTGTTCGGGGTGCATCTGCAACTTATGGCGCATATGTAACGGGCTGGTGGAGATGAACGTATGAATGCGCGGTTTAACGGCTTTTTCAAGCGCGGCGGCGGCACGAGCAATATCTTTTTCTTGTGCGCGCGCAAGACCACAAACACTTGTATTTTTTAAAATTTCAGATATATTGCTTACAGCGTCGAAATCACCGTTAGAGGCAACAGGAAAGCCCGCTTCAATCACATCAACGCCCATATCTTCTAAAACATGGGCAAGGCGGATTTTTTCTGGGACAGTCATGGAAGCACCGGGAGACTGTTCTCCATCGCGCAAGGTGGTGTCGAAAATGATGATCTGATTGGACATAACAGGCTTTCTTTATGGCTGATTACAAAAAAGGTGACTTACTATAAAAATGCTCAAGCGCGGTGGTGTCGCTTAAGCGATGGTAAGTCGAAGAGCCAAAAGAGCCTGATGAGTAGAGTGTTTCTGCATAATTTTTAAAGACTATCAAACAATACGTTTATTTGCAAGTTAGAACCAGATTCTTAAAAATGATTTTTAAAATGTTAAAACGTTTACCCTTCTTTAATCAAGATGCCTTAACTTTAGGGCAACAAAAGTCGTCTGAAATAATAAAAATAGACTACTCAAAAAGATTTCAACGCATTAAGGGCAACGTCATGTCAGCAGAAGATCGCCAAAAATACCTCACGCTTCTTCGGGATAACTTTATCAAAGAACAACGCGAGAGCCTTATTTTTTATGTATATTATCACGATGAAAATTATTATGGGATTTTGTCTGCCTGTACGCAACTCAACGCCAATTTTCTAGCAAAAAGTAACTCCATTCTGATTGATGCGAGCGAGTTTGAGCACCTGATGATGGAAGTGGAAGAGGGTGGCGGAGAACGTACAGAAGAAAACACAAGTGTTTGGGAAACTCCAGACATTGTACAACCTTCATGGTTAGATCAACCGATGAGCAATCCTGTTGTGGAACAAGCATTTACCCAGCAGGATGTTGCAGAAGAAATGCCTGCTCCAAGATATGAAGCAGTTGCAGAAATTCAGGAAGAATACGTTCCAGAAAATGCGCCCATTTTAGAAAAAATTGCAGATTTAACAATACGTCCTATGGAGACATTTGCTGCGTTAGATCCTTATGCATTAAGTGCAGACGAAATTGCGGCGATTCACACGGCAACCCATCCTGTGGAAGAGCCAGTATTTGATGTGGCTTCTGTTCAAGAAGAAGTTGTTGTTGCAGCAGCAATAGAGGCAATAGCAGTGCGTGAGGAAGCGTTTGTCGCCCCGCTTGTTGAGCAGCCACAATATCAAGAGCCTACGCCTGTATTTATTCCTGTGGACATGGAAGCAAAGCCGATTCATCATGCTGAAACACTCCAAGAAACGCAGCGTAAGGCTTTAGAAGTGCGGCAAAACAGCATTGAATTACGAGAGCAAGCGTTGCGCCAGCGTGAAAAAGCGGTGAACGATTGGGAGCGGTCGCTTAATGCGCGTGAAGCAGAATCAGAAGCATTGCGGGATACGTTCAATGCGCGCAAGCAAGCCATGGCTCAAAAAGAACAGCGCCTTGTGAGTATGGAAGAAGACGTTTTGTTTAACCGCAATGCATTGGAAGATAGCTTTGCGAGATTAGAGGAAGCAAAAAAAGAAGCACGCCGCGTATTGGGGTAGGCATTATCCGCCTTAAAACAAAGGCAACATCCATTCCCCTTGCTTTTTTTTAGCATCTAGGCTACCCAAACCCATCATTTAAAGGAATGGGTTTATGGGTTTCAAATGCGGTATTGTGGGCTTGCCCAATGTGGGGAAATCCACGCTGTTTAACGCGCTTACAGCAACAGCAGCGGCAGAAGCTGCAAACTACCCTTTTTGTACGATTGAACCCAATGTGGGGCGTGTGGCGGTGCCTGATGACCGCTTAGAGAAGCTGGCGGCAATTGCGGGGTCTAAACAGATTATTCCCACCCAATTAGAATTTGTGGATATTGCAGGTCTGGTGCGTGGTGCCAGCAAAGGGGAGGGGCTTGGCAACCAATTTCTTGCCCATATCAGAGAGGTAGACGCAATTGCTCATGTATTACGTTGCTTTGAGGATGGCGATATTACGCACGTTGAAGGCAGCGTTGACCCCATTCGCGATGCAGAGGTGATTGAAACCGAACTCATGCTGGCGGATATGGAGAGTTTGGAGAAGAGATTGCCTGCAATTGAGAAAAAAGCCAAAGCAGGGGACAAGGATGCGGCGGAGCAGGGGGGTGTTATCGCTCCCGTATTGGCGGCTCTGCAGGCTGGGAAACCCGCACGAATCTGTCATTTTTCAAAGCCTGAAGAGCAAAAAATCTTTCGGATGTTACAGCTTTTAACAGGTAAACCAATTGTTTACATTTGCAACGTGGGGGAGGGTGATGCCGCAAACGGTAATGCCTTCACGCAAAAAGTGGCTGACTACGCTGCCGCGCAAAATGCCAATTATGCAATTATTTCGGCAAGTATTGAGTCTGAAATCGCGCAATTAGAGAGCGAAGAAGAGAAGAGGGCGTTTTTAAGCGATTTAGGGTTGCCCGAAACAGGCTTAACTAAAGCAATAAAAGAAGGCTATAAAGCATTGAATTTAATAACTTTCTATACAATAGGGCCTAAAGAAGCACGGGCGTGGACAGTGGAAAAACCTGCCAAAGCACCGCAAGCAGCAGGCGTGATTCATACCGATTTTGAACGTGGATTCATCTGTGCTGAAACCATTAAATATGATGATTATATTGCGTGTAACGGTGAATCTAAAGCCAAAGAAACGGGGAAATTACGCCTTGAAGGGAAAGAATATTTCGTGAACGATGGCGATGTGTTCCATTTCAGATTCAATGTGTAGATTCAGTAGCCATAGACACGCATCTACAATAAGATTGTTGTGTATGTGGTATGTATTTAAGGTGTATACTATTAAAATCTATAATTTATATTATGGAAAATAGATATTAAGTGCATAATAGTAAGCGGTTTAATATTGAATAATCATTGTAAAAATGATATTATTGTTTTATGCAAGGTGATACTACTGTTTCAGAGACTATAATACTGCCATGGCAAACGTTGGCAGTAGCATGTGATTGTTTGCTCGTGCTTAATGACGTGCAACTTAACTCTTCTGGATTGCAGTCCGTCTATACACAACAATTACCCGCTGTTGAGCAAGCCATGGCTGTAACGCAAAAACTGACAAGCTACTCTCTTGCAACGAATGCGATTATGGGTGGTTTTGGGTGTGGTATTAATTTAGGTCGAATGCAGGTAAGCAAGGGAGATGTACTCTACCCTGAAGTGGGTATTCCTCCATCCCAAGAATGTCGTAATGCCCTATTTATTGCCACAACGGGCGACGATAACAATAAAAAGTCCGTGGCGATTGTCCATTGTTTGCTTGCGGGAGATAGACTGATCGATAATAAAGCTGTTAAACAGCATGTTAAGAACTTTTTGCAACAACAGGGATATGTAAAAGGGAGCATAAGGTTGAGTAGTGAGTCTGCACTCATGAACGACTTGGGCATACCAGCAGTGCAAGCTGGAAGAGTAACACCTTTCTTACAAAGTGTACTGTCTCATCATACAGTGAGTCACGGGCTACCCTATGTGATGGTGATCGATCCTGAAATTCTTGATCGTACGATGGTCAATAATTTGGGGTCGCATTTTTTGCATGTAAGTACAAGAATACTAGACGTAGTGGCTATCATTAGCGATTTAAACCGCAACAGTCCCTACCCTTTTCACGTTATTACCGTGCCTATTCATCAGTTTGATAAACGACTCAATACGTATATTTATACAAATAATACAGCAGCTCCTACTCATACAGAGGGTGCTGGGCACTCTTCTATCTCGATTGTATCGCAACAAAACGTAGTAGCGTTGCAGAAACTAGCCAACATAATGCTTTGTAACCCAAACAGTAGATAGAAAAAGCAGCCTATACAGAAAAAAGATGTTGCATTGTGGAGCAATTTTTGGCTAATCATATGGCTGTTGAGGAGGGGTGGTAGAGTGGTTGAATACTCCGGTCTTGAAAACCGGCATACGGGAGACCGTATCGGGGGTTCGAATCCCTCCCCCTCTGCCATTTGACGATTTTTATACATTCCCATACATTCTGACAAAATATCAGGGGCGCATAGCTCAGGGGGAGAGCGCTACATTGACATTGTAGAGGTCCACGGTTCGAAACCGTGTGTGCCCACCATTTTTATCCCTTACCATACCGCTGCTTATACCGCCTCCACCGCAAGCGATAGCCCACCAGCGTCATACTGATAATCAGCAGTGCAAAAACGGTAATAATCCCATCCCGCTGTTTTGGGGTAAGCCCCAGTATTTTATCAAAAAACTGCCACTTGTGGAGCATGTTAAAACTCCATAATTCAGCCTTATCAAGCGGTGATATGGTTGCGGCAATAACGCCGTGCTTGCTATCTACGAACACAATCCCCTCCTCGCTTTCCAACCGCCAAACGGGCAAGCGTTTGTTGGCAAAGCCATATTCACGGGTGAAGGTGGGCGTAAGCGAGGGGTTTGAGAATGCGCCTTTGCCAAATTTTTGTTCCGCAAGCATCACCGCAACAGCCGCCTCCGTAAGCGGTAGTTTTTCACCCGTTACTGTATCATAATACTGTGTAGTTGTGCGGGGTGCGCGCCCTCCTCCTCCGCCACCATGATGTTGATGCGCATCATGCTGTCGCGCCGCTGTTGCAGGCGCAGGAGCAGCAGGCACTTCCACCCGCCAGACCGTATTTTCAGCAATCTGCAACAGGCGCATGTCATGCACACTCTCGTTGATTTTGGGGAGCGTGATTGCTTGTTGGTTTAAAATAGGCGACACAACAGCCACTTTTTCAGCCCCCCCTGTGCTATGCATCCACAAATGAAATAATCCACTGGTGGAAAATAGGAGAATAGGTATCCACACTACCATCCCTAACAGGCGATGAAAACGACGCATGCTGTCTATTTTTTTGCGGCGTTTGAGGGTGAATAATAGCCCCACACCCAACGATGCCATGGCAATAACGCTCACAACACACAGGGTTATAATCAGCAACCGCGCATTTTCTTTGCCTGTTAGTTGTAAAAAATCGAGCGTGTGAATACGTTGAAATAGCCCTTGTAATACTTCTTTCAGGTGTGTGCTCAGTGTGCCTAATTTGTCGTTGCTTGTATCAACATAAACGGTCAACCCATCTTCTCGTGCAAACGCAACACGCCACACGGGCAGATATTTATTGATGGGCGGATAGGCGCGGTCAAACGTGGTTTGAATCGTGGCAGACTCTACCGCGGCTGTTTTCTCGCCGCTGTAATGACGTGCCAGCGCAATCGCCCGCTGTGCGTCCACCCCTGCCACGTGTTCACCCGTTTCAGCCTTATAATACAAGCGTTCTGCTTGTTTCGGCGCGGTTATTTGATAGAATATATCCCCCTGCCATGAAAGCAAGCGCAGCGCTGTTGTTTCTGGCAGTTTAGGAAGAGACGATTGCGCGGGAAGCGTAAACGGTGCAAGCGGCGGCGTAAAAGCAACAGGTTTCAGCGCGGTGAAGGATAAAATAGGGTGCAATAACCCTGATCCTACCCATAACAGCAGTGCGGCTCCCGCAAGGATACTGAGGCGAATATGCCATTTATAGAGTGTGCCAAGCATAGAAAATTCTCCTTTTGAAGAAGAGGGACGTTACAACACGCAACGTCCCTCCCCCACCTCCCCCTAGAACTTCACAACAACCCCCGCAAAGGCGCTCACGCCATCAGCAGGATAATACAGCGCACTGCTGCTCGTCGCTGTGGTGGCAGTGCTGAAATTGCTGATATATTCTTTATCTAACAAATTCCGCGCATCAACGAACACACTCACACGGTCGTTCAGTTCATAGCCTGCCTCAAAGCCAATGGTGGCATAGCTGGAAGCATCCGTGGTGTTTGCAAAATCCACAAACGCGCCTGTGGGCACATACTCAAGATTGGGGGCTGCATACCATTTGTCAGGGTCTGTATAGCGAACACTGGTTTTGTAAAAATGGGGTGGCACGCCCGCAAGGTCATTATCCCCAAATTGTCTGTCCCCCTGAAAACGGAAGTCGCTATAGGTATAGGCATTCTGCCATGACACCGTTTCGGTGATGTCCACAGTAAAGCCCAACTCAAAACCTTGGTGCAGCGTTTTGTTCGCATTAAATGTGCTAGCGGGAATGCCTGTGCCAAGCCCTGTGTTGAATTGCAGCAATTCATTTTTCACCCAAGAGCGATAAAGACTTGCATCCCAACTAACATTGCCGCTGCTGCCGCGTGTGCCAATTTCTGCTGTCCATGCCTGTTGGGGGCTAAGGGGAATAAACCCTGTTGTGCCCGTTTGCGTGAGTTCTGAAAAGGTGGGTGGTTCGTTGCTTTTGCTCACGTTTGCAAAGAATTGTTGCCCCGCAACAGGTTCATACAACACGCCCACTTTGGGGTTAAAAGAACGATACAACCGCTCATCGGTGCGAGAAGGATTGAACCTATCAATGTTCTCCCGTGATGCCCAAGTTAATTGCGCCGCAGTAACAAGCGCAACAGTGGGCGTGACAAAAAATTGATTTTCCCCAAACGCAGTATAGTTTTTGGCTTTTTGGTCGGCTTCCGCTGTTTTAATCCCACGATTGCCGCGCACGTTGGTAAACAGTAAGGCTTCTGTTTGCCCCATTTGTGTTGTTACGCCAACCCGATAACGGTTGAGGTATTCTCCTGTCATGTATTGCCCCTTTAGCGTTGAGAACACGCCATAGTCCGTACTTTTTTGGTCAACCACGGCAAAAATGGGGTGGAACAGTTGCTTGAAGTTTACAAACAAGCCGCCTTCAAGAGTGGTTGTGTCATTCAGCGCAATGCTGGTTTTATTAGACAAACGGGTCGAGCGAATATCCCGCTTTTGGTCACCAGAAAGAGCAGCGGCACTCGCTCTATCGCGGTTATTCAACGCATTGAAACGGGTAAGAGTCCCTGGTAAATCCTGCTCAATGATGTTGTTGCTGAGATAAAATCGGGTTTCCACGGTGTCTGAAATTTTGATGCCATAGTTCGCATTCAGCTTGACATTGGATTGATCACTATGTTGACGATAGCCGTTGGTGTCACTGGTGGTAAGGCTTACGAAATAGTCTTGATTGCCGAACACCCGCCCAGAACGCATGTTTGCCCGATAGGTATTTTCAGAACCCGCCTCAAGGCGAACTTGGTCACCCCCTGCTGTGTACCCTGTGGGGGAAACAAGGTTAATCGCGCCGCCCAGCGTGTTGCTGCCATATTGCAACGCATTACCGCCCTTATACACTTCAATGTGTTGCAGGGCGAGCGGGTCTGCTTCTTGAAAATCACTCCCCCCATCTGCCAACGTGAACGGAATACCATCTTGTAATAGGGTTATGCCGCGCAAGTGAAACCCGCGAGAAATACCCGACCCCCGAATGGAAAGCCGCACCTCTTCGCCATAGCGTTTTTGGGCGTAAACACCGGGAACATAAGACAGCGTATCTTGAAAGTTTTGCGCGTATTTATTTTCGAATTGCGCTTTGTCCACAACGGCAACACCGCCCGCTGTGCGATTAATTTGCTGGCGGGCTTGGGCAACGGTGGACACTGTTTGGCTTTGTTGGAGTTTGCCGCGTGTGATGGTCACATCAGGTTCTTCTTGGGCTAATGCCGTGTGCGGAGGGAACGTAACAAATAAAGTAAGCGTGAGGAGAGATGCACCACCAAGGGCGCGTAAAGAAAAGTGAGACATGGTGATTTTTCCTGAAAAGAGGCGAGCAGGTGAAACAGGGCACTGCTTCGCTATATGTTAAATAATGCGTTTCTCAGGAAAAAAGGGGCGGCGCACGGGGCGGCGCAGTCTTGTAGGGTGTTGCAAGCGCAGGATGTGATTTATTGTCGAAAAACACAATACGGCTATAGAGCACGGGAATGCCGCCCACATCAGGCGTTTCAAACGATGCGAGAGTGACAGTGTTCAGTGCAAAGGGGCAGGTTTTGCTTACCCCCGCATCGTCGTGGTTTGTGTTTTCAACAGGCTGTCCTGTTTCATCAACGGTTATTTCTTTTGCGCCATAACTGGTGCAGATAACAATGTTGAAACCCTGTTTTTTAGCATCAAAAACAGGCATATAGCCTGCGGGAATAATACACCGCAGGGCGAATAGCACCACTAAAAAACGGGCGAGAAATTGTTTTGATATACGCACGATACGAAGCTCTATACGCACATCAAACAGCGTTTTCAATTGATTATTTTATGTTTTGCCCCTAAACCAACTGCAATGGCTCTCACCTCCTCCCCGAAAAACACCGCACTTGTAGCGCTTGCATTGGGTGCGACAGCCCTCGCTGTGGTGCTGTTTGTGGTCGGGTTTTCTGAGGCGTTTCAGTGGTGTGAAGTCACCGCCAAAGTCACCGCAAAACACTTTAAAGAATGGCATGTTGCAGGCTGTGTGGTCGCGTTTATTGTGGGCGCGTGGTTGTGCAAACGATTTGCGCCTGAAGCGTCTGGTAACGGCGTGTTGAAAGTCCGTAATACACTCGATATTTTAGAAACAGCCCCGCGTGAAAAGGTCAGCGGTGTGCTCGGCTTTCGGCTGTTAATTACGAAAAGTATCGCCGCGTGTGTTTGCGCGTTGGGCGGCGGTGCCATGGGGCGTGAAGGGCCCATCGTGCACCTTTCAGCCGCGATGTTCTGGATTTTTGGCGAGCGGTTTCAAAAAATATTGCCGAACATTAATTTGCGGCATTGGGTGATTTGCGGCGGGGCGGCAGGGTTTGGCGTGGCGTTTAACGCACCCTTGGCAGCAGTTGCTTTTGCAGCCGAAGAACTCAACGATACCTATTTGTCACGCGGTAAAATTGCGACGTTATGGGTAACGCTTTTTGCGTGTCTAGCGCACGTGGCAATTTTTGAAAACACGCTGTTTTTTCCCGTTGCTTCTTTTTCCAGTGAGCCGTGGGGCGTGCTGTTTCCCTATATTGTTATAACAGCGTTGCTGTGTGGACTCTTAGCAGCAGTTTTTCAAGGAATCGTTAAGTTTTTGCAGCAACGACTTTTTCATAAAACACCGTTTTGGGTAACAGCGGGTTTATGTGGACTTGCTGTGGGCAGTATTGGGGCGACCTTGGGTGGGCAAACTATCGGCGGGGGGGTCATCACCACGCAACTATTACTGCAAAATGACCTTACGCCGCTCACCATTACGGATGTGTTAGGGCGATTTGTGAACACGATTTTAACAGCAACATCGGGCAATGCGGGCGGTCTGGTTGCGCCGTCTATTGGTATGGGCGCAGGGGTTGGCAGTGTTGTCGGGCAACTGATGCATATTCCTGACCCGAAAATTCTCATGTTGTGTGGGATGGCGGCGTTTTTATCTGCAATGCTGAATGTACCGCTCACCGCCGCGATTGTGATTTTTGAAACAACAGGGCATAGCACACTTATTTTGCCATTTTTGCTGTCAAGTTTACTGGGGAATTTTGTTGGCTCTAACCTATCTGTCACCTTGGCGCGGAAGAAAAAACCCGTCTTTGACTTAAACAAAGCACAGGCGGTAGCACGCGCCATGCTAGCGAAAGATAAATAAATGGAACTTGCTGCTTTTGCCTGCTCCCCTGCACACTCTCGCGGTAGATTATTTCCTGAAAATCCCGCAACCATGCGCGATTGTTTCCAGCGCGACCGTGACCGCATCATTCATTCCGCCGCGTTTCGTCGCCTCAAATACAAAACACAGGTGTTTGTGAACCATGAGGGGGATCATTACCGCACGCGTCTTACGCATTCCCTTGAGGTGAGTCAAATTACCCGCACGTTGGCACGCGTCTTGCGGGTGAATGAGGATCTCGCCGAAGGGATGGCACTGGCGCACGATTTAGGGCACACCCCGTTTGGACATGCGGGGGAGGATGCCCTCCATGAAAAAATGCAGCAGTACGGCGGCTTTGACCATAACGAACAAACCTTGCGCCTGCTCACCGATTTAGAATCGCATTATGCGAAGTTTAAGGGCTTAAACCTTAGTTGGGAAATGCTGGAAGGCTTGGTAAAACACAACGGGGCGTTGTTGCCTGTATCACCGAATCGCAAAAAGCCTATACCTGCTTATATCTTGGAATTTAATGCACGATGGGATTTAGAACTGCACACGCAACCCAGCTTAGAGGCGCAACTTGCCTCTTTGGCCGATGATATTGCCTATAATTGCCATGATATTGAGGATGGCTTGCGGGCGGGAATATTGCACATTGAGGATTTTAACGCCCTGCCCTCGCTAGCGGCATTTTTCCAGGAAACCCGTGAAAAATACCCTGAGGCCACCCCCGCGCAACATATTTATGAATCCATTCGGGCGTTGATGGGAATATTAATCAGTGATTTATTATCCACCACCGCAGAAAATCTCGCAACATTACAGCCAGAAAGCCCCGATGCTATTCGTTTGAGCGGCAAGCCTACTGCTGCTTTCAGTCCTCCTATTGCGGCGATGCTGTTGGACACAAAAGCGTTCCTGATGGCGCGGGTCTACCGCCATTATACGGTGAATCGCATGACACAACGGGCGCACCGCGTGGTGCAGGGCTTGTTTGATTTTTTCATGGACGCGCCAGATTGTTTGCCGCCAGAGTGGCAACCCGCTCATTTTGAGGATAAAACCCTTACAGCGCGTCACATTGCCAATTATATCGCTGGCATGACGGATAGGTATGCGTTAAAAGAGTATCATAAGTTGCTGGGAGACGTTACGCCCTAAAATGCGAAAAACGCTGTAGGATGCGTTTTAAAGCATGTTTAAAAATTTTCGGCTGCCATGGTAGCAAAAAAACTTCAAAGCCTATCTGGTGGCGATTTAAACGCGATTTAGGCGCATTCTAATATCGACTATTGCCCCCGTGCCAACGCCCCAATGCGTTTTAACACTGATTCTGCACTTTTATCATCCCCCACTGTACGCAAGCACACCGCATAGTCCACAAGAATTTGGCGGTTTTCAGGCAAAATCTCTAACGCTTGTTCATAGGCGGTGAGGGAGTCATCGAACGCATCCACACGGAAATTAAGCACACCCTTTAAATGCAAAAGTGAGGCTGAACGCGGGAAATAGAGGAATCCATAGCCCAACACAGCAGCAGATTTTTCCGTATACCCGCCCAAAATAAGCGCGTGGGCATACTGTTGCAACACATCATGGGAGAAAGGTAACAGCGCGTGTGACCGCTCAAAATGGCGAATCGATTCTTCACTGAACCCTGCCTTAAACAAGCACTTGGCAAGGGAAAAATGAATATCCCCATTGTTTTCTTGTTGTTCAAGGGCTTGCTTATAGTGGCAAATTGCACCGTAAATATCTTCTTGTTTCTCAAGTGTTTCTGCTAGTTCTGCCAGTGCATCACTGTTGAGTGGCTTTAAATAAAGACTGGTGCGGAACGCTTCTATCGCTTTTGGATAGTTTTGTTGCTGCACATAAATTTTCGCCAGTGTGCGGAAATACAGCGGTTCTTTCGTATCGGTAATAATCGCTTCTTCTGCTAATACTTGGGCTTTTGCAAGCTCTCCACGGTCTGCCAGCAAAATGGCAAGCGAGTGCAATGCGGGGCTGTTCGCGGGGTTCTGCCGTAAAATTTCCCGAAACAACGCCTCTGCCTCAGCGGTGCGCCCTGATTGGTGAAAGCGCATGGCTTCTTCAAGTGAAGGAGTGGGAGAAGAAGGTTGGTTGCTCATACTATAGCCTTTATTAGTCGAGGTAAAATCAACTTATAGGTTTATATTGCCACGGAAAAGTTAAAGCTCTACTAAGAGAGCATGAGAAAAATAAATTTGTTCTTTTTGCGAAAAATCCTCCCGAAAACCTTGCTGGGTCGGTCTTTCCTGATCGTCGCCCTGCCCGTTATTTTTTTGCAGGCCGCCTCAACCTACATTTTTTTTGATAGGCATTGGGATGCACTGTCGCGTCGTTTGGCGATTAGTTTGGCGGATGAAGTCTCGCTGTTGATTGCGCTAAAAGAAGAAAAAACCGAAAATCCTGCCGCCCTCAGCATTGCCCAAGCCCGCTTGGGGATTAAAATGGATGTGTTGCCAGCCACAGAATGGAATGCCATTGAGGATACACATTCGTTTGGCTATCTCCATGATATTAGGAGAGAGCTTGCCTCTCGCGGCATCACCCCCATTAAACTCTATGCAGAAGACCACTTTGATGATGTGGTGATGTACTGGCAATCGCCAGAAGGGCATATGTATCACTTCACCGCCAGTCGCAAAAAAATTTATAGTCCCACAGTTTATATTTTTATGCTGTGGTCGTTGGGGTTATCGGTGGTGTTGGTGAGTATCGCCTTGCTGTTTATGCGCAATCAAATCCGCCCCATTTTGCGCCTTGCCAAGGCAGCAGAAAAATTTGGGAAAGGACATGCAGATTTACGGCTGAAACCGCACGGTGCAGCCGAGGTACGCCTTGCGATGCACGCCTTTAATAACATGCAGGAACGCATCAGCAGACAAATTCAGCAACGCACCGAAATGCTGGCGGGTATTTCCCACGACCTGCGCACGCCCCTCACACGGATGCGCCTTGAATTAGCAGTGAACGAGGAGAGCATTGCCGAGGAATGGCGCACCGAGATGCAGCGCGACATTACCGAAATGGAGCAAATGATTAGCAGCTATTTAGCCTTTGCGAAAGGTGAGGATGGGGAGAGTTTGCAACGGATTGAGCTGCAAGATGTGTTACAAGACTTGGTAAGCATTGCCCAAAGACAGCATCCGCACATAACGCTTACGATGACAGATGCAACAGTGACACTAAACGCCAGAGTGGGCGCGTTAAAACGCTGCATTCAAAATGCGCTCTCGAATGCCTGTCGGTATGGCACTAAGGTTATTGTCTCCCTTACCCAACAAGACGGGGCAATTTTTATAACCATTGAAGATGATGGTGCAGGCATTCCCGAAGAGCAATTTGAAGCGGTGTTTCGCCCGTTTTATCGCCTTGAGCAATCCCGTAATTTGGACACAGGCGGCATTGGCTTAGGGCTCAGCATCGCACGGGACATTGCCCGCAGCCATGGCGGCGATATCACTTTGGGTCGTTCTGGTTTAGGCGGGCTTAAGGTGGTGGTGCAGTTGCATCAGTAAGGGGGGAGATAGGTTTCGGGTTTTCGGTGTTAGGTTTTAAGGACGAACTTGCCAAAACCGAGAACCTAAAACCGAAAATCCGCTGCTTGGTAAATCTTGACTTTTATAGAAAAATGCTATACATTGTACGGTAAAGTGCAAAGGAATAGGGAAATGTCAAAAACTCAAATCAATGTGCGTGTTGATGCAGATCTTAAAGCGCAAGCAGAATTATTATACAAGCAGTTGGGTCTAAAAATGAGTGATGTTATCACCATGTTGTTGCGGCAATCGTTGTATCATCAGGGCGTACCGTTTGAAGTGAAATTGCCGAGCAAAAAGAGGCGTGCTGCCTTACAAGAAGCGGATAATTATACCGATTTGCCAACATACAATACCATTCAAGAGGTATATGCAGAATTAGGGATAAAAGGATAATGCGTCGCGTTAGAACCACAGGGCAATTTCGTAAAGATCTAAAAAAATCAGTCAAACGGGGGAAGAAAATAGAAAAACTCACGGAGATTATCGAAAGCCTCCAACAAGGCAAAATCCTGTCTTTAGCGCAAAAAGATCATGCCTTAAAAGGATATTGGATTGGATGTAGAGAATGCCATATTGAACCAGATTGGCTGTTAGTGTATCGTTTAGAGGAAAATGATTTGGTATTGGTTGGTACGGGCACGCATACAGATCTCTTTGATTAACCACGCTTCATGCCCCCCTCCTCCCTTCATCGTGGCGTTGCCACCATTCAAAACTACCTGAAAACGCTGGGTGACCAAGCGGGGGTCTATCGCATGCTCAATGCAGCGGGCGAGGTGTTGTATGTGGGCAAGGCAAAGGCTCTCAAAAAACGGGTTGTAAGTTATACACGCCCTGAAGCCCTCACCAATCGCATTCAGCGGATGATTGCCGAAACGGTGGCGATGGAGTTTATCACCACCCACACGGAACACGAGGCGTTGCTCTTGGAAAGCAACCTGATTAAAGACCTCAAGCCGCGCTATAACGTGTTGCTGAAGGACGACAAAGCCTTCCCCTATATTCTGATTGCGACCGACCACAAATTTCCGCAAATTCTGAAACATCGGGGCAAAAAAACACGAGAAGGGCATTATTTTGGACCGTTTGCGGCGGTGCAAGCGGTGTATGCAACCCTCGATGCCCTGCAAAAAACCTTTTTGTTGCGCCCGTGCTCGGACAGTTACTTCAACGCCCGTACTCGCCCCTGCCTGCAATATCAAATTAAACGCTGTTCTGCGCCGTGTGTGGAGAAAATTACCCAAGCCGATTATGCAACTCTCGTCAAACAAGCCAAGAGCTTCCTTGAGGGCAAGGGTGGGCAGTTGCAAGAGGAACTTGCCACCAAAATGAACGAGGCAAGCGAGGCGCAAGAATATGAACGCGCCGCGCTGTATCGCGATAGAATCAAGGCATTAAGCCACATTCAAGCCAAGCAAGATGTGAACATCGCCATGTTGGAGGAGGTGGATGTGGTGGCAGCGCACTCGCAAGCCAGCAAAACCTGTGTGCAGGTGTTTTTCTTTCGCGGTGGGCGGAATTATGGGAATAAAGCCTATTATCTTGACCATGACAGTGAAACGCCGCTCAATGAAATTGTGGAGAGTTTTCTGTCGCAATTCTATACAGAAGCCCCCTGCCCTACCGCTATTTTGCTCAATGTGGAGATAGCAGCGAAGGAACTGTTAGAAGAGGCATTCTCGCAAAAAACAGGGCATACAGTGGTGCTAGAAACGCCACAACGGGGCGCGAAAAAAGCGGTGGTAGACCATGCCTTCAAAAATGCGCAAGAGGCATTGACGCGGAAGTTGGTGGAATCTGCCTCAACAGAAAAAAATCTTGCGGCAGTGCAAAAATTATTCGGGTTAGACAAAATCCCCGAACGGATTGAGGTGTATGATAACAGCCACATTCAGGGGCAATTTGCCGTTGGCGCGATGATTGTGGCGGGCAGAGAGGGATTCATCAAGAACGCCTATCGTAAGTTTACCATTCAAAATAGGCAGGAGGCGATGGGCGAGAGGCGAGAGGAAAATCTTACTACTCCCGCCCCCCTACTCCCGCCTCCCGCCTTCAAAGGCGGCGATGACTATGGCATGATGCGGGAAGTCTTCACCCGTCGTTTTTCGCGGGCACTGAAAGAAAATACGGTTCAGAATAGACGAGAGGTAGGAGGCGATGGGCGAGAGGACGGTGCTGCCACTTTTGCCCCCCACCTGCCGCCTCCCGCCTTACCTGATCTGGTGCTGATTGATGGCGGCGCGGGGCAGCTCTCCACCGTGATGGCAGTAATGGCGGAATTGGGATTAGCGCATATTCCTCTGGTGGGGATTGCGAAAGGCGTTGATAGAAATGCAGGACGCGAGCGGTTTTTCCTGCCCAATAAGCAACCCTATACATTGCCGCCGAATGACCCTGTATTGTTTTATCTGCAACGCCTCCGCGATGAAGTACACAGGTTTGCCATTACCACCCATCGAGCAAAACGGAGCAAAGCGATTACGCAGAATACGTTGGATGAAGTGACAGGAATTGGGGCAGCGCGTAAAAAGGCGTTACTGCAGCATTTTGGTTCAGCAAAGGCAGTGAAGGGCGCAGCACTACAGGATTTAGAAAATGTGCGCGGGATTAGCAAAGCGATCGCGCGGAAGATTTACGAGCATTTTCGGGGATAGTTTTACTTCTCTACCGCAACAGTTTCTGCTGGTTTTTCAATTTCTTCATGCTTTGCGAAAAAGCTATTGAGAGTTTTTGTAATTGTTTCCGACTCGTCAAGGGTATCGCGCGCAACAGTGTATGTTAATAACAGCGTGTCTTTGTAAATAAGGTGCGCCGAGCATGTCGAGTTTTTGAGGAAAGTAAGGGATTTTTCACATTTGAATAAGGTGGGTATTTCCCCTTTTTTATAAAAAATTGTGTAATCGAACGCGCTGTTGCTTTTTGACGCAAACAAGTTTTTTCCCTCTTTAAGGGGTGATTGCGGGGATATTGCAATGTCGTCGATAAGGATTCGTTTTTGCTGGTTAAACTCGTCCCCGTCAGGTATCGCGCTTACCTGCACCCACGCGATATCATTTTGCCATTTCACAAGATTAAGTAGGCTGTGACGGGGTGCAACTGAATCTCCTGTGCGCCATAACAGTTCCATCGTGGTAGTGCGATAGTGGGGTAAAATGTGTGGTTTGTTGAAAATAATATAGGCGGCAGGAATATTAAGGCGGGTTACGCCTATTTCAACAGAAGTGGATTTGGCTTCGATTTTTTCATAGTCTTGTGAAAACAACGCTGATACTTTTCGTAGCAGATAGATTTTTTCTTGATTACCAAACGCATAATAGTCGATTGTTGTGACAGTAATTTTACCGCCGATGATGAGCAGCAGCAGGATGACGCAGCCTAAAAAAAACTTCACGGCAAGATGAAGCCTTTGAAGAGGAGTTGTTCGTTGCTTTTCAGGCACAACGGCATCTGCAGTGTTTTTATCTGCATTAAAATAGCTGTCACGGCGATAGCGTTCCGCATTAAACATATTGTACTATTAATCAAAAGTAGTTAATAGTTTGTTAATGCTTTGCTGGCATAATATTGTTTTTATCACAATGGATGACAAAAAATGACGACATCTCTTTCAGTTTCAAAAGTTACAGCGCATGCGTTGAAAGTTCTCACCCTAGAGCAGTTGGAAGACGTATCAACCCAAATGAATCAAATCCAAGTGGCCGCCGCCGCCATGGACGTGATGGAAATGGGGCAGTTGATTGAGCTTGCAACGCGCATTGCGGCAGAAGGCATCAAAGCCAAGCAAATTACCCTCAGCATTAACGATGAGCAGATTGATAATGGTGCGCTGGACTATCAACTTGAGGGTGACACGGAGTATCTCATGCTGATAGCAGAAAATATGGCAGACAGAGGCACGTTGGATTTCGAAAAAGATCCAAAATTCCACAGCGTGGGCGCGGTTATTACAGCAGCACAAATGGTGGCGGATGATATTGGCGGCGAAAAAGTGCAGCCTATTCTCGACCGTGGCAAGAAACTGGCAGACATGCAGCTTGGCTCAAAAGAGCGAGCGGAAGAAACCAAAAGTTTCCTTGAAGATCTGTTCGGGTTTTTGAAGAGTGCTATTGCATAGTTAAAACGGCAAGGCTATTCTTGCCCAATGAATTTCGCAAATATCCTTACCCTCTCTCGTATCGTGATGGTGCCGATTGTGGCGGTGCTCTTTTTTGTGCCGTTTGACGATGCACGCTGGGCGATTCTCACTATTTTTCTGATAGCCTCGGTTACCGATTTTTTTGATGGCTACGTTGCGCGTCAATTTAATCAAGAAACAGCGTTTGGGCGGATGTTAGACCCCATTGCCGATAAATTGCTTGTGGCAGTTACCCTTATGTTGCTCATTAATGCAGGGTTTCTTAATGTTTTCGCGGTGATTGCAGCGGTGGTTATTATTTGCCGCGAAATTTTTATGTCAGGTTTGCGAGAATTTACAGCAGGGCAGCAAATTTCACTCCCCGTAACCATGCTGGCAAAAGGAAAAACAACGGCGCAGTTTGCGGCATTGTTGTTACTGTTGCTCAGTTATGCCGAACAGGGGCAAACCAGCTATCTCTATATTCTCGCGCAAATTTCCCTGATTGTGGCTTCTGTCTTAACGGTGATAACCGCTGTTGATTATTGGCGTGCGGCTAAGCATCAAGGGGCGTTCTAACAGACCTGTTGCCAAAGTCTACTATGACTTGCTGCAAATGTCTGATTTCCTTCCGCTTCGTTGCTCATTGACAAAAAAGTCAACTGCGCTACGATGCTCAGAAAACAACCATTTTCGCTAGCGTCCTAGCGACTTTTGCAAGAGGTCTAATGAAATTCGTTATCAATAATTATGCTCTTATTAAGGCATTGCATCTCATTGCCGTGATTTCATGGATGGCGGGATTGTTCTACTTGCCGCGTCTTTATGCGTATCATGCAGGTGTAGCAAAAGGCTCTGAAACGTCGGAACTTTTCAAAATAATGGAACGCCGCCTCCTCCGTATCATCATGAACCCTGCGATGATTCTCACCTTTTTGCTGGGCGGGTTGTTGTTATTCATGCCAGAGTTAATGAAGCAAGGCTGGATACATGTTAAGTTACTGCTGGTGTTGGGTATGGCAGGGCTGCATGGATTCCTTGCTGTGTGTCGCAAGGATTTTGAAAACGATAAAAATACCCGTTCCCCCAAATTTTATAAAATTATCAATGAAGTCCCCACGGTGTTGATGATTGCGATTGTGTTGTTGGCGGTTGTTAAACCCTTTTAAGAAAAGGCAAGAGTTGGGAGGCGGGAGGCAATAGAAAAGCTCTAAACTCTCGCCTCCCAACGCTTGCCTAATAAACTTTATGATCCTCCTCCTCTCCTACCTCCTCGGCACCATCCCCTTTGGCTTACTGCTCAGCAAACTAGCAGGCTATGGCGATATTCGCAACGTTGGCTCTGGGAACATTGGCGCAACGAATGTGTTACGAACGGGCAATAAAAAGCTCGCGCTATTGACGTTGTTATTAGATGGTGCGAAAGGGGCAGCCGCCGTACTGATTGCCCAAAATCTCTATCCTGAAAATGCTCTTTTGCCCGCTCTTGCAGGATTCTGCGCGTTGTTGGGGCACACGTTCCCTGTTTGGTTGAAATTTAAAGGGGGAAAAGGCGTTGCAACGGGTTTAGGAATTTGGCTTGCACTCAACCCCCCGTTGGGTATTATCGCTTGTGCGATATGGGCGGGCGTGTTTTATAAAACGCGCTATTCCTCGCTGTCTGCGCTCACAGCGTTTGCGGTGCTGCCGTTGTTAGCGTTCGTGATGGCAGGTGTGCTGCAAGGCTTCCTCAGCAGTGCTATCAGCGGCTTGATTGTTTGGCGACACAAGGACAATATCAAGCGGCTACTCACCCGCACCGAGCCTAAGTTTGGAAAGAAATGATGATAAAATTTCGTTGTTTAATATTCTGGTTAGCAATCCAAAGAATTTCTGGACTCCTGCCTACGCAAGAGATTCGCTGTGAGTATGCAGAAACGCATCGAATCCCCTGCGTAGGCAGGGGTCCAGTTTCTTTTTTTCTCCCTTTTGAGAGCGCTTAGAACAATGTCATCTTCCCTCTCATCGCATGAAAAACTGGCATGGTTGCGGCTCATTCGCACCGAGAATGTGGGCAACATAACCTTTGCCGCGTTATTGCGGCAATTCGGCAGTGCTGTTGCGGCATTAGAAGCAATACCCATGCTGGCGGCACGGGGTGGGCGCACAAAGCCCCTCAACGTGCCCTCTAAAGCGAGTGCGGAAAAAGAGCTTGACGCGTGCGTGGCAGCGGGTGTTGCGTTGATCGCATCAGTTGAACCAGACTATCCCCCGTTATTGCGACATATTGATGACACCCCGCCGCTATTATTTGCGTTGGGGAATGTGAAAACGTTGCAACAGCGTAGTGTAGCGTTGGTGGGGTCGCGGAATGCCTCAGGCAACGGACAACGCTTTGCCAAAACGATCGCGATAGATCTGGGTAAAAAGGGCTTTGCGGTTGTCTCAGGACTGGCACGGGGGATTGATACCGCAGCCCATGAGGGGAGCCTCACCACAGGCACTATTGCCGTGGTAGCAGGCGGTGTTGATCACATCTATCCGCCTGAAAACAAAGCGTTATATGAGAAAATTATCAGCCATGGCTGTGTTGTTTCTGAAAATCCGTTAGGCAGCGTGCCGCAAGCACGGCATTTCCCCCGCCGTAACCGTATTATCAGCGGCATTGCTGAAGCGTTGGTGGTGGTGGAAGCAACCCTCAAATCTGGCTCGCTGATTACTGCACGGCTTGCGGCAGAACAGGGACGCGAGGTATTCTCCGTCCCCGGATCGCCCCTTGATCCACGCTGCACAGGCACCAACAAATTGCTAAAAGAGGGGGCAACGTTGCTGGAATCCGCCGCCGATGTATTGGCTGTGTTACAGCAACACCCCAGCTTGCTCAAAGAATCCACCACGCCCCCGCTAACAGGCAATATTCCGCAGTTTGAGGCGGCTGAGCTTAATGCGGCGCGGGAGGCAATTATTAATCTCCTCACCACCACCCCGTTTGCCATCGATTTTCTGATTCGCATGGCGAACTTGCCCCCCTCTTTGTGTCATGCTGTGCTGTTGGAACTGGAATTAGCAGGGCGCGTGGAGCGGGTGACGGGGAATACCGTGGTACGGGTTTATTAAACTCTACAAATCCTTGCATTTTTGCTCAGATTATGAGATATTCTGAGGCATATTGAGAGAGTATTCAGATGGCGTTGCATGTTTCATTGCCCGATGGTTTGGAAAAACTGGTGCAAGAAGAGGTTGCTAAAGGCATGTATGGCACAGCAAGCGAAGTGGTGCGTGAAGCGTTGCGTCGTTTTTTTGCGCCTCAAGAAGAACCCGCATGGATTGCAGCGGAAATGCGCCGCCGTGTGGCGTTGATAGAGAGCGGCAAAGCTAAGTTTCGGGATGCAGACGCATTTTTTGATGAAATGGATAAGCAGATTGAGGCAATGCCCGAATGACCCCGTATCGCCTCATTATTCTTGAAAATGCGGAGGCAGAGTTTAAACGAGAAATTGAGTATTCTGCTTCTTTCTGGGGAAAACGCCACGCTGCACACTATGCGCGTGCCTTGCGTGCCGTTGTGAAGGAAATAGCCGTTGCGCCGTTTGCGTCTCCTTTGCGGGAAGATTGCGGTCAGGGTGTGCGTATGCGCCGTTACAAGGGAAATATGGTTGCATATCGTGTTTACAAAGAGATCAAAACGATTGAGATTATCGGATTTCCGAGTGTGCATCGTATGGTGCAATATGATAATGGCAATGGAAACTGAGCTTGATACGCCCCCTTTAATCCTTGCACGAACAGCAACCCTCCGTTAAGGATACTCAACCTTAGCCCTTACCCCCTAACCCTTACCCCTCCTTCCCATGCAACTTGTCATCGTTGAATCGCCCGCCAAAGCAAAAACCATCCAGAAGTATTTAGGGGGTGATTATGAGGTGACAGCAAGTTTCGGGCACGTTCGCGATTTGCCATCGAAAAACGGCTCGGTAGATCCTGATAATAATTTTGCGATGCTGTGGGAGGTGGACGACCGCGCCAAAAAGCGCATCGCGGAAATCACCCAGATGGTGAAAAAAGCCGATAGATTATTCTTGGCGACTGACCCTGATCGTGAGGGCGAAGCCATTTCATGGCATCTCCAAGAAATTCTGGCGAAAAATAAAGCGAGCAGCGGCAAGCCCGTCAAACGCATTGTGTTTAATGAAATCACCAAAGGCGCGATTGTCGAGGCGATGAAGCATCCCCGTGATGTGAATCAAGAGTTGGTGGAAGCCTACCTTGCGCGCCGTGCGCTCGATTATCTCGTGGGCTTCACCCTGTCCCCTGTGTTGTGGCGGAAATTACCGGGCAGTAAATCGGCGGGGCGCGTGCAATCGGTTGCCTTGCGCCTCATTTGTGAGCGGGAGCAGGAAATCGAGCAGTTTATTGTTGAGGAATACTGGACGATTGACGGGCATTTTTTCAAAGCCAATAGCAAAATGTTGCCTGCCCGCCTCAAGGTATTAGACGGCAAAAAACTAGAAAAATTCAGTCTGCCCAATAAAGACCTCACAGAAAATGCCGTGAAAGCTTTGCAGGGCTTGGCGTACAGCGTCAAAAAAGTGGATAAAAAAGAGGTCAAGCGGCATCCGTTCCCGCCGTTTATCACCTCCACCTTGCAGCAAGAAGCCTCGCGCAAACTCGGGCTTTCTGCCTCAAACACCATGAAAGTAGCGCAAACGCTCTATGAGCGCGGGCTTATTACCTATATGCGAACGGATGGGGTGACGCTGGCAGGGGAAGCGATTGCTGCGGCACGTCGCTATATCGGGCAAGAGTTCGGCGAAAAATATGTACCAAATTCCCCGCGTGTCTATAAAAGCAAGGCAAAAAACGCCCAAGAGGCGCACGAAGCCATCCGTCCAACCGATTTATTCCGCGCGCCTGTGCAACTTTCAGGCGACCTCGATAAACAACATCTCGGGCTGTATGACTTGATTTGGAAGCGTACCCTTGCGTGTCAGATGGAAAGCGCGATCATGGACACGGTGGCGGTTGATATTGCCTCCGCAGATGATAAGCATGTTTTCGGCGCAAATGGCTCTGTGATTAAGTTTGACGGCTTTTTGAAGCTGTATATTGAAGATACCGACGATGACGAGGACACAGAAGACGAGAACAGCAAGAAACTCCCTGAAGTTGTGGTGGGGGAAGCGTTAGACCTAAAAAAAATCCTGCCAGAACAACACTTTACACAGCCGCCACCCCGTTATTCGGAGGCGAGTTTGGTGAAAAAAATGGAAGAGTTGGGCATTGGTCGCCCGTCTACCTACGCATCCATTCTTCAAGTGCTGAAAGACAGGGAATACGTGCGTTTGGAGGCAAAAAGATTTATCCCTGAAGACAGAGGACGCATCGTTACCAGCTTCTTAGAAAGTTTCTTTGAACGCTATGTGCAGTATGGCTTTACGGCAGATTTAGAAGAAAAACTGGATGATATTGCCGACGGGAAAATAAACTGGCAAGCGGTTCTCCGTGCCTTTTGGCAAGATTTTAATGCCGCTATTCAAGGCACCAATGATCTGAAAATTACTGATGTTATTGATGAGTTAAACAAAAAACTCGAACGGCTATTATTCCCTGATGGAAGCAATCAATGTAGGGCCTGTTCAACAGGAAAATTAGGGCTGAAACTCAGCAAATTCGGGGCTTTCATCGGTTGCAATAATTATCCTGAGTGCAAGTTCACCCGCCCCCTTGGCGCAGGCACTGTGCCGAGTGGCGAGATGACCGCGAACGGGGATAGATTGCTCGGTGTTGATAAAGAAGGGCGTGAAATCGTTGTAAAGAAAGGGCCTTACGGGTTTTACGTGCAGGCAGGCGAACCGCCTGAAGGAGAAAAACCGCGCAGAGCCTCACTTACTAAGGGTTTGAAGCCCGAAACTATCACGTTTGAACAAGCGGAAAAATTACTGATTTTGCCCCGAGACGTCGGGATTTACGCCGATACAGGGCAAATGATTATTGCGAACATCGGCATGTTTGGTGCATATCTAAAAATGGGTGAAACCTTTGCTAACCTTGGCAAAGAGGATGATGTCTACACAGTAGGACTCAATCGCGCTACCGATCTCATTGCCACCTCAATTATAAAAAACAAAGAACGCACCACCGTTTTAGGGCTACACCCCAAGGATGGCGCGGAAGTCAAAGCCTTCAAAAGCCGCTTTGGCTATATGATTATTCATAACAAAACCAAAATCGCTGCCCCGAAAAATTTCGACCCCGCCAACGCCACGCTGGAGCAAGCGTTAGAGATGCTAGTGTTTGCGAAGCCGCCTAAGAAAAAGGCGGGGGCGAGAAAAACCGCTGCGAAGAAACCTGCTGCAAAGAAAAAGGTGGTTAAAAAGTAGGTGTTTTCACACAAGAATTGCATTGACAATGCGATTAATTTTATATATATATTAGTGATTTGTTGATGCTAAAGACTAAAATTAACTTATTATTTATTTTAAAATTATTTATTAAAAAGATGTAATTTATGAATCCCCATGATCAAGATCCTAGAGAAAGTTCGAAGCAACTTATTCTTTATTTAAGGGAGGTAAGAGTCGCTATACAAGCAACCAAGATTGACAACGAACTCCTTGAACTTGCATTTGATCATGAAGTCCTGATACCGTCTCGTGAGGGTCGCCAAGTTATAGAACGCCTCTCTAGTGTATCCACTCTTGCCGAGCTCAACCCATCTGATTTTCCCTACTTACAAATTTCTTCAGAGGCGCTGCTGGCTTACAAAACTGCTATTTTAGCGGGCGCGAATACTTTAGATGAATTGAATGAGTACATAATAACGGAAGAAGTGATACCAAAAATTGATACGCTACTGGGTGCGCATCAACGTCTACCATTAAATGAAATCGCCCCGCTTTTGAAGGGCTACCAAGAAAACGTATATATTAAAATAGCAGAAGACAACATGACGCCACAGCGCATCCTGTCTTTGATTCAGATTTGCGAAACTAATGCTGCTGATTATATTCGCGAGTATTCATCGGGGAATTGCGGGGTGTCCAATACATTAAGCCCTATCCAAAGATACCTTGAGTCACATAGAAAATATGCGGGGGTTTTTGCTGCAGGGTTAGCCGTACAATATGGACAGTTTGAATCTTCTCAAGAAGAGCAATCCACGCAACAACAAGCTTCAAGCGCGGCGTTAGAAAGTTTAACATCCAGTATTCGCACACATGTTAGTTATAGTCAGTATGCACCAGCGCCAACGGCTGATGAATGTGCACAAAGGATTTTAGGGGATGAATATCCAGAAGTTGTAAACAGCTTTCAACAATATAGCCAAGTGTGCCTTGCACGGGAAAGTTTAACGGAACGCTTTTAAAGGGTTTGAAGCTAGAGTCCATCACGCTGGAACAAGCGTTAGAGATGTTGGCAGCGGCGAAACCTGTGAAAAAGAAGTCGGGGGTGGGTAAAATCACTGCGAAGAAACCCGCTACAAAGAAAAAAGTGGCTAAAAATAGACATTAGACTTCCTGCTGTTTTTATTGTATAATCGTTAAATGATTACGCAATCCCTCACTGTGCCCGATTCCCTTGCAGGCGTGGTTTAAATCCTCAACGCGTTGTTGAAGAAGCGTTAGAGGACGTTATTCAAGATTTACAGGATGTTGCCATAGCAGAAGCAGTGCTGGCTTCTGGAGAGCCAACGTATTCCCACCAAGAGGTCAAAAGAATCTGTGGTTTGGACGATTGAGTGGCAGCTTTCTGCCTGAGTAATTATTCCGAAACCAAAAAATAACACCACCCATCGTTGAAACCCAGAGGAAAAATGGACCCCAGCCTTCGCTGGGGATTCGCTCGGAGTGGTCGATTACTTAGGAGAATCCCTTTGCGAAGGCAGGGGTCTAGAAATGCTTCTGATTACTAAATGAACTGATATTACGTATTCATCGACTCAAAGAAATCATCATTGGTTTTGGAATCTTTGATGCGCTCGAGCAGGAAGTCCATGGAATCGCTGGGCCCCATTTGCATGAGGACACGGCGGAGCACCCACATTTTTGAGAGCGTGCCTTTATCCACCAGTAATTCTTCTTTGCGGGTGCCCGATTTGGTGACATCAATCGACGGGAAGGTGCGCTTGTCAGACAGTTTTCTATCTAGCACAATCTCGCTATTCCCTGTGCCTTTAAATTCCTCGAAAATCACTTCATCCATGCGCGAGCCAGTATCAACTAGCGCGGTTGCAATGATGGTGAGCGAACCGCCCTCTTCGATATTTCGCGCCGCCCCGAAAAAGCGTTTCGGGCGTTGGAGCGCGTTTGCATCCACACCGCCAGTGAGCACTTTCCCTGAAGACGGCACAACGGTGTTATAGGCACGGGCAAGGCGCGTGATGGAATCAAGCAAAATCACCACATCGCGCTTGTTTTCCACAAGGCGTTTGGCTTTTTCAATCACCATTTCCGCCACTTGCACGTGGCGATGGGCGGGTTCATCAAAGGTGGAGCTAATCACCTCGCCTTTGACAGAGCGAATGTTGTCCGTCACCTCTTCGGGGCGTTCGTCTACTAATAAGACAATCAGGAATGCATCGGGGTGGTTGGTGGAAATGGAATGCGCGATGGATTGCAGCATCACGGTTTTCCCCGTACGCGGCGGCGCAACAATCAGGGCGCGTTGCCCTTTGCCGAGGGGGCAAATGAGGTCGAGTACACGCGGTGTAAAATCTTTTGTTGCAGAGTTCTGCACCTCAAGCATCAACTTATCTTGGGGATATAACGGCGTGAGGTTGTCAAAATGGACACGCTGGCGAATGCTATCAGGATCAGCAAAGTTAATGGCATTAACGGTTGTCATCGCAAAATAGCGTTCGCCGTGTTTGGGGGCACGAATTTCGCCTTCTAGGGTGTCACCCGTGCGAAGTCCATAGCGCTTAATAAGCGCGGGTTCGATGTAGATATCATCAGGGTTTGCAAGGTAATTTGATTGAGGCGAGCGCAAAAAGCCGAAGCCATCTTGCAGACATTCCAACACGCCCGTGCCGAAAATGCTCACCTCGTTTTGCGCGAGTTGTTTGAGGATGGCGAAAATCAATTCTTGCTTCCGCATCCCAAGGCTGTTTTCAATGCCAAGTTCTTGCGCTTTTGCCAACAGGGCGGCAGGCGTTTGCGCCTTCAGGTCTTTAAGATGCATAAATGAGGGGAGTTCTTTAATGTGTGAGAGAAAAAAATGACAATACCCGAACGGGTGAAAGGCTTGCAAAAAATGCTAAGCTGTCAATGTTCAAGAATAGTATAGGAGTTTGGGGAGGAATGCAAGGAAAAAGAAATGATGGGGTTTCGGGTTTGGGGTGTCGGGTTTCGTGAGTATTTTTGAACGCTACCCGCTACCCGAACCCCACGCAACATTCCCCGCACGCACCACAAAAGCAGGGTTTAAAAACGTCGGTTTATTATAGGCGAGTGGCTTGCCATCGTAGGTGCAGACCTGTCCGCCAACAGCACGCACAATCGCATCGCCTGCTGCGGTGTCCCACTCCATCGTGGGGCCTGTGCGGGGATAGAGATCCGCTGCGCCAATCGCCACAAGGCAGAATTTGAGGGAGCTGCCCGCACTCACAAACGATTCAATCTCCGTGCCGTTCAACATTTTTAATAGTTTTTCTTTGTCGGCATGGGACTTGCTGGCAACAACCCTGAGTGCATCGGGTTTAGGGCGCACGGTGTTTGCGCTGTGGGTGCGTGTCTCCCCTGCCCTGTTGACATGCGTTACCGTATCACCAAAACCATAATAAAGGTCGCCTAAAGCGGGTGCAAAAATAATGCCCAGCACGGGGATGCCCGCCACAATCAAGCCAATGTTGACGGTGAACTCATCAGTTTTTTTGAGGAACTCTTTGGTGCCATCGAGGGGATCAACCAGCCAAAACGTATCGTTTTTAATCAGTGGCGCGATGGTTTTTGCCATGGATTCTTCCGCCACAACGGGAATGTCAGGCGTAAGCGCAGCAAGTGCTTTGAGGATAATCGCTTCGGCTTCGCTGTCTGCCAACGTGGTGGGCGAGCCATCGTCTTTGCGTTTTACATCCACGTCTGTTTGATAGTGGTGCATAATCGCATCCCCTGCCTCAAGAGCGGTGGGGATAAGCGTGGTGCAGTAGTCTTTTAAGGGGAAGGTCATAAGGGAATGTTTAGGAGGTAAGGGGGAACGGGTAAAGGGAAATTTGTTGTTCTCCCTACTCCCCCACACTATACACTTTTTTCCCCGCTTTGATGGTGGCAAGCACCCGTCCTTTGAAGGTGTGTTCCCCGAACAGGGTGTTTTTCGATTTGCTTTTGAGGTGGGCGGGGTCAAGCGTCCAAACATGATTAGGGTCAAAGAGTATTAAATCGGCGGCATGACGGCGGGCAATGCGACCTACTTTGAGGCGCAAAATATCGGCAGGCGCACAGGTAAGCGGTTTCAATGCTTCTAGCAGCGAGAGTTTTTGTTGGTGAACGAGTCCTAAGGTGACGGCAAACAGCGTTTCAAAGCCCACTGCACCGTTTGCTGCTTGCGCGAAGGGCACGCGCTTGCTGTCTTGGTCTTGCGGGCAATGGTCACTTACAATCGCGTCAATCGTGCCATCTTGCAGGGCGGCAATCACCGCAAGGCGGTCTGTTTCCGAACGCAAGGGCGGGTTCACTTTGGCAAACGTGCGATAGCCCAACACGGCTTCTTCGGTGAGCGCGAAATAATGCGGCGCGGTATCACAGGTAACCTTAACTCCCCGTTTCTTAGCACGACGCACAGCATTGAAAGACTTTGCCGTACTTAAGTGACACAAATGCAGCCGCGCCCCGCTTGCTTCCGCAAGGGCAATATCCCGCTCCACCATCATGCTTTCCGCGATGGGGGGAATGCCGCCTAAGCCCAGTTTTGTGGCGGTGAGCCCTTGGTTCATCACACCGCTGCCTGCTAGCAACGCATCTGCTGGATGATGCAACACCAATCCGTTAAAGAATTTTGCGTATTTCATGGCATTCAGCAGCACACGGGGGTTTTGAATGGCGCGTTGTCCATCCATAAAACCCACGCACCCGCTGCTATACAGCGTGCCCATATCGGTGAGGTGCTCGCCCTCAATATTTTTCGTGATGGCGGCATAACTGAGCAGCGATACCGTGCCGATTTCGCGCCCTCTTCTGAGGAAGGTATCAAGAACGGCGGTGTTATCAATAATAGGATTGCTATCGCTGGAGGCAACAACCGTGCCAATACCGCCCGCAACCGCGCTGTTACAGGCTGTTTCCAGTGTTTCTTTGTGCCGTTCATTGTCGCCTGATAAGTAGGCGCGCATGTCGACTAAGGCGGGGGCGAGGCATAGCCCCGTGCAGTCAACAATATCCCAGCCCATTAAATCTCTGCTATTTGGCTGCGCCACATTTTCGGCATCAGTCATTGGCGTTAAGCCAACTCCGTTCCGCCTCAATTCGCTCGCCGAAATATCCGAAATTTTCTCGGGCTGGGATGAAAGGGTTTGGTGCAGATTCGCGCCAAAGTCACTGATGAGCATCCCTTCCACCAGCACATCGCCGATGATGTCTAGCCCCGTTGCGGGGTCAAGTAGTCGCGCATTTTTATAGAGGGTGCGATTCTTTTGTCTCATTTTAACAACGATCCTTTTTTAGGAACGGTGATGGGAGGAGTATATAAAGCAAGACTTTCAAGGCACGCCATCCGCACCGCAACGCCCAATTCCACCTGTTGCGTGATAACGCTTTGGTTAATGTCATCCGCAATTTCACTGTCAATTTCCACGCCGCGATTGATGGGGCCGGGGTGCATGACAATCGCATCAGGCTTGGCGAGCTCTAGTTTTTGTCTATCTAACCCATAAAAATAGAAGAATTCTTTTAAGGAAGGGAAGTATTGTCCGTTCATGCGTTCAAGCTGTAAGCGCAACATCAGCACCACATCCACATCTTGAATGCCCTCTGTCAGGGTATAAAATATTTTCACGCCGAGTTGTTCAATAAAGGCAGGCATGAGGGTGGGCGGGGCAATGACGCGCACTTCTGCACCCATTTTGGTGAGCAGGAAAATATTGCTCCGCGCCACACGGCTATGCAGAATATCCCCGCAAATCGCTACTTTCAGCCCTGCAATTTTGCCCTTGTTGCGGCGAATGGTGAGGGCATCGAGCAATGCTTGGGTGGGGTGTTCGTGCAATCCATCCCCTGCGTTAATCACGCCGCATTTTACTTTGCTGGCAAGAAGGTGCGCCGCCCCGCTATCACTATGCCGCACAACCAAAATGGCAGGTTTCATGGCATTGAGTGTGAGTGCGGTATCAAGCAGGGTTTCCCCTTTTTTGGTGGAGCTTTTATCCCCCGACATGCTGATAACATCCGCGCCCAGTTTTTGCGCCGCTAACTCAAATGACGTGCGGGTGCGGGTAGAATTTTCAAAAAACATGTTGATGACAGTGCGCTGGTGCAGCGGACTGTTGATGCGGCTATAGTCAAGCTGTTGGTCTTGCAGAAATTGAGCGCGATCCAACAGGGCAGTAATATCCGCCACGCTCAGATCCTCAATCGCCAACAAATGCTGCAGCGGTGTTTTTTGAAGTATTTTAGACATTACACAACTGTGTTGAAGGGAATAATCTATGAGCCGTTAGTGTAGCCGAAAAATACTTAAGTAATAGATAATTATAACGCGTCTGCTACGCCACGCAAATGCGCTGCGAGGTCTGCAAGTTGCTGCTTTTGTTTTTGCAGTAGTGCTGCTTGATCTTCAAGCTCAATGCGTTGACGCTCTAATTTTTCATAGCGCGCTTCAATTTCTTTTTCTTTTTCGGTGAAGGTTGCTTCACTTGCCGCAATTTCACGTTCTAAAGCGCTAATGCTGCTTTCACGATTTTTAGCAGCATCTTCGCGAGAACGAACGGCATCTTCACGACTGTTAATCGCTTCTTCTCGCGATTGCAGTGCCTCTGTACGCGCACGATATGTCTCTTTTTGACGCTGTTCTAAATCTACGGCTTCCATGGTAACGCTCTTTCTCGGTTCAGGTTGGGGGGCAGGCTGGTCGGCAAAAGAAGATTCCGCCTTTGATGCTTGTGCAAGCTCTTCTACGGCTTCTTCAATGTTAAAATCGGTTGTTTCGTCTTCTTCCACAGCAGGTGCTGAAGTAACGGGGGACAATGAAACGCGGTTTTGTTGCTCTTGTGCGGGTGCAACAATCGTAATGCCGCCAAAAACGGCTTCCCAATCAGCAGCACTAATTTCAATGTAGCTAGGATTGCCTTCGGGCAAATTCCGTGTTTTCAGGCGCAATTTTGCGCAAGCAGAAAGCACCTTGTAGTAGCGTTGGTCATATGTATAAACGAAATAGCTACCATCAGGGCGTTGTTCAGGCTCGAAAACGTCTTCCAACAGTTTTCTTTCTTCCTGAAACCCTGATTCACTTGCCAAGGATAACATCATAGTAATATAACCTATTTTTTAAAAACGATACGACACAAGTATTAACATTTTACCACAACAGGGTGCAAAGTAATATTTTTTTTAACAATGACGGATGACCTTTTACCATAAGTGTAATAGATATTCAACTTTTTAACACGTTTTTTCGTGATTTTTATGTTGCAGCCCTTAAACTAAGCATAAGACATCTGTTTTAAAAAGTTTTAAACACGCGGATATGCGTGTAATACAGACTTTTTATCACCTTTATACATACACTGCCACTGCGAAAAATTTTATGACCGATGACATTCTAGGCGATGAGAGCACACAACCAGAGAAAAAAACTGCTAGAGATAGCAGTAAAAAAGCCGCTGCAACGCCCGTTGTGCAGACTGCAGAACCAGCAGAAGAGGTTGCCAATACGCAATCAAGCAAAAATATTGTTCCTGATGATCAGCTAAGCAAGTTAGATACGGGCTTGCTTGCGCTTACCATGGTGGCGCGGTTCTTAGGCATTCCTGCTGACCCTGAGCATTTGCGGCATTTATCAGGCGTTGGCTCTGATAAGGCAAGCGTTACCGTTTTATTGCGCCTTGCAAAGCAGTTAGAGCTGAAAGCGCGGTATATTGAAACAAAATGGGAGCGGTTTAACCACGTTCAGTTACCTGCTATTGCTCGCCTTAAAAATGGCGAGTTTGTTATTATTGCCAAGGCGGCACCTGATAAGGTGTTGATTCACCATCCGTTACGAAAACAGCCAGAAATTGTTGAAAAAGAGTCCTTTTTAGAAGGATGGGATGGCACGCTTATTTTGCTGACCAGCCGTGCGCGGATTGCAGGCGAGCAGCGCAAGTTTGATTTCAGTTGGTTTCTGCCCGTTATTTATCGCTATCGGAAATTGCTCTCTGAAGTGCTGATAATTTCATTTTTCTTGCAGCTTTTTGCCCTCATTAGCCCCCTATTTTTCCAAGTTATCATTGATAAAGTGTTAGTGCATAATGGGGTTACAACCCTGCACGTCTTGATGATTGCACTGATTGTAACGTCACTTTATGAAACGATATTGGGCGGCTTGCGAACGTATGTGTTTAACCATACCACCAGCCGTATTGATGTGGAGTTGGGGGCAAGGCTCTTCAGGCATATGCTTTCCCTGCCGTTGCGGTATTTCTCTTCACGGCGTGTGGGGGATACGGTGGCGCGAGTGCGCGAGTTGGAGAACATCCGCAATTTCTTGACGAGTTCGGCCGTTACCGTCCTCATTGACAGCTTTTTCACGCTGATTTTCTTTATCGTGATGTATATGTATAGCCCGATATTGACACTTATCGTTTTGTGCTCAATTCCTTGCTATCTCCTGTTACAATGGGTTATTACGCCGATTTTAAGAAAACGCTTGAATGAGAAGTTTTTTCGGGGTGCGGAAAACCAGTCATTTTTGGTAGAAAGCATCACGGGGATTGAAACCCTCAAAGCCCTTGCGATTGAACCGCAAGCACAGCGCAAATGGGAAGAGCAATTAGCGGGCTATGTTGCCTCTGGCTTTACGTCAACTCAAGTGGGCGTTGTGGGGCAGCAAATAGCCCAGTTCATCAACAAATTAGTGACTGCCCTTGTGTTGTGGGTGGGTGCACTGGCGGTGATGGAAGGCACGCTGTCTGTGGGACAGTTGGTTGCGTTTAACATGATGGCAGGGCGGGTGAGTGGGCCTATTTTACGCATGGCGCAATTGTGGCAAGATTTCCAACAGGTCAGCATTTCTGTTGACAGGTTGGGGGATGTGTTGAATGCACCGCCTGAGCCGTCTAGTGGTGCAGGCGGCGTAAGGTTACCCGCTATTAAGGGGAATATTTCGTTTGAGCACGTCTCGTTTCGCTATGCGTTAGACGGGCAAGAAATTCTCAAAGATATTCATTTCGATGTGAAAGCAGGTGAGGTGATTGGCATTGTAGGGCCTTCTGGTTCGGGCAAAAGCACGCTCACAAAATTGGTGCAGCGGATGTATAGCCCTGAAGGCGGGCGCGTGTTGGTTGACGGCACGGATTTAGCGATGATTGATCCCGCATGGTTGCGCCGTCAAGTGGGTGTTGTGTTGCAGGACAACTTCTTGTTTAACCGCAGCGTGCGCGAAAACATTGCTTTGGCAGATCCTGGAATGGACTTAGCGCGGGTTATTCAAGCAGCGCAACTGGTGGGGGCACATGAATTTATTTTGGAACTCCCCCAAGGTTACGACACGATTTTAGAAGAGCGGGGAGCAAACTTGTCAGGCGGGCAACGGCAACGCCTTGCCATGGCGCGGGCGTTGGTCACAAACCCCAGCATCTTGATTTTTGATGAGGCCACCTCTGCGCTTGATTATGAATCAGAACATATCATCCAGCAAAACATGAAAAATATTTGCGCGGGCAGAACGGTGTTTATTATTGCTCACCGCCTTTCCACCGTGCGCGATGCCGATCGCATTATTACCATTGAACGGGGGCGATTAGTGGAAGACGGCACGCACGAAGAACTGTTGAAAACAAAAGGTCGCTATGCACAACTACATGCGTTGCAATCGAAATAGAAATGCAAGGAGTTACGCAGTGCTCGTCTTTTTTGCCCTTTCATCGTTAGAAAACTTCTCAAAAGCCGCATTTACCTTGTGTAAACTTACGTTTTTTCGTAGTTTTCTTCCTTGAAATCATCAAAAAATTCTTCACCTGCGTAACTCCCGTCATGAATTATGAAAAAAATCAAAACGATTTATAAAAACTATAAAGAACGACTGCAGGAATGGTATGCTTACAGCAAATTGGCAGGCTATGTAGACGTGTGGAAGCAAGCGCGTATAGATGATAATCAGCGCGTTATTTTGCAACGCACCAAGCATGAACTGGAATTTTTGCCAGCGGCGGTGGAGATTATCGAAACACCCCCCTCGCCTACCGCACGGTGGACGATTTGGATTATTATCAGTATGTTCACCTTTGCATTGGTGTGGTCAATTTTTGGCACAACGGATGTGGTGGTAACAGCGCAAGGCAAAATTATTCCTTCAGGCTACACAAAGGTGATTCAACCGCTTGAGCGCGGCATTGTGAACGCCATTAATGTGAAAGAGGGGGATCGTGTTAAAAAAGGCGATGTGCTGATTGAGCTTAACCCCACAGATAGTAATGCGGATAAAGCGCGCCTCAAGGAAAGCTATATTCTGTCTACTTTAGATGTAGCGCGGTTGGCAGCGTTAGCAGAAAACCCGCTCAATCCACAAAAGCATTTTAAACCGCCTGTTGAAGCAAATGCGGCGCAAATTACCACGCAAGAATCGTTGATGCTTTCGCAATCTCAAGAATTCAAAGCAAGAGCGGCAGATTTAGCGGCTGCCGTGCGCCAAGGCGAGGCAGAGAAAAAAGGATTAGGCGCAGATATTAAACGCTTGCAAGCGACCATTCCGCTGATACGAGAACGGGCGGAAAGTAGCATGTCTTTATCCAACAAACGCCTTTCGAGTCGTGCCAATGCGCTTGAAATTCAACAGCAACTCGTGGAAGCCCAGCAAGATTTGGAAGTGAGCAAGAGCAAACTTGCGTCTGTGATAGAACAAGTTGAACAGCAACGGCAAAAACTAGCGCAAGCCGAAAGTGAATTTAAGCGTACACGCCTGCAAGAGTTGCGCGAGGCACAAGATAAATCTATTGCGTTCAAGCAAGAACTCTTGAAAGCAGAAGACAGATCGTTCCAAACACGCCTTACCGCGCCGATAGATGGTTATGTACAGCAGCTCGTTGTAACCACCGTTGGTTCCGTTGTGAATCCCGCCCAAGACTTGCTGTTTATTGTGCCGATTGATGCAAAATTAGAAGTAGAAGCGCAGCTTTTAAACCGTGATAGGGGCGGTATTCGCGCTGGCAATGAAGCAACCGTGAAGGTTGAGGCGTTTCCGTTTACGTCCTATGGCACCATCCCCGCAAAAGTACTGCATGTTTCCAATGATGCGATTAAAGATGATAAGCTAGGGTATTTATTCAAAATCAATGCCTCGATGGAGAAAAATACGCTCTTTGGAAAAGGTGAAACCGTGTTGCTGCAACCGGGGATGGCAATAACGATTGAGATAAAAATTGAGAAACGCCGTATTATCAATTTCTTGTTATCACCGATTGTGGGCACGTTGAGTGAAGCAGCGCGGGAGAAGTAAAAACCAAACCCATTAAATTCCTGCTATTTGGCTGCGCCACATTTTCGGCTGCAGTCATTGGCTTTAGCCAACTCCATTTAGCTTAGATCCGCTCGCCTAAATATCAGAAATTTTCTTGGGTTGGTATAAGGTTTTCTACCGCCGCGTATCAAACGCATCGCGCACCGCTTCGCCAATAAAAATCAAGGTGCTGAGTAGTATAGCGAGCGTTAGAAAAGCAGATATGCCGAGCCATGGTGCTTGCAGATTCGCTTTGCCTTGCGCCACAATATCGCCGAGCGAGGGAGAGCTTGCAGGCAGCCCAAACCCTAGGAAATCCAAGGCAGTGAGGGTGATAATTGCCCCATTAAGAATGAAGGGTAAGAATGTAAGAGCCGCCACCATGGCATTGGGGAGGATATGCCGATGCATCAGGGTGAAACTCGGCACGCCGAGGGCTTTTGCGGCGCGGACAAAGTCATAGTTTCGCGCTTTCAAGAATTCTGCACGAACAACCCCCACTAAACTCATCCAGCTAAACAAAATCATAATTAACAACAGCCAGCCGAATGTGGGCGTGATGAAACTCGCAAGAATAATCAGGATATAGAGCGTGGGCAAGCCGCTCCAAATCTCAATAAAACGCTGAAAAATCAAATCTGTGATACCGCCAAAAAAGCCTTGAATTGCGCCCGCCATAATACCAATCACAGAGCTAATCAGCGTGAGCGCAAGCCCAAACAATACAGACAGTCGAAACCCATACAGCAATCGCGCCACCACATCGCGCCCCTGATCATCCGTGCCCAGCCAATGTTTGGCAGAGGGCGGCGCGGGCGCAGGTTGGTCAAGTTCATAATCGATCGTGTTATAAGAAAACCGTATGGGTGCCCACACCATCCAGCCATCTTTAGCGATTTTTTCTTGCAGGAACGGATCGTGATAGTCTGCCTCCGTGGTAAAATCTCCGCCGAACGTGGTTTCAGGATAGGCTTGTAGAAACGGAAAATACAAACTTCCCTGATGCGCAATTAAAAGCGGCTTGTTATTTGCAATGATTTCAGATAGTAAGCTAACAAAAAAGAGTGTGAGAAAAATCCACAAGCTGATCATCCCGCGTTTATTGGCTTTAAAACGCTGCAGCCGACGCTGTGTGAGGGGAGAGACTGTAAACACCATGCTTCTTTCCTAGCGAGACTGTTTTTTTAGAGCAATAAGAAAATTTGTATATAAAAAGTATTGCAAATTATTTTTTATGTGTTATATATCAAGCATATTTAGTTTTTTATAAAAATTCGCATATCATGAAAAATCAACCTTCAACCCCCTTTCAAAGATTCCCCTTAAAAGTAACGTCGTCTATCCTAGGAATAGGAATAACAATAATAGCAGGAACAGGGTATTATCTTTGGAATGCACATCAAGAAGGCGAAAGAACGAATCAAGTGTGTCGTCAAGCTATTAGTCTAAAAGGTGAGCCTGCCGCAATACAAAAAGCAGTAAATGAATTTCTAGTAACTTATGATGCGGATGACTTTGAGAAGACTGAAGAAGGAGAAAAAGGGATTCCTAGATCAAAAATAACTAAATTATTCAACGGCAGCAGGATTGCCGAACGCTGCGTATTAAATGCAGTGACAAATCAAGTACCAAACGTGATGCTTGATGACGGTAAAACGGATCTTCTTGTGGGGAAAGTAACCGCTACTAATGCTGTTCTGAGGCAATTTTATCCCCATACGACTTTCTTTGACGCAGGGACTCAACCATCTTCTCCTGCCCCTGTCATTTGGCAACAACAGAAAGCGTACTAACAGCCCCCCCCCCTACTCCACCGTGACGCTTTTTGCTAAATTCCGTGGTTGGTCAACATCCGTGCCTTTTAGCACGGCAATGTGATAAGCAAGGAATTGCACAGGCAGGGTGTAGATAATCGGTGCGGTAAAGCTGTGAACGGTTGGCAACGCAACAGTAGCAAGGAGTGTGCTGCCTTCCGCTGCAAACGCGGCAAGTCCCTCTTTATCACTCAGCAAAATCACTTTGCCTTTGCGAGCGATAATTTCTTGAATGTTACTGGCGGACTTTTCAAACAGCGCGTCTTTGGGCGCAAGAGCGATAATCGGCACCGCTTCATCAATCAGCGCGATAGAGCCGTGTTTTAATTCCCCCGCCGCCAACCCCTCTGCATGAATATACGATAATTCTTTCAGTTTTAACGCACCCTCTAAGGCAATGGGATATTGCCCGCCGCGCCCAATAAACAACACATCGCGAGCGTGCAGTATTTCTTCGGCAATTCTTAGGAAATCCGTATTGAGTTTTAAAATGCAGCTGCATTGCTCAGGGAGTTTCAATAAAGCATCAGTAAGGAGAACTGCCTCTTGCGCGGTTATTTTCTGCCGTTCCACCGCAAAGCGCATGGCAAGAATGGCGAGAATCATTAGCTGCGTTGTGAAGGCTTTGGTGGAAGCAACGCCAATCTCGGGGCCTGCCAGTGTCACGAGAACGCTATCTGCCTCTCGCGCCATGGTGCTGCTGGGCACGTTCACAATCGCAAGGGTTTTCTGCCCGTTTTCTTTGGCATACCGAAGCGCTGCCAGTGTATCCGCTGTTTCCCCTGATTGAGAAATAAAGATACAAAGGGTGCGGTGGCTTTCCACAAACGGACGATAGCGATATTCGGAGGCAATATCAACCCGTGTACGCAATCCCGCCACCTGTTCAAACCAATATTTCGCGACAACCCCTGCATGAAACGACGTGCCGCACGCGATGATAGAGACATCGTCAAAATCATTGAGCGCGAACGGCATATGAGGCAAGCGCAACCTGCTATCCACAGGGTTGAGAAACGCTTGCAGCGTATCCCCCAACACGGTGGGTTGCTCATAAATTTCTTTTTGCATGTAGTGTCGATGCCGACCCTTGCCAATCATCGCCCCCGTCAAACCACTCAAGACAATCTCCCGATGAACGGGTGTTCCTGCGCTATCAAAAATCTCTACGCCATCGCTGCGAAGAATCACCCAATCGTCTTCTTGCAGGTAGCTGATGCGTTGCGTGAGCGGCGCAAGGGCGAGCGCATCTGATCCTAAATACATGGCGTTATCGCCATAGCCCACCACCAGCGGACTGCCCCGCCGCGCGCCCATCAGCATTTCTTCATGCCCCTTAAACAACACAGCAAGCGCAAATGCACCATGCAGATGTTTAGTCGTCGCTGCCATCGCTTGTTCGGGGCTATGCCCATTATTCAGAAAATCAGTCAGGAGATGCGCGACAACTTCCGTGTCTGTCTCACTCGTAAAAACATGCCCCTTTGCAACCAATTCTGCCTTGAGGGCGGCGAAATTTTCAATAATCCCATTATGCACTACGGCGACTTTCTCCGTTGCATGGGGGTGCGCGTTATTTTCACTGGGTGCGCCATGCGTTGCCCAACGGGTATGCCCAATGCCGATAGTGCCGTGTAAAGGCTGTTCTTGTAGGACTTTTTCAAGGTTCGTGATTTTGCCCATGGCGCGCGCACGGGTGATATGCCCGTTGTCAAGCGTTGCAATCCCTGCGGAGTCATACCCGCGATACTCAAGGCGTTTCAATGCCTCCACAATCATCGGGGTAGCAGGGGTTGCTTTGGAAATAATGCCGATGATGCCACACATAAATTTATATCTCTTTTTTAAATCGTGCTCGAAATGCTGTTGCCCAGCCTGTTATGATTGTTTGCGGGGGGCGGGTAAGGCTCAGACTATCCGCTGGTACATTTTGGGTAATGGTGCTGCCTGCGCCAATAATCGCTCCTTTTTCAAGGGTGATGGGCGCAACAAGCGCGGTGTTTGACCCCACAAAAACGCCCTCCCCAATCACCGTTTCCGCCTTGGTAAAGCCATTGTAATTACAGGTTATCGTGCCCGCACCAATGTTGGCATGGTTACCTACCGTTGCATCGCCAATGTAGCTTAAATGGCTGGCTTTCGCTTCATCGCCAAAAGTGGCTTTTTTGGTTTCAACAAAATTACCGATTTTGACGTTTTTGCCTAATACAGTCCCTGCACGGAGTCTCGCAAAAGGCCCTACTGTTGAATGTGCACCGATAGTTGCCCCCTCAAGGTGGGAAAATGCCTTGATATGCACGCCATCTGCTAAATGCACGTTTGCGCCAATAAACACATTCGGTTCAATTACCACGTCACCCCCAAAGGTGGTGTCTTTTGAGAGGAACACCGTTTCAGGGACAATCAATGTAACGCCCTGTTCAAGGGCTTGTGCGCGAAGCTGTTGCTGCAGAATGTTTTCTGCTTGCGCCAATTCCGCCTTGGAATTAATGCCCAACACTTCTTCTGCTGTTGCCTCTACCGTGAGGCAGGTATACCCCGCGTTGCGCGCATGGTGGATAGTATCGGTAAGGTAATATTCTTGTTTCTGGTTATTATTATCTAGTTTTGCGAGGAGTTCGGGCAACACGTTGCTTCTAAACAGCATAATCCCTGCGTTGCAGAAGGTGATTTTTTTCTCAACTTCAGAGGCTTCTTTTTCTTCAACAATCCGTTGTAATGCGCCATGCTCCACCACTAATCGCCCATAGCCCGTTGGTGTTGCCGTGTGAAATCCCAATACAACAAGCGCTGCTTCAGGATTTTGTGATAATTTTGCAAGCATTGCTTGAATGGTATCGGGCGTGATGAGCGGCGTATCGCCATAGAGCACCACCAACGCCTCTGCCTCCGCCAATGCGCCGCCTGCAACGCCTTGCTGCACCGCGTGCCCTGTGCCGAGGCGATCTTTTTGTAGAAGTGTTTTATGCGGTTTTGACACTGCGGCAACATCCGCCATTTCTTCACCAATCAACACAGAAATTTGCTTGGGAGTAAGCGTTTCTGCGGCGTTCAGAACATGGCGAATAAGCGGCAAGCCCGCTAACGGGTGCATCACTTTTGGCAGCGTTGAGCGCATCCGCGTCCCCTTGCCCGCCGCCAGCACAAGAACAGAAAAGTTGAGTGATTCCATGGTAGAATATTTGACGGATTTACGCAAATTGTGCAAGCTCTCCTTGGCAGTGCTCGTCTTTTTGGTAATTTTGTTGTTAGACAACCACTCAAAATGCTCATGTATATTTAATACACTCCGCTTTTTCGTGTTTGTCTGCCTAAAAATTCCTCAAAAATACTTCACCTGCATTACGTTAGATTAACCTTTTTATGTCAAGATACGGGAAAATCGTGTTTGTTAAAAAAGCATGAATTTCCAAAAATTTGGCTCTATTCTGCCGTGAAAACAATGTTTCACGTGAAACATATTTTCAATGCTGGATAAATATAATGGGTTCGCGCAGGGTAAAATTAACGATTAGCTATGATTTTAACAGAACAAAAAATTGCCGTCTTATTGCCTTGTTATAACGAGGAAAAGACGATTGCCGCCGTTGTAAAAAGTTTTCAGCAGCACTTGGCGGGCGCGTTGGTGTATGTGTACGATAACAATTCAACAGATAACACCATTGCTGAGGCAACCAAAGCAGGGGCGATTGTGCGCAAAGAATTGCGGCAAGGCAAGGGCAGTGTGGTGCGCCGTATGTTTGCGGATATTGAGGCCGATATTTACGTCATGGCGGATGGGGATTTAACCTACGATGCCAGCAAGGCTTCCATGCTCATTAAGCTGTTGATTGATAACCAGCTTGACATGGTTATTGGCGCACGAAAGCCACTGGCAGATGCCGCGTTTCGGCATTATCACCAGTTTGGTAATCGCGTGTTTAACCGCCTGTTTCGTCATTTGTTCCAGAGTAATTTGAAAGACATTTTTTCAGGGTATCGGGTGTTTTCCCGTAGGTTTGTCAAAACATTTCCTAAGTCTAGCGTGGGCTTTGAGGTGGAAACAGATTTGAGTATTCATGCCCTTGAGCTAAAGCTCCCTATCATGGAAGTGCCGCTGGAGTATGCAGCGCGTCCTGAAGGATCAACCAGTAAACTCCGCACCTTTCGAGATGGTTTTAGGATCCTCTTACGTATTATGGTGTTGTTTAAAGAAGTACGCCCGTTCTTATTTTTTAGTTTGGGGGCTATATGCCTTGCGAGTATATCTATTCTATTGAGCATTCCCGTCATTAGCGAGTATCTTGCAACGGGTCTGGTTCCGCGTTTTCCGACAGCTATTCTTGCAACAGGAATTATGATTCTGGCGTTTTTAAGTTTTTTTTGCGGGATGATTCTAGATAGCTTGGCGCGGTCGCGCAAGGAAATCAAACGACTGTTTTATTTGCAGCAATAAACGCCACAAACTTCTCAAACGCCCGCGCTCTGTGGCTTAGAGCATGTTTTTCCGCAGGATTCATTTCCGCGAATGTTTGCGTATATCCCGTTGGAATAAAAATCGGGTCATAGCCAAAGCCTTTATCGCCGCGGGGTGGGAAGGTAAGTGTCCCGTCAATTCTGCCCTCAAAAACGTGCTGCTCACCATTTGGTAAGCATAATGCCAAAGCGCAAACAAAATATGCGCTGTAATCGTTATTTTGCAAGGCTTTCAGCTCGTTTTCTACACGCTGCATCGCAAGCGTAAAGTCCTTGTGTTCGCCTGCCCAACGGGCGGAATAAATACCAGGGGCGTTGTTAAGGGCAGGAACGCACAGTCCTGAGTCATCGGCTAAAGACGGCAGATTTGTTGCGTTACAGGTATGTTTTGCTTTTAAAAGCGCATTGCCTGCAAAGGTATTTTCTGTTTCTTCGGGTTCTGTGACACCGAGATTGCCAGCGGCCGTGACGCTAAAGCCCAGCGGTTGCAACAGTGCGCCCAATTCACGCACTTTGCCTTGATTGTGGGTGGCGAGGATGAGGGAGCTAGTCATACAGATATTCCATGGAAAAAGGGCGATACTGATGTACCGCCCTTCTTATATTTTGTCCTATATTTCACAAGCGTTTTGTAAAAGTTACTTTTTGTATTCCAAAGACACTTCTACGCGACGGTTTGGCCAAAAGCACTTGATGAGAGAAGCGCGTTTTTTCACGCCTTCACACCGTGCATATGCATTGGTTTCGCCCAAACCTTGAACAGAAGCGAGTTCGGTGTTTTGGTAGCCTTTGCCATTGAGGTATGCTTCAACAGCTGCTGCGCGTCTTTCAGACAATGCCACGTTGTATTTTGGTGTACCAATGGGGTCAGCATAGCCGATAACTTTCGCGCCAGACACTTCTTTTGCTTCTTTTAAGATTTGCGCAAGACGGTCTAGCTTTTCTTTTTCAGATGCTTTGAGGAAAGACTTGTCGAAATCAAAATAAACAACCAGTTCTTCTTTGTTGAGGTCTGCAACGCCGCGTGTTGTTTCTGCTGCTGCTGCAACAGCTGTCGCTGTACCGCAAGCATCGGTAGCATTTAATTGATTGGCACTACGCACGCAATTACCACGGGTATCGAGAACGTGCGTGTTGTTTTTGTCGTAAATTGCATCGTTGGTGTTTTGAGCAAATGCGCTGCCTGCCATGAATACGCTGATTGCTGCGGCATAAACGCCCGATTTGATAGAGGAAGATAAATTCATCTCAATAACCCTTATGTTTGATATTTTCTAATTTTGCGACGGAGGCTGCACACAGATGCATAGCCCTCATACTTTGATTTTCTAGACTTTCACGAACTTATACAACATTTCATCACAAATGCTAGTATCAAATTTTGAGAGGCATTGCAATAATGCAACTGTTTTGGTTAATGGCACAACCTAAAACTTTTCTTTTGAATTACTGCCATGATTTTGGTGTGCGTAGTATCCTAGGGTGAGAGGACGATACACCAAAGGTCGCATCATCATGGGAATATTTGTCGCAACATGATTTTTTGCAGCTGCGGTGTCGTTGACAACCCCCAACGCAAAATCATCATCTGTGAAGGTATGTGTCGCAGCATACACCACGACTCCGATTAGCATGCCCAGCGGACTTTGTTGCTCGGAGATCATCTTTGGATTTTTGTAACCTAATCTATCCGTCGTAAGATGAATATCCCCTATGTAAAGCAGTTCACCCGCTTGTATTTCAAATCCTCCATATAACGGCTTATGAGTAACAGGGTGAACACCGCCTGTTGCCGAAAAATCTCCCAAAAGAATACGTTCTATAACATAATAGCCTGGTTTAAGGGCAATTACTTGATAGCCATCATCAGTTGGCTCAAAGCGAAAGCTTCTATCCCCTTTTTGCAAGGGGAGGTCTGCGGTTTTTATGTTTGGATCTTCGTTAATCGGTATGAATTTGTTGCTGGCTCGATCATAAGGCTTGAAAGTTATATACGAAACCCCACCCTGATCTCCCGTTGTTTTTGCAACCAGAATACCATAGTCTTTCGATACTAAGGGTGCTGTTTTTTTATCCAAATTATAAACGTTCTGTTTAGGTATAGGCGGTGGCACCGTTACACAGGCAGAGAGCATTAAAACAACACAACAAGCACGCAAAACAGCAACGAACATTGAAAGGTTCCATTATAAGTGGTGAGAATAGTGATAAATTAATATTATAATACAAAGTATGCGGCATCAAGAGCAATTATTTATGAAATATTACCCCAGAGGTTTCTTTGGATTTGGTGGAATATCTACAGTGTCCATATTCGCAAGTCTTAGTTGATATTCTCTTGGTGGGACAGGTATTTTGATTCCCTCTTCCTGAAAACGCTGCCAAATAGCCAGCATCACATCGCTTTGTGGCTCTAGGCGACCATTGGTTACATCATCAATCCAGAAATACAGTACGAAGTTTGCGGCACTATCACCGAAAGTGCGCAAAAAAGCATTAGGTTTCGTTTTCTTAGAGCAGAGCGGGTGCTGCTGTGCGGCGGTAAGCAAAATTTCTTTGACCTTGTTAAAATCACTATCATAGGCAACGCCAACGGCGATTTCAACACGGGCAATTTTGTTGCTGTATGTCCAGTTGGTAACGCGTTGCACGATAAAATCTTCATTGGGAACAAGAATCTCGCGTCCATCAATGGTTTCAAGAAGGGTGTAGCGTGCGCCTGTGTGCTTCACCGTGCCTGTTGTGCCATCGCTGAGTTCAATTAAATCTTCGGGTTCAATAGATTTTTCAAACAGCAAAATAATCCCGCTGATAAAATTGGAGGCAACTTTTTGCAAGCCAAACCCAAGCCCTACCCCCAATGCGCCCCCGAAGACGGCAAGCACGCTTAAATCCACGCCCACACTATCAAGCGTGAAAAGAAAAATAACGATATACGAAAAAATTTGCGTGATTTTAATAATCAACGCACGGGTGCTGGCACGCACGGTTTTGGTTTTTTTGAGGCGCGTTTCAAAACTATGCGTAAGACTTTTTGCAAGCCACAGTAGCGCAACCAATGCCACCAGCGTTGAGAGAAAGCGGTAGAGTGTGACGGTGCTATCCCCCACCGCAAAAGAAAGACTATTCAAGTATTTAACAAGGTAGCCCCAAATACCCACAACATGCATCAGGGTGACGGGCAAAATGATGAGTCCTGAAAACCATGTTGCCGCTTGGCTTTCCGTGATACGCCGAATGCTGATAACCGCAATCCAGCCAAATACCAACTGTTGTGCGGGACTAAGGATTTTTGGTGCAATACCCGATTGCTCTAAAACCGTACTAAAAACAGCAATCAGCACCGTGCTAACGAGTGGCACAATAAAGGGCACAATCGCAAGAATTTTTAAGGGGTTTTTTGCATTTTGGTGTGTCTTATCATACCGTTGCACCACGGTGCGTAACGCCATGCCGAGCAGCAAACTTATGAGCAATAATGCACATTGCAGCAATGCATCTTCTGATAAAAAGTATTGAAAATCAATTTTGTAGGAAAATTTCTTCATGTTATGCGTGTTTCCTAGCAGGTCAGTTTATTGCTAAACTATGGTAGAAGGGAACACACCCATATTCAAGAATTTTCGGCTCCACTTTCCCATCGCTTTAGGTTCTGCGGGGAGAGTTGGACGGTGAGGCGGGTGTGTTTTTGCGCGGTGCGGGATTTTAAAATTTTACCATGCTGATGCAGCCATGCGAACGCTGCCCCGTTATCGTGCGGAATATTGACGGTGAGGGTGTGCCAATTTTTGGTGCAGCGTTGCTCAATCGCTTCACTTAAGGCGGCGATGCCCTCCCCTGTTCGCGCTGAAACGGCGATGCAAAACGCAGCATTTTTTGCTTTGACGTTCAGGGCTTTTTTAGCGTTAGTGGGGAGTAAATCGCTTTTATTCCACACCTCAATCAGACGATGTTCTAAAATTTCCTCGTCAATGCCAATATCCCGCAAAATAGAGAGTACATCTTGTTTTTGCTGCTCTGTTTCAAGGTGAGCAATGTCGCGAACGTGCAAAATCACGTCTGCCGCCAACACTTCTTCCAACGTGGCGCGAAACGCCGTTACCAGCGTAGTGGGCAGATGAGAAATGAATCCCACCGTGTCGGAGGCAATAATTTTTTGCCCTGATGGCAAAGTAATTGCGCGCATGGTGGGGTCAAGCGTTGCAAACAGCATGTCTTTTGCGAGCACGGTTGCGTGTGATAACGCATTGAAAAGCGTTGATTTTCCCGCATTGGTATAGCCCACCAATGCCACCACAGGATACGGGACTTTTTGACGTGCTCCGCGTTGAATGCCGCGTGTGCGCTTCACGCCGTCGAGGTCTTTTTTGATTTTTGTGATGCGGTCGCCAATAATTCGTCTGTCTAATTCAATTTGGCTTTCCCCCGGCCCGCCAAGGAAACCGAATCCGCCCCGTTGCCGTTCAAGGTGCGTCCATGAGCGAACTAAACGGCTTTTTTGATAAGAAAGGGCGGCAAGTTCTACCTGCAATTTTCCTTCAAAGGTTTGTGCGCGTTTGCCGAAAATTTCTAGAATTAACCCCGTGCGGTCAATGACTTTGCAGCCCAAAGCGCGTTCCAAGTTGCGCTGTTGCACGGGGGATACGGTTGCATCCACAATCACCACCGTGATTTTCTGCTCTTCAACAAGCGCGTGCAATTCCTCAACCACCCCTTCCCCCAATAAATGGGACGGGCGATAACGGCTGAGATTATAGCATTGTTGAAAGACAACAGTAAGGTCAATCGCCTGTGCAAGGCGCACCGCCTCTTCAAGACGATGTTCAGGCAAACGCTTTTCGGTAATGTCGCCTTTTAGAATGGGGCAGATAACAGCGGCCGTAGATTTAAGCAGTGGCTTCACCCTCTGTTGAGCCTTCTTCGCCCTTGCCGCCATCGCCTTCAAAAAGCTGAATAGGGGTTACAGGCATAATCGTGGAAATTGCGTGCTTATAGACAAGCTGCACATAGGCATCGCGGCGCAGCAACATCGAGAAATTATCAAACCATGTAATATTGCCCTGTAGTTTAACGCCATTCACAAGGAACACGGTCACAGGGACTTTGTTTTTTCTAAGATGATTTAAAAACACATCTTGTAAGTTATTTTTCTCGCCAGCCATATCGTACCTTTTTCTTATTATAGACATATAGTATCGCGAAACACGATACTGACGCAACTAATTATAGCGCGTCTGTGCTATGTAAACCCATCTGGTCTAAAATTTTGGTTAACTCAGGCAATTTTTCGATAGAAAAATCGGGAGAATAGGGTTTTACGATTTCTTCTGCCGTTGGGTGTGTCTTATACAACACAGCGGTAAGCCCTGCATTATGGGCGCAATGCATATCAGAAATGCTATCGCCCACAAACCAGATGCCTTTTGAAGGCGTTAGTCCTGTATTTTCCAGTATTTTATGCACGGGCGCGGGGTCTGGCTTATCGTGTGCTGCATCTGTTGCTCCCAAAATCCGCTGGAAATAGTTTGTCCACCCTAAATGTGCGGCTTCTGTTCGCAAGGTATCGCCCCGTTTGTTACTCACCACCCCTAAAAACAAAGGATAGTGTTGTAATTTTTGTAATGTCGCCGCTGTTTCCGCTTCCATGGGGGTGAGTTGCGCCAAGTGCTGCTCTTTGAAAACTTTGTAAAAAATAGGCTCGGCGATTTGCCATTGATCGCCATACAAATGCTCTCTTGCATCGCGCCCTGAACGGTGAATACCGATGCGCGTTTGCTCTAACGTCCATAATGGCTTGTTAATCGCCGCAAACGCTGCATTCACGGCGGCATGAATCACGGGGAGGGTGTCAACCAGCGTATTGTCCCAGTCGAAGAGGATGGCGGTGGGAATGGGAGGCAAAACAGAAAGCATCAGCAACACCCTGATAGGGGCACGAGGCACGAGGCACGAGGCATGAGGAATTGCAAGAAGAAAGTTTTTAGATTACTTCCTTTTTCCCCTCGTGCCTCGTGCCTCGTGCCTATCCCCTCTCTCTTCATATCCCCGCAAACTCCCGATACGCCTTGCGGAGTGCTTTGGAAATAGCCCCCACTTTGCCATCACCCACAACAGCGTCATCAATCTGCACCACAGGCATAACAAACGTGCTACTGCTGCTTATAAACGCCTCAGAGGAGGCTTTGGCTTCCGCAACCGTGAAGAGACGTTCCTTAAGTATATAGCCGTGCTCTTGGGCGATGACGAGCAATCTAGCACGAGTGATGCCGCCCAAAATCCGATGGTCTTTAGCGCGGGTGATAATTTCCTTATCTTTCGTGACAATAAACGCGTTGCTGGATGTGCCTTCGGTGATAAACCCGTTTTCATCCACCATCCAGCCTTCAAACGCGCCTGCTTCTTTGGCTTGTTGTTTGCCCAACACAGGCGCAAGCAACGAGACGGATTTAATATCACAGCGTTTCCAGCGAATATCGGGCAGAGTTATAACTTTCACCCCATTCTCTATCATCGCATCTGGCCACGGTTTCATCCGCATGGCAACCACAACAAGACTAGGCTGTACGTCCCTAGGAAAAGCAAAATCACGCTTTGCAACGCCGCGTGTGACTTGCATATACACAACGCCATAGGGGAGATAGTTCTTGGCGATGATGTTTTTCATCACCACCATGAGAGCGGCGCGTGTCATCGGCATCGGGATTTTAAGCTCGTTTAGGGAGTATTCAAAACGGTCTAGATGCCAGTCTAAATCAACAATAATCCCGTTCGCAACCTGCACCACCTCATAAATGCCATCGGCAAATTGAAAGCCTCTATCTTCAATATGCACCCCTGCCCTGTCATGCGGCAAGTATGCCCCATTCACATATGTAATTCGCGCCATTTTACGCCGCTTCTCTTTCAGATTTTTCTGGTTGATATACGCCTAAACTTTTCAGTTTGCGGTGCAGCGCAGAACGCTCCATCCCCACAAACGTAGCGGTTTTTGAAATATTTCCGCCAAAACGGGTGACTTGGGCAAGGAGGTATTGCTTTTCAAACAACTCGCGGGCATCCCGCAACGGGAGTGTCATAATTTCATCGTTGCGCTCTGTTTTTAACAAGGGTGGCGCACTGCCGTATAGCTCAGGCGGCAACATTTCTGTGGTCACAAGGTCTTTCGGGCTACCTGATGCCATAATCAGCAACCATTCCATCGCATTCTTTAATTGCCGCACATTCCCCGGCCATGGATAGGATTGCAGGGCGGCAACAGCATCTTGCGATAATAGCCGTGCTGGAACGCCTGCTGCTTTCGAGGCTTTGTTGATAAAGTAACTCGCCAGTTTGGAAATATCCTCACGGCGTTCTTTAAGAGACGGCACGGCAATCGGCACGACACTCAGGCGATAAAACAAATCTTGGCGCAAGCGTCCTGCGGAAATTTCGCGCGCAAGATCTTTGTTGCTGGCTGCCATGACGCGCACATCCACTTGCACTGGTGCGTTGCCGCCCACCCGTGTAAATTTTTGTTCTTGTAGAATACGGAGGATTTTTCCTTGCGTCTCCAGTGGCATGTCCGCCACTTCATCCAGCAATAGTGTGCCTTTATGCGCTATTTCAAACACACCCACTTTGCGCGGTTGCCCGCTGATATACCCCGGTTCGGTGCCGAAGAGTTCTACTTCTAATTTATCAGGGGTCATGAGGGCACAATTCACCACCACAAACGGCGATTGAGCACGTTTAGATTTTGCATGGATGGCACGGGCGACAATTTCTTTCCCCGATCCTGCCTCGCCTGTAATCATCACGCGGCTGTTGGTGGGCGCAACTCTTTCAACAGATTGACGAAGCTGCTGCATGGCGGGGGATTGCCCGACCATTTCCTCATCACTGCTGCTTCTGAGGCGCAATTCTGCATTTTCTTTGCGCAATTTTTCTGCTTCTAAAGTGCGGTTAATGACAAGTAACAGTCGGTCGGTTTTGAAAGGTTTTTCAATAAAATCGACTGCACCCTTTTTTAGCGCACTAATGGCGGTTTCAATGGTGCCGTGTCCGCTAATCATAATAATGGGGATTTGCGGCGATTCTTTTTTAATCGCGGAAAGAAGCTCCAGCCCATCCATTTTGCTGTTTTGTAGCCAAATATCGAGAATGATAAGGCTGGGTAAGCGTTCATGGATGCACTTTAGCGCGTCCTCGCTGTTTGCAGCGGTGCGTGCTTCAAGCCCTTCATCGCCAAGGATGCCCTTGATTTGTTCTCGAATATCGCTCTCATCGTCAACAACTAAAATGTCATGCAGCATGTCGTCATCCTTTCGCGTAAGTCGTATTTTATTATAGTGTACTGTTTTTCAGCAACAGTGTTACCCTAACGCCGTGTGGTTGGCGAGCCTCTATTTTCAAAATTCCGTCGTGTTCTTCAACTATTTTTTTGACAATCGCTAAACCCAAGCCTGTGCCTTTGGTTTTTGTGGTAACATATGGCTCTAATAATTTCTCGGGGTCATCTTGCGTTAAGCCGTTGCCGTTGTCATCTAAGGTGAGCGTAAGGGTGTTGGTGTCCTGTGTACAGGTCAACATAATTTCTCCAGAAATTTCCGAAGTTTTTCGTTTTTCTTCAATAGCTTCTGCGGCATTCTTAAGTAAATTTGTTAATGCTTGGCGCATCATGCCGCCATCATAAAACCATAATAACGGCGTATCAGGTGCGTTAAAAACATAGTGTATTTCTGGGTGGGCACTTTGTTGCAACGCAAGCATATCGCGGCACAGTTGCGTGAAATCTTCTTTGATTTTTTTCGGGGTTGGCATTCGCGCAAAAGACGAAAATTCATCAACAAGCCGTTGTAAGTCTTCAACTTGTCTGATGATGGTGCGGGTGCATTGGCTGAAAACTTCCCCTTCTTCTGCCGTGACTTGCTTGAGAAAACGACGTTCTAATCGTTCTGCAGAGAGCTGAATGGGGGTGAGCGGGTTTTTAATTTCGTGGGCAAGACGACGCGCAACGTCACTCCATGCCGCTGTTTTCTCGGCACGAATAAAATCTGTCATGTCATCGTAGGTGATGACATATCCCACAACGTCCGTTTCGTCATACTCTGCTGCCACCCGCACAAACAAAGTTTTGTGGATGTTTCCGCGAATAATCGTGATTTGGCGTTCCCGAATACGCGAGTTTGTGGTGTAGAGTTCTTTTAATAAATCAAGGCACTCAGGGAAAAGCGCATCTATCGGTGCGCCAAAATCATCCCCTGCCCCCGTTTTGCCCAACAGCGAGAGGGCACGCGGGTTTATTGCTTGCACGTTGCCGTGCTCGTCCAGCCCAATCACGCCCGCACTTACCCCTGCAAGCACGGCTTCCATAAAACGGCGGCGGCTGTCGAGCTGGTCATTAGTATCAACAAGTTTTTGTCTTTGGGTAGAAAGCTGTCCTGCCATGCGGTTAAACGCAACTGTTAATGTTCTAAGTTCATCATGATGTGTACTGAGCGGAATTTTAATCTCAAAATTTCCTTGCGCAATTTTTTCTGCTGCATCCGCCATTGCCGCAATGGGCATCAACAAGCGATGGGCAATAAGCAAGCCCACCCACACAGCGGCAAGCAACAACAATAATGCCATCACAATAATCAAAAAAGAAATGGCGATTTGCAGCTTTGTGCGGTGACGTTCCACCTGTTGATAGGCTTCCACGGTTTCGCGGGTTTTTTGAACGTGGTAAACAGCACGGGGGTCAACAGGTCTGCCCACATAAAGAAAAGAATCCACAAAATTCGGGATTTTCACAAGGGCATACACACGGTCTGTGTCGGCAGCATTTTCTTTGAGCACAATCACCGCCCCTTCCCGCGCGAGTCGCATGGTTGCCTCGGGAATATTTGGCACAAACGGGGTAAACGTATACGATCCCCGCGCAATAATATTAAAACGGCTATCAAAAATAAGGGTTTCTGAAATGCCCCGTGCGCCCATTTGTCCTTGCACCATTTTGCTAAACGCATTGGCATCTTGCACCAGCAGCGTTGCTTGATTGCCCAAATCGTTCGCCATGCCAAGCGCATCCCCGCGAATGGCGTTGCGATGTTCTTGCAAATACGCATCAGCAACCTCAAGGGATTCTTGCAACGCCGTTGTCACCCTTTTGGTGAACCACTGTTCAATCCCGAAGTTGAAAAAAACCGTGGAAAGCGTGACGAGAATGACCGAGGGAGAGACGGCAATCAGGGAGAATAAAATCACCAACCTAGAGTAAAGTTTTGTGCCGTTAATTCCCTTTTTCCGCTTAACCCACAGCTCAATAATTTGTTTAAAAACAATGATGGAAAGCGAGAGCAGTAGAATGCTATCAATCGCCACAATAATGATGACAGTGCTGGGTTTAGGCCCCAGCGGCGGAAAGCCTGCAAAAATGCCAATGGTGGCGATAACCGCAAGCACAGAAAGCGCAATAATCCACACGCTTACCTTTTGGCTAATGTGGCTTTTGTAAAACCACAGCTTAAAACGGCGCGAGGAGGATTGTTTTTTTTCTATCATTGTTATACTGCTCGCACTTGGAGGAGATTGAAATATTGCGAGCAGTATTAAGCCCGCGCGGCGTTTGAGCGAAATATTGCACATTCTTCATGTGCAATAGATATACATGACATTTGCAGCGGCTTTGTGGTATCGTCAATGCCAAATTGAAATAACATTATGAAACTGTTTTTTTTAGCGCATTTGCTTGTTTGCATCCTGTTGTTGTTGTTGGCGGTGAGTCTGCAACGGTTGTTGCAATTGTCGCCGTGTGATTTGTGTATGCACGCGCGATATGTCTATGTTGCCGCCGCGCTCAGTGCTCTTTTAGGGTTTTGTTACCCCCAAAAAGCGCGTGTTTATATTGTGTTGTGCGCGAGTATATATGTTGCCAGTGCAGGTTTAGCCATTTTTCATAGTGGAATAGAATTGCAATTATGGCAAGGATTTAGCAGTTGTTCTTCAAGTATTACTGCAACAACTATTGAACAACTTCGTGCCGCCCTTGCCGCCGCGCCGATTGTGCGCTGTGATGCCGTGCAGTGGGAACTGTTCGGCTTGAGTATGGCAAATTATAATAGTGTATTGAGTCTTGTTTTGGCGGGGCACTGTCTCTATTTCTTTTTTAGAAGGAAAAAAGATGCAAAATCTCTCTGAAAAACAGCGTCTCGAGCAGCTTATTCGCGTCAATCAGGCGGGTGAATATGGTGCAAAGCGTATCTATCGGGGGCAACTTGCCGTGTTGGGCAAAACGGACATTGCGCCCACCTTGCAGCATATGGAAGCCCAAGAACAAGTGCATCTTGATGCCTTTAATCAACTGATTGTTGAACATCGCGTGCGCCCCACAGCGTTACATCCCTTGTGGCACGTGGCAGGGTTTGCTCTGGGTGCAGGCACGGCGTTACTGGGCAAAAAAGCGGCAATGGCGTGCACCATCGCGGTGGAAGAAGTGATTGAAGAGCATTATGCAGAACAAATCGCCGATTTAGAAAAGAATGACCCCACCTCCCCGCTTATTCCCACACTACAAAAATTTCGCGCGGAAGAACTGGAGCACAAAGACACAGCAGAGGCGCAAGAGGGGAAAAAAGCCCCGTTTTATCCGCTATTGCGGCAAGTTATTCGCACTGGCTCAAAGACAGCGATATTTTTGGCGAAACGGGTGTAGTTTTTATTGCACACAAACCTTGACGATATCGCATACATCAGCTAATACTCTGCGGATTTTCATAGTTGTTACAATTTAAAATACCCCATAGTCGAAAACAACTGCAGCGGCTCGAAGTGTACCTTAACTTGTACATGAGAGACGCTAAAGGCAGTTTGCAGGCATGGGGTATTTTAAAGTGAAATAACTATAGCTGGTATTTTTTAATGACAAACACGCCTAATCCCCTTGCCTTTTCAGCCGTAAGAACGGCGCAACTGCTGCTTACAAATGGTATGATTATTGAGGGATATGGCATTGGAGCAACTGGCAGCGCGTTAGGCGAGCTTTGTTTTAACACCGCGATGACGGGCTATCAGGAAATTCTCACCGATCCTTCATACAAAGGGCAGATTATCACATTCACCTTTCCGCATATCGGCAACGTGGGCACGAACGCGGAAGATGTTGAATCGGCAAAGCCTGTTGCAAGCGGGCTTGTTATCCGCGAGAGCATCACTAATCCTGCGAATTATCGCAATCTGCAACACTTTGATGCCTATTTAAAAACGCATAATATTGTGGGAATTTGTGGCGTTGATACCCGTGCGCTCACCCAAACTATCCGTGATGGCGGAGTAGCCCCGAATGGCATTATTATCCATGCAGCAGACGGCAATTTTAATACCGCACAGCATCAAACGACATTGAAGGCGTGGCAAGGGCTGGTGGGGCTAGATTTGGCTAAGGATGTCACCACGGAAAAAGCACACCCTTGGCATCAAGGCTTATGGCAGTTTGGCACGGGCTACCCCGAACAACGTGGCGGAAAATACAAAGTTGTCTGTGTTGATTACGGTATAAAATACAATATATTAAGAAATTTAGTTAATGTACAATGTGAAGTCGAGGTTGTGCCAGCCACAACACCTGCCAAAGAAATTTTGGCACACAATCCTGATGGCATTTTCCTCTCTAATGGCCCTGGAGACCCGTTCGCCACGGGGCAATACGCCCTCCCCATTATCAAAGAGTTGCTGAACAGCGGCAAACCCATTTTTGGTATTTGCTTAGGATTTCAGCTGCTTGCGCTCGCATTAGGCGCAAAAACAGCGAAAATGCCGTTGGGGCATCATGGCGCAAATCATCCCGTTCAGGATTTACACACAGGCAAAGTAGAAATAACCAGTCAAAACCACGGGTTTCATGTGGTGCGCGATTCCCTGCCCACAACGGTTGAAGCAACGCACATCTCGTTATTTGATGGAACACTGCAAGGCTTTAAGTGCCTCGATAAACCCGTGTTTGCCGTACAAGGACACCCCGAAGCCAGCCCTGGCCCTGAAGATAGCGCATATTTATTTCAGCAGTTTGTAGAAATGATGCAGGGCGCAGAAGTGGCGCATCGTGCAGCGCATATCGTATAGTAAATTCTTCCGAACCCCGAAACCCCATACCTGAAACCCGAACCATGCCCAAACGTACAGACATCAAAACCATCCTTATCATCGGCGCAGGGCCCATTATTATCGGGCAAGCATGCGAGTTTGATTATTCGGGCGCACAAGCCTGCAAAGCCTTGCGCGAAGAAGGCTATCGTGTGGTATTGGTGAACTCTAACCCTGCCACGATTATGACCGATCCCAACTTGGCGGATGCAACGTACATTGAACCCATCACCCCCGAATTTGTCGAAAAGGTGATCGCCAAAGAACGCCCTGATGCTCTTCTCCCCACCATGGGCGGACAAACGGCGCTGAATACCGCACTGACGCTTTCCAAAAACGGTGTTTTGAAGAAATATAATGTTGAACTCATCGGCGCGGATGAGCACGCGATTGCCAAAGCGGAAGATAGACTCTTATTCCGCGATGCCATGGACAAAATCGGCTTAGAATCCCCTAAAAGTGTGTTGGTGCACTCGTTGGAAGAAGCCCTGAAAGCCCTAGATGTCGTGGGACTCCCTGCCATTATTCGCCCCTCTTTTACGCTCGCGGGTACAGGCGGCGGCATTGCCTATAACCGTGAAGAGTTCGTTGATATTATCTCCAACGGTCTAAAACTCTCCCCCACCCATGAGGCATTGGTGGAGGAATCGGTGCTCGGCTGGAAAGAATATGAGATGGAAGTGGTGCGCGATAAGGCGGATAACGCCATTATTGTATGCTCCATCGAAAACATTGACCCCATGGGCATTCACACAGGTGATAGCATCACCGTTGCCCCTGCCCTCACGCTGACTGATAAAGAATATCAGATTATGCGCAATGCCTCGCTTGCCGTATTGCGGGAAATTGGCATTGAAACGGGCGGCAGTAACGTGCAGTTCGCGGTAAACCCGAAAGACGGGCGCTTGGTGGTGATTGAGATGAACCCGCGTGTGTCCCGCTCGTCGGCGCTGGCGTCAAAAGCAACAGGTTTCCCCATTGCGAAAATCGCCGCAAAACTGGCGGTAGGCTTCACGCTGGATGAACTGAAAAATGATATTACTGTGACCACGCCTGCCTCATTTGAGCCGTCGATTGATTATGTCGTCACCAAAATGCCGCGCTTTACGTTTGAGAAATTCCCAGGGGCGGATGCACTCTTAACCACCTCCATGAAATCTGTGGGGGAAGCGATGAGCATTGGGCGCAACTTTGCAGAAAGTGTGCAAAAAGCCTTGGTGTCCATGGAAATTGGGCTAACGGGCTTTGATGAAATCATGGAAGATTCTACAGTAGAAGAACTCCGCCAAGCGCTCGGTACGCCTGTGCCAAACCGCATTTTGCATGTCGCACAAGGCTTTCGCAAGGGCTTAACCGTTGAAGAGATTTATAAAATCACCAAAATTGATACGTGGTTTTTAGAGAAAATTCAGCATGTTGTGAATATTGAGGAGTGGCTTAGAAGCGGGCCTCGCGAAGAAACCCTTACCCCTAATGAGTGGCTCACCATCAAGCAACTTGGTTTCTCTGATGCGCGTCTTGCAAAACTCCTCGCTATCCCTGAAACACAGGTTACAGCATTGCGCCACAAAGCGGGCGTAAACCCTGTGTATAAACGGGTTGATACCTGCGCGGGTGAGTTCAAAACCAATACGTCTTACATGTACTCCACCTACGAGCAGGCGTTTAACGGGCAAACCGTGTGTGAGGCGAACGTCTCTGGTAAGCAAAAGGTCATTATTCTGGGCGGTGGACCAAACAGGATAGGTCAAGGGATTGAGTTTGACTATTGTTGCGTCCATGCAGCCTACGCAATGCGGGAAATGGGCTTAGAATCCATCATGGTGAACTGCAACCCTGAAACGGTTTCTACCGACTATGACACCTCAGACAGGCTCTATTTTGAGCCGCTTACCCCTGAGCATGTGCTGGAACTCTGTCGCAAAGAGCAATCCAAAGGCACGCTCAAAGGCGTGATTGTGCAGTTTGGCGGACAAACCCCGCTGAAACTGGCAGCAGCCTTGGAAGCCGCCAACATTCCTATTCTCGGCACGTCTCCTGATGCGATTGACTTGGCAGAAGACAGGGAACGCTTCCAGCAACTCCTCCAAAAAATCAACCTGAAACAACCGCGCAATGGAACGGCCTTAACGATAGAACAAGCCGAAGCTGTTGCCGCAGACATCGGCTATCCTGTTGTCATCCGCCCGAGTTATGTGTTGGGCGGGCGGGCGATGGAAATCGTCCACGATGTGCAGGGCTTGCGTACCTACGCGCAAAAAGCCCTGAAAGAATTTGGGGATAATCCTATCCTTATAGACTATTACCTTAAAGATGCGATTGAGGTGGATGTGGATGCGATTAGTGATGGCGAAACCGTCCACATTGCAGGGATTATGGAGCATATCGAGGAAGCGGGTATTCACTCAGGCGACTCTGCCTGTGCCCTGCCCCCCTACTCGCTTGCCCCAGAAATTGTCGCAGAAATTAAAGTGCAAACCGAGAAACTTGCTAAAGCGTTGCAGGTGGTGGGGTTGATGAACGTGCAGTTTGCGGTGAAGGGCGGAGAGGAGGCGCAAGGCACGAGGCACGAGGAAGAAGAAAATTCTAGCAACACCTCCAAAACTTCTTCCCCTCTCGCGCCTCGCGCCTCGCACCTCGAGTCTCAAATATATATTCTTGAAGTTAACCCCCGCGCTTCCCGCACTGTTCCTTTTGTTGCGAAAGCCACAGGGGTTACGGTTGCAAAAATTGCCGCAAAAGTTATGGCGGGTGAAAAACTCGCGTCGTTTGGGTTGAAAGAACTCACCCTCAAACATGTTGCAGTGAAAGAGGCGGTGTTTCCGTTCTCCCGCTTCACAGGCGTTGATCCTCTCTTAGGGCCCGAAATGAAATCTACTGGCGAGGTGATGGGCTTTGATAGTGATTTTGCCCGTGCTTACGCCAAAGCGCAGTTGGGGGCAGGCAACGTGTTGCCCACCACAGGCACGGTGTTTATTTCTGTTAAAGATGATGACAAACCGAAAATCGTAGAGTTGGTGAAAGAATATCTGCGCCTTGGCTTTAAAGTGTGTGCCACCCACAACACCGCCGCTTTTTTACAAAACAACGGTGCTGACGTCTCCAGCATCAATAAAGTGGCAGAAGGTCGCCCGCATATTGTGGATAGCCTAAAAAATGGCGATGTCCACTTGGTGGTTAACACCACCAGCGGCAAACAAGCGATTTCGGATAGCTTCTCCATCCGCCGCACCTGTGTTAATAACAGCATTCCGTGCATCACCACCATTGCGGGCGCAAAAGCAACAGCCGCTGCCATTGCCGCCATGAAATCAGGGGATTTAGGGGTGAATGCGTTACAAGAGGCGGTGTAAATCTCATATGTTTTTGTAAATTCACACGTTAGTGTATTCGATGAATGCTTAATAATAAGATAAGTGGTTATAACAGCGAACTCATGCCAAGCACTAAACGACACAAATAAGACTTAACAGATAACTTTTTGTAGTTTTATAATAGCTTTTTTGCGCGATTAACAACTTTCAATCCTGTTATAAACAGAATGCGAATGTCTTGTTCTAAGGAAAAGTTGCTAACATAGTGTAAATCTAACTTTACGCGTTTGACTAAATCTTCAAAGTATTCATCGGCATCGCGGAGCGGAGATATTTGTACAAGTCCTGTAATACCAGGGCGAACACTGTGGCGTAAAGCATAATCATCAATTTTAGTACCATAATGCTCCAAGTGGCAAACAGGTTGTGGGCGAGGGCCTACCAAGGACATATCTCCCTTCAAAACATTAAAAAGTTGCGGTAGTTCGTCTAAGCTCGTTTTACGCAAAAAACTCCCCACTTTCGTTATTCTTGGATCGGTATCACGCACATAATCAAGTTTTGTACTGGGTGTGTTGTGCGGCACCATGCTACGGAATTTGTAAAACGCAAAAGGCGTGCAATTTTTTCCTGTGCGTTGTTGAGAAAAAATAACACTCCCCTTACCTTCAAGCGTAATTGCCAAAGCGATGATGAGCATGACAGGACTAAATGCTAGAAGTATGCTGCTCGCAACCATTAGATCAAAACAGCGTTTCGCGATGGCACGCACTTTGCAGGTGTTCGAATAGAGAGTGTGCGTGGAGTATTTTTTAAAATCAGTTACTTGATTGGCTGCAACAATGTTTTGATGAATATGCATAAAAAAACTCCTGTTATTCGCAGGAAAAAGTTTTATCCGTTTAAAACACTTGCTTTTTAGAAATATTAAAACTTATAGAGGAAATAAAACTTTTTCTTTACACATTATTGTATGCATAACAAAAGTTAATTATTAGTTGCGAAACATAATAAAAATTAAATATAAAACCATAGATTGTTTATATTTTTTATTACAATCTATGCGTGCTGTTGCGCCGCACTTACATCGTCTAGGTTTAAATACTCACTTTGATTAAATCGCTTAAGCCCTTTGCATAAAGCGCGGCTAAAGCGGGGCGAGCATAGCGTGTTTGTACATAATCATAGCCCGATTTTCCCAATTCTTGTCGCAATGCAGCATTGTTAGCTAGATGGAGAATTGCGTTTGCTAATGCAGGGGCATTTTCGGGCTCTACTGCAATCCCTGCTTGTGCAGTATGCAGGAGATCACAACTAATGCCTTCTCCGCCTAAAACCAGTGGTTTTGCCATTGCCATCACCTCAAACATTTTCGCAGGATAGCGTCCTTTGAACACGTCTGACTTTCTAAGGGGAGATAGCGCAATATCAGATGCATTATAGTACACAGGAACAAGATCTTTGGGTTGTGCCCCCATCATTTGCACATTTCGCATCGGATTTTTTTGAAGATACCCTTGTAAGTATTCTTGTTCTTCCCCGTCTCCTGCAATGACAAAATATATATTTTCTTGCTTTTCTAGCAATTTTGCGGCCTCAAAAACCGTCTCTAGTTTTTGACTGCGCCCTATTGTGCCGATATACAACACAATAATTTTATCCACCGGTAATTGCAGTGTTTCTCGTGCCGTTGTCGTTTCTGGTTCAGGCACAAAGATGTCAGGGCGAAACCCATTGGGAATAATCAGACATTTGCCTAGGGCTTGCGGGTAATTTTCTAAAATTTGCGCATTATATCCCTCCCCCACGGGGACAATAAGTTTCGCTTGATGATAGAGATAATGGGCAATAGCGTTGAATATTTTGTATCCAAGACTTTTTTCACGCAACATTCCCACAGCAACAGCGGATTCTGGCCATAAATCACGCACTTCAAATACAAACGGAACTCGTAGGATTTTTGCAAGGAGACATGCTCCAAGTGGTGCAAATAACGTCGGGCAGGTACCAATAATCACATCAGGTTTACGCGTTTTCCTGCATAGCCGCCAGCCATGCCACGGAATGACAAACATAAAACTTAGAAAACTCAATAGTCGTTTGATAATACCTTTGTTAGCGGTAAGATATGACCACACACGCCACACGTCTACTCCCTCTATCTGCTCGTGTTGCCGCCAGCGATTATTATATCCTGCAAAGACCTTTCCAGCTGGAAAGTTAGGGGCTTTAGTTAAAATAGTAACACTGTGCCCTGTTTTTGCCCAAGCAACGGCATGATCAAAAGAGCGCGATGCGCGTGCATCTGTTTCAGGGAAAAACCCTTCTGTAATGAGCATGATGTGCATCCGCTATACATACATTTGTATTTGTTAGTGAATCCTTAACAGGGCATGACTAAGGTGCGCTTTTGGTTTAAAATGATATTATTTGTTGCTTTATTGCCGCCTTGCTAAAGAAAATTAAACAATCAAAAGATTTATCTTCGGATAACCCGAACAACCAATTGTATGTTCTTTCGGGAAAATACAAGAATGATTTCAACATCTCACAAGGAATGAAAAAATATGGCGAAAGTCTATGCCGCTTTTGTTTTTTGCTCCTTGTTGATGGGGTGCGCGCAGCACAATGCTGCTTTTGAAGCCAAGCAATATACTATTCAAAATGCCTCTGATGCTTTGTTGAAGCCCCCAATATTATATAGAATTGGTGCAGGAGATACCCTCGGTATTTCGTTATCTGTACCGTCACTTAAAGACTTAGGAGGATATGAAAGTGTCATTCCCTCAGAAAAAAGCCTGAATAATAAAGGGTATCAGCCGTTTTCTGTCACGCCTGAAGGGACAATAAGTGTCACTGGATTGCAATCGTCTGTTGTGGTGCAAGGGAGGACGCGAGCAGAAATAGAGCAGCTTCTCACCGAACGCTATAAACGTATTTACAATATGCCGAATGTTACCGTAACGGTACTTGATTCACGCAACATTGCCTATATCCAAGGGGAAATAGTGCAACCACAAAGCATTCCTCTTTCTGAAAGCGGTACAACTCTTGCAGATGCGCTTGTTGCGGGGAAAGTAGACCGCGTAACAGCAGATCTTGAGTACATTTATGTTATAAGACCACCACAACGCCCCAATCTTGAGCCTGAAATTTATCAAATGCCGCTTGCAACAACAACCAATTATGCCGCTGCTAGCCAATTCAAATTACAACAGCAAGACACCGTGTGGGTTACAACACGCCCTGTGACAGATTGGAGCCGTACAATAAACCAGCTTTTCCCCAGTGGATTTAGCAACGTAATAGATCCAAATCGTTATGATTAGTACCATTACCCCTCCTCCGCCCCCCAAATGGACAGATGTTTTAGATGTTGGTTATTTCTGCAGAAGACTACTTATTACGCGTGGCTGGATTGTTCTCATCATTGCTGTGATAGTGGGGTGCATGTCTGGATTGATATTTATTTTAATGCCGTCCTCCTATACTGTAACCACAATGTTGCGTATTAAGCCTGATATAAGTTTCGGGCAAAGCACCATCACTGTGGGGGCGGAATCAAGCCTGCTGGCAAGTCGAAAACTTGTTGATGAGGTGTTACAAAAACTAGATAGACCTGTTGATGTTCGCTACAAACCCGCATACTTTGGTGAACGCGTCACGAGTTTTTTTTCGGTATTAGGATACTGGAAACGGAAAGAAAAAGCCCCAGAATGGCTCAGTCTAACACCTTCCTTAATGGTGGATCATTTCACAGCCTCTGAACTATATTATGGCGCACAACTGATAGTGTACGTTAGCGACACAGGTACATTTGAAGTATTTGATAAAAATAATGTTTCCTTAGGTAGGGGACATTTAGGGAAAATGACGGTACTCACTACGTCCAGCGGACGCATAGAAATGACGTTATCACGCCCTAAAAACAGCCCGCCTTTCTCACAATCATTTATTTTATTTCCCCGATCAAAGAATTATTTTGCGGAGAATCTCTCGAGAAATCTTGTTGTAAAAGAAAATAGCTTTCTACAATCAGGCGGCAGATTAACACTTACTTTCAAAGATAAAGACCCTTATTTTGCGCAGCAATTTGTTCAGATGTTGCTCGATCATTATATGAATGTTACTGCAAACGAAAACCTTTCCGCACCCAAACAGGTGTTAGAATATCTTACGGCAGAGGTAAATACGCTGGAGCAACGAATAACAGAAGCGCGTGCAGAGTTAGCAGCGCAGCGGCTGTTGCATCAAAGTATTGATATTCCTACAGAGGCAAGGCTTAGCCTTGAGCAGGGCGCGAAATTACAAAGTGATCTGATGATACTAGAGCAGGATCGCCGCAAAATGGCAGTGTCTCTTGCGCCTGATAATCCAGCATTAAAGGCTGTGAGTGATCAAATGAATCGTGTGCGCCAAGAAATTACTAGAAATAAAACGATGATTGACAGCATACCATTAGCGCAAAAAGAAATAGTGCGTTTAGAGCGCGATATTGAGTTAATGGTGAATCTTTTAGAGCGAACAAAAGATGAGCAAAGAAAAGCAGAAACCCAGCTAAAAGGCATCGCAAAACATGTTGAAGTGCTTCAATTCCCAAATATTGCAGGGGGAATGCGGCTCACAAATGTGGCAAGTTTGATGCTTATTGTTACGATAGCAACAACCATGGGGGGATTTTTATACCTACTTTTGGGTGCAATTCCTGCTTTTGCGCGTATCACCGCCGCAAAACAGTTGGAGCAGTTTACAGAGGCAACACTGTTACATGTTTTACCGCGCTCTAAGCAAAAAATGCCTACTTTTGCGGCAATGGTTGCGAACAATCGTGAAATGTTGATGACAAACAATGTTAAGTCGCCAATTTTCCTTGTTACAAGTTTAACCTCAACGCCTAAAAGTTGCAGCTTCGCTTCTGCGATTGCCATAGAGATTGCACAAAGTTCTACAACGCTGTTTGTGGATGCAAATATTAAAAAACCTTGTGCCAAAAAAGGCTTGACGGATGTGTTATTAGCATCATTTGATGTGCGAGAGGCGTTGCACACGAGTAAAAATAATCTAACGGTACTATTTTCTGGCACGCCAACCCCCAGTTATAATTTGTTAAATCGTAATGGTGGCAAAGTTCCAAAACTGATAGCCACGTTATCACAAGGATTTAACAGCACTGTTGTATCGTGGCCTGCGTTGGCGCAAACGGCCGCAAATTTTGAAGTACTTACTTTTGCCCAAAGCACGATAATATTTGTGCAACGAGGCGACAAACTGCATGCTTTAAAGCAAATAATCGCCTCTCTAAGCCATGCAGGAATTACCCCCTTATATCTAGTGCTACAAAAGTGAGCCTGCTGCAAAGAGCCGTACATGCTTTGAATAAACCTACTCTGAAACGGGTGGGAGGATGGGTTGCAGCAACGCAACTCACGGCCATTTTGGCATTATTGAACATGGTGCTTATCATCCGTGCTGTGGGAATAGCGGGCTATGGCAATATTGTTTTGGTGCAGACCTATGTTTTTTTATGCATTAGTCTTACCAACGCCGCCTCTTGGCACGCGATTATTAAATTTACGCATTTTGCAATACAACCACAATTAAGCGGACAGGTTATTCAGTGGTGCAAAATACTGGATATGCGCACTAGTGCGATAGGCATAATACTCGTTCTATTAGGATTAGGGGCAATCCATCAACTTGATATTTGGTCTTTTGAATTACTCAGCGCCACCGCCCTTTATGCACTACTGTTGCCTTTGCAGCATTTGGCAAATACTCCCCTCGGCATTTTGCGTGCCTTAAATCGATTCGATATTTTATCATGGCATAGAACTATTACGGCTATTTTCCTCACAATCGCCATCTCCTACCTTGTTTGGATTTCAGTTGATTGGCAAACACTCCTGCTCTGTTACGGTATTGTCCGCGCCATAGAATTCTTGAGTTTAATTTGTTTGGGATATTATCATCTTGCTCAAAAAAAATTGCCGCAATCCCCTGCCGCCATGGTGCCTGATGCGGCGCAAAAAGAAAGTTGGTGGCGGTATATTCGTACCAGCGCGAGCCAAAACATGCTGCATAACATTGTGCAATTTGGGGATGTATTTGTCATCAGCGTATTTTTAGGAACACAGCAAGTGGGGGCATTCAAAATCATTAAAAACTTGGCCTCTGTTATTTACAGTGTTCAAACACCGCTTAAAGAATTTTTATATCCCCTCCTCACAAAAACACGGAAAGATGCACCACAAAAACTAGCTACTCTCATGCGATTATTGTTAGTCGCACATGGGGCAATCGCTCTTATTTTAGGTATAGGGTTGGCTGTATTCGCCCCCACTGTTCTTGCTATCATCACAAATAATGCACCGAGCGAGGGGTATCAAAGCATGATTGTTTACTTATCAGGCACATTGCTTAGTTTGGCGTTATTGCCAACGCACGCCTATATTTTAAGTAGCAATTATCCTCAATGCATTATGCGTGCTCTTGGTATTGCAACGGCGTTATATGGGATAAGTCTTGCTGTATTAATTCCAGTATTGCAAACATTCGGGGCAGCGCTGGCGTATCTTTGTTATCAACTTATATATTTTTGTTTTTTAGGGCTATTATGGCGCAATCACACGCATCAATAGACCTGCCATGGTGGGAAAAAAGCCTCATCATTTTCAGTTTTCTGTTGATGATGAAGGCGTTTATTCCGTTGTTGGAATTAGGAGCAGTGGATCAAACTAACAGAGAAAATTCTGTGATTTTGCCTCCACTTCTGTTGCTAACATATATTTTTCCGCTGATATATCTTGCGTGGAACTGGCGTGAATTTTTTATAAAAATTAGACGTTTGGCAACTGTTTTTGTGCTGTTAGGGTATTTAATCGTCTCTACGGCGTGGTCGCAATTTCCAGAGATAACCCTTTTTAGAGCGGTGTCTGCGTTGCTTACAACACTGTTTGCAGTATATCTCAGTATGCGCTGCTCAGCAGAACAAATAATGCATTTTTTTAGTGTTACAGTTACGATTTTATTGTTGGGAAGTTTACTGTTTGTATTGTTGATACCGTCTTTGGCAATCAGTAGTGGGGGGCTTTATGGAGGGAGTTGGAATGGTGTTTTTCAGACTAAAAATGCTTTAGGGCTTGTGTTAGGGATTGGCTGTATAACCTTTTTATTCAAGGCGATGACAAGCCGTTCCCAAAAAGATATAGCACTCGCACTCTGTTGTTTTGCTATGTTGTATCTTAGTAATGCAAAGTCATCACTCGCTGCATCGGTGCTAACACTATTGTTTGTCTGTATTTTTAGTGCGATTCGTTCTGTCGCTCCCACGCGATTACCGCTGTTTCTTACCCTCTCCATTATTAGTATCATCATTACCATTACAGGTGTAGTCGCTAATTTTGAGGCTATTTTAAGCTTCATGGGGCGGGATGGAACCCTGACAAACCGTTCAGAAATTTGGAGTTTAGTGGAATATTATATCCAAGATAACTTTTGGCGGGGACATGGCTATCGTGTTTTTTTTGCGAAACCAGACGTGCAAATGCTGTTTCAACAAATACTACAAGGACGCGTTCCCGCACACAGTCACAATATTTTTATTGAAATGATGTTGGATGGAGGGATAATAGGCGTTTTTTTGCTCCTGTTTGTTCTTCTGCAAGCGTTCATTCGAAGCATTATCTATAGCATCAGCCAGCCGTGGGCAGCACGTTACTGGTATCTTGCTATTATGTTGTATATTCTTATTATCGGGCAGGTAGAAGCGTTCTCGTTTAGTAATTATTTGTGGGTGCTTGTGGTGTTGGTTAGCGGCGTAGTTCCAACACAGCAATCCACGCCTGCCATTTTAAAATAGGCATTTTAAGCAGAATTTTGTCTGCAACAGTCAAAAAATCGCGTGCGATGCGTCCTGCTTTCTGTTGTCCCAGTGGTACTACTCCTAAAGTCAACAAGCCTGCTGATTGAATAGTAGCACTTGAAAAGTATTCATGCGCTAATCGTATATCTTTGCGCAACAAAGGATGCTCGTCATCTGTGCGCGCATCAGGAGTACAATGACGATAGGCATTAATAACGGGGTTATGTCCCAACGGTTCTATAAATAAAGCAACGCCATTTGGGCGCAATACGCGTGAAAGCTCTTGGTATGCACGGTTTAAATCAAGATGGTGCAAAATACCTGTCCCAAATATAAAATCAAAACTATTGTCGGCAAAAGAGAGACTCTCTGCATTCATGGCATGAAAAAAGGCATTATCTCGACGTTGTAGCGTTGCTTGTTGCGTTGCTGTTGCAATAGCTGCTTCTGAAATATCAATACCAGTTACGGTGTGGGCAGATGTGGCGAGCGACAGACTTTTATCGCCTGTAAAACAACCATATTCCAACACGTCTTTTCCCAGTGCTTGTTTGGTTATGCGGGCGGCGAAGTTTTCATAGCAAGGCGCAACGGCAAAGTAATATTTTTGCTGTGCATCACGATTTTCTGAGTTGCTTGCAACACGGTTGTCGTGAAAAAGTCGTTCGCGCTCAATTCTATCCATCATGTACTTATAAGCAAGAATGGTTAATAAATGATGAGGTGCTGTATTATGAGTTTTGCCTTAATACTTAACCCGTTTCTGTATCGCTTCTTTCTTTACGATAAACCCCCAATACCCGCACATCCTTACTAAAAAATCTTAGTTCTTCCAGTGCATGGCGCATAGCGTCGCGTTCGGGGTGGCTTTCCACATCCACATAAAATTGCACGGCATTAAAATTGCCGTCGAGTAAATAGCTCTCAATTTTGCTGAGATTCACGCCGTTTGTCGCAAATCCACCAAGGGCTTTATAGAGTGCGGCGGGGACGCTGCGTGTTTCAAACACCAACGTGGTGACAAAATCGCCGCCATCATCAACAGGGATTGCCTTATCGCGGGTCAACACCAAAAAGCGGGTGGTGTTGTGGGCGGCATCAGCAATATCGGTCGCTAGAATATCAAGTCCGTAAATCTCAGCAGCAAGGCTAGAGGCAATCGCCGCCTTAGTTTTATCGCCCCACAATGCAACGTCTTTTGCAGCCCCCGCCGTGTCAACATGCACAACTGGTGTAAATTTCTTATCCCGCAAATAGCCGCGACATTGGGAAAGTCCCTGCACATGGCTATACACATTTTTTATGTCTGCAATCCCTGCTCCCTTCACCCCCAACAAACAATGTGTGATTTTTTGGAAGTGCTGCGCGTGAATAAACAGCCCTGCATCGGGGAGCAGGTGATACACATCGGCAACACGTCCCGCTACAGAATTTTCCACAGGAATAACGGCAACATCCGCTTTACCCGATATTACAGCGGCAAAAACATCATCGAAAGCCGCACAGGGCAGGGTTTTTGCGTTGGGAAAGAGTGTGCGGCTCACAAGGTCGGAATAGGCACCCGCCACCCCTTGAAACGCCACGATAGGTGAATTGATTATTGTCATCTTGATACTAGTATTATATGAGTTTGAGTATTGCAAATTTTAACACTAAACAAAATGCAGTCATTATGAATTTCTTTGAAGGTAACAAAATCGCTGGTGCACTTTTGCTTGCAGGTGTCATCACGCTGGGCACAAGCATCCTCAGCCGCCAATTCTTCCCCGATGAACATCATGGCGAACACAAAGAACACGCCTATAAATGGGTGGAATCTGCGCCCGTTGAGATTGCGGATAATACACCCAAAGGACCTGAACCCATTGAGGCACTGCTTGCAACGGCGGATGTTGCGGCAGGCGAAGTGTTGCATAAAAAATGCCTTACCTGTCATAGCTTTGAAAAAGGCGGGCCCAACAAAGTAGGACCACATTTGTGGGATACGGTAAACCGCGAAAAAGCGCACGTAACAGATTATGCGTATTCTGATGCACTTCGTGCGAAAGGGGGCACTTGGTCTTACGATTCACTCAACCATTTCTTGTATCAGCCGAAAAGCTATATTGCGGGTACAAAAATGAACTTTGCGGGCTTTAAAACCGCACAAGAACGGGCAAATATTATTGCGTATATGAGAACGCTCAGTGATAGCCCCGCGCCACTGCCAGAACCTGCAAAATAATGTCATTTGACGCGACTCTTTATGCAAAAATTGCAAAGTGCGCTGAAAAAGCCGCACGAGCGGGTGGCAAGGTAATCAGTAGCTACTATCGCAAGCCGTTGATGCAGCACGACAAAGAAGACGAAACGCCCGTTACCATCGCCGATCAAAAAGCCGAGCAACGTATTCGCCAAATTATTATTGATACTTTTCCCACTCACGGCATTATTGGCGAGGAATACGGGAGTGAGAACACCGAAGCCGAGTTTGTTTGGGTTATTGACCCCATAGACGGCACGAAAGCCTTTATCAGCGGCAAGCCCAGCTTTGGCACACTCATCGGTGTGCTACACAAAGGCATACCCGTTGTGGGCGTTCTGTATCAGCCCATCTTGGATGAATTATGGATAGGGATGAAGGATAATATTTCCCTGCTTAACAAGAAATCTATCCGCACCTCTGCTTGTTTAGAACTTTCCCAAGCCATTCTTGCTAGTACAGGCCCCCATAATTTTAACGCTGACCAAAACAATATTTTCACGTTTATTGCCAATCGCGTGCGCTTTCCTGTCTATGGCGGGGATTGCTATAACTATGGTTTGCTTGCCATGGGCACTATTGACCTTGTTATTGAAGCCAACCTTAAACTCCATGATGTCGTTGCCCTCATCCCCATCATTGAAGGGGCAGGCGGTGTGGTGAGCGACTGGATGGGAAATTCCCTAACGCAAGAGTGGGATGGTAGTCTTGTTGCCGCCAGCAGTGGTACGCTGCATCAAAAAGCGTTGCGGCTGTTACAGGCGATGTAATACCAAGCCAATTAAATTCTTAAAGGAACGTATCATAAGAAAAATAACTGGACACCAGCTTTCGCTGGTGATTCGCCACTCCAGAAGCGACTGCCTGTGGTGCGAATTACCAGCGAAAGCTGGTATCCAGAAATTCTTTAGAAATTTAATGTGCTTGGTATAATACGTTAACAATGTCCGCCATTCAGTTCTTTCTTATACTCCCGCCACGGCGGCAAAAACTGATCCATAAAGCCCTTAAACCGTGCATTGTGGCTGGCTTCTAACAGGTGCACAAGCTCATGCACCACCACGTATTCAAGGCAATGCAGCGGCTTTTTCATCAGTTCAAGATTGAGCATAATCTGCCGCGTGCGGATGTTGCAACTGCCCCAGCGGGATTTTGTCTGCCGAATCACAAACCCCGACGTTTTAACACCAATCACCTGCTCCCATTCGGCAATCATCGGTGGTAATAGTTTTTGCAATTCTGTTTGATACCACCGTGTCAACACCGCCGATCGTTGAAACACGGAGCTTGTCTTTGCCGTATGCATCTCTAATCCATTGTTATGGAATAAAATTTTTGAGCGCTTGGAAGTAGGCACTATCTTTAAGGGGTATAATCGCCCCAAAAACGGATGCAACTCACCCTCGGTAAAAGTGTGTGTTGAAGGGCGCGGCAGGGCTTGATAGGCAGCCTGTTTTTGCTGAATCCACGCCCAATGCTGTTGCAGCATGGTGCGCATGGCACTTTCTGTCGTCCGCAAGGGAACAGACAGCCGCACCCGCCCCTCAGGGGCTGAAACCACAAGGCGCATCCCCTTTATCTTCTTGAGGGTAACGTCGATAGACAGACCGTTGAAGGTGAGTTGGGGCATCTTCCTATTCCCTAATGCCAAAACTCTATTCCCTTTATACTAAGCCGCCTTCTTCTTCCCCTGCTCCACACCACGCAGAATACTTGCGCCTGCATAGACGGCACTGCTGCCCAATGCTTCTTCAATGCGGATGAGCTGATTATATTTCGCTAATCTGTCAGAACGGCACAGCGAGCCTGTTTTGATTTGCCCTGCATTCACGGCAACGGCTAAGTCCGCAATGGTGTTGTCTTCTGTCTCGCCTGAACGGTGGGAGATAACCGCCGTATAGCCCGCCCGTTGCGCAATTTGTATGGCTTCGAGGGTTTCTGTTAATGTGCCAATTTGATTAACCTTCACAAGGATAGAGTTTGCAAGCCCTTGCGTGATGCCTTGAGTCAGGCGTTTAGGGTTGGTGACAAATAAATCATCACCCACGAGTTGTACGCTGCCGCCGAGTTCATCGGTGAGCAATTTCCAGCCGTGGAAATCATCTTCGCTCATGCCATCTTCAATGGAGATGATGGGGTATTGGCGCACGAGGTTTGCGTAATAATCCACCATGCCTGCAGAATCGAGAGTTTTGCCCTCCCCTTCCAGCACATATTTACCTTTTTTGTAGAATTCGGTGGAGGCAGCATCCAGCGCAAGGTGAATATCTTTCCCTGCTTTGTAGCCCGCAGCCTCAATAGATTGCATAATAAAATCAAGTGCTTCTGTGGTGCTCTTCAAGTTCGGTGCGAACCCGCCTTCATCCCCCACATTGGTGTTATGCCCTGCATCATGCAGCTTTTTCTTCAAGGTATGGAATACCTCTGCACCCATCCGCACAGCATCCAACATGCTGGTGGCAGCGGTCGGCATAATCATAAATTCTTGCACGTCGATGGGGTTGTCCGCATGCTGTCCGCCATTGATGATGTTCATCATGGGAACAGGCAATACATGTGCAAACGTACCGCCTAAATAACGATATAACGGTTGCCCCAAACCATCCGCTGCTGCTTTGGCGGTGGCGAGGCTCACGCCCAAAATCGCATTCGCGCCTAAGCGGGCTTTATTTTCTGTACCATCCAACTCAATCATGGTCTGGTCAATCAGCACTTGTTCGTTGCTGTCCATGCCGCACAGTGCATCGAAAATCTCACCGTTCACGGCATCCACGGCTTTTTGCACGCCCTTACCAAGGAAGCGTTTTTTATCCCCATCCCGCAATTCTAACGCCTCGTGGGAGCCTGTTGACGCGCCAGACGGAACCGCCGCCCGACCAAAACCGCCGCTTTCCAGTTCCACTTCAACTTCGATAGTAGGATTACCGCGACTATCAATAATTTCGCGGGCGTGAATGTCAACGATGGTGGTCATGGGATGTCTCCGAGTCTGTGGCAAAAAGTTAGAACGCTTTAACTTTCGCCTAAAGTGAATAGGGGTATTTTTTTGCAACGTGGTCAATAGCCATAAAACTTTCGAGCAACGCTGGCAACTGTTTTAAAACAATCATGTTGGGGCCATCACTGGGGGCTTTGTCGGGGTCTTCATGGGTTTCGGTAAATAGCCCCGCAACGCCCACGGCTAACGCAGCGCGTGCTAGCACAGGCACAAATTCGCGTTGCCCACCGCTTGTTTCCCCCTGCCCCCCCGGTTGTTGCACCGAATGGGTTGCATCAAAAATAACAGGATAGCCCGTTTGCGCCATGATGGGCAGGGAACGCATGTCTGAAACGAGGGTATTATAGCCAAAACTCGCGCCCCGTTCGCACAATAAAATGTTAGTATTTCCCGTGGAGGCAATTTTGCTTGCAACGTGTTTCATGTCCCACGGCGCCAGAAACTGCCCTTTTTTCACGTTAATGGCTTTGCCTGTTGCACCCGCTGCCAACAGCAAATCAGTTTGCCGACACAAAAATGCGGGGATTTGCAGCACATCCACCACCGCTGCCACAGGGGCACACTGCTCAGGCAAATGCACATCGGTGAGAATCGGCAACCCAAAAGTCGCCTTCACATCGGCGAGAATGTCCAAGCCCTCCGCCATGCCAATGCCGCGTTTGGTGTTAATGCTACTCCGATTCGCTTTATCAAACGAGGATTTATACACAAGATTAATGCCGAGTTTCTGCGTGATGTCTTTCAGCGCACTCGCCATTTCAAACGCATGAGCACGGCTTTCAATCGAACAAGGGCCCGCAATCAGCATAAACGGCAGGCTGTTGCTTGCCTCAAAACTTCCGATTTTCACCGTCATCGCCTATTCACTTTTTATAAAGGTTTTTGTTCATCTCGCGCACTTCTTGGCTAATCGCGCATTCAGCAGCACTATAACCCGCCGCAATCCCGTTTTGCAAGATGGCAAACAGTTTTTCCCGCACTTGCTCTAAAACGCCAGGTGTGCGCCCTTCCATAATATTGATGGAGAGATGCGCGAACAGGGCAGCAGGTTCTTGCCCTGCTACACTATAGGTTTGCAACGCCACCGCACGCGCTTTAATCGCGGCAATATCGAATGTCTCAATTCCCGCTAAAGCGTGTGTTAGGTCTTTTAATAATTTTGGTAAATCCACCCGTTCGGCAACGGGGGCTGCATGGTCAAGAATGATGTGGGGCATTTAAATTCCTGTGAAAAAACAACCTGTGTTGATAGCAGCATTCTGTAATGCTTTATCCTGTGTGGCTAGGGGCACACCTTCTCGCAGGGCAAGTTCAAGGTATGTTGCATCGTAGGTGGTGAGAGTGTGTTGTTGGGCGAGTTGGAATAGCGACGTTACGGCAATAAGGGGAAGATGAGACGCAACATGTATTGACCAACCGTCAAGATGCCCGAGAAAATCTCGTATCGCTAAAAAAGACCAACGCCCCTTCCGTTCATTTACAAGTAAAACATTAGATATTTCTTGCACAAACAACGCTGGTACAAGCGCAGTACAACCGTCTTGTAAAGCAGACTTTACAGCATCGCAGTACTGATTTTTTTCGTCTGAAAAATGGAAGCCAAACACAACGGAACAGTCAAGAACGAGCGATTTCAATACTTCCGTCCTTCTGCAATCGATTCTTTCACTTCTTCGGGAGATAATCCAAATTTATGTTCTTTACAAAATGTAACAAATTCATCCAAGGCGCGTTTACGATCGGCTTTTTGTTGAGGCAAGGAACTCAATGTCAATCGCTCTCCTGCCTGTACCACAACAACATCTTCCCCTGCTTTGGCACGAGCAAAAAACTCTGGCAAACTTGCGGCAAATTCTGAATAGGAAACTTCTAACATAATTAGGAGACTATCATTTTTTACAAAGAATGTAAACCTCGCCACCCTTAAAAAACATCACGACTTTATTACGGTTGTAAAATCAGACCATTGCTCCACGCGGAATGCACGAATATCTCGCACTGATTTTGGAAACCACGGCAACACTTTTAACGCTTGTATCGCTAAGAATAGCAAGCCCATATCCTCTTTATCTGTAACATAAAGGCTTCCCTGCTCGCGTCGAAAACCATGCTTTTGCAGCACGGCACCAATATCTGCGTAGGCTTGGGATACCCCCTTAGGATGGTGCAATTTTGTTTGGTCAACACTCAAATCAAACGCTACAGCATACATTTAAACTGCCTCTGGATCATTTTGAATATCAGCATAATTATAGGTCACTTCTTCGCCTGTTTCTATTAGTTTAACGGCAAATAACCAGTCACCATTTTCTAAACAATGCAATGGGTTCAGAACTTCATACTTCGGGCCAAAAGCACCAAAACTCTTGATGGTAGACGGTGCAATAACAGGGGCAACTTCCACAACTTGCATAACAACTCCTTGTTTATTCAAGAGTGTATCGTATCATTCTTTACAAAAAATGTAAACCCCAACCGCAAAAAAGCTTACAAAGAGCGCCCCAACGCCGCCGCCACAAACGACACAAACAGCGGGTGTGGTGCGTGTGGCTTAGACTTTAACTCAGGGTGAAACTGCACGCCAATGAACCACGGATGGTCGGTCAATTCCACAATCTCGGGCAAGCCCCCATCAGGAGACAGTCCCGAAAATTGCAAACCCACGCCCTCTAATCGCGCTTGATAATTGATATTCACTTCATAGCGATGGCGATGCCGCTCAGAAATAGAATCAGCCCCATAAATTGCGCGGGCTTTGCTGGCTGCCCTAAGCACACATTCGTAAGCCCCAAGGCGCATCGTGCCGCCTTTGTTAGTGCTTAGCGAGCGTTTTTCCAGCGTCCCTTGATTTTCCCACTCGGTCATCAACCCCACAACGGGTTCAGATGTCTGCCCTAATTCAGTAGAATTTGCCGTGGGCAGCCCTGCTAAATGCCGTGCAATTTCAATCACCGCCATTTGCATTCCAAAGCAAATACCAAAGTAGGGAATATTGTTTTCTCGCGCATATTGCACCGCACAAATTTTTCCCGCCGTGCCGCGTTCGCCAAAGCCACCGGGGACAAGAATCGCATCCACAGTTTCTAAGCTTTCTGTGTTGCCGTTCTCTAAGGCTTCCGCGCTCAGCCACACCATTTCCACGGCAACATTGTTCGCAATTCCCGCATGGGTCAGGGCTTCTGCAAGGGATTTATACGAATCCACCACGCTGGTATATTTGCCCACAATGCCAATTTTAACCGTGCCTTGCGGGTTTAGTTGGCGTGTCACAAGGGCATCCCACGCCGCAATATCAGGAGGAGTAGTGGCCAAGCCAAAATGACGTAAAACTTCCGTATCAAACCCTTGCGTATGCAGGGTAGACGGCACTTGGTAAATCGTTTGCACATCAAGGGCGGCAATCACCGCCTCTTTGCGAATATTACAAAACAACGCGATTTTATGCCGTGCTTCTTCAGGAATATCGCGATCACAGCGACACAATAACACATCTGGTTGAATACCAAGCCCTAACAATTCTTTGACGGAATGTTGCGTAGGTTTGGTTTTAATTTCTCCAGCGGAGGCAATATAGGGCACAAGCGTCAGGTGTGCAAATAAAGTGCGCCCCACGCCTAATTCATTGCGGAGTTGCCGAATTGCTTCTAAAAACGGCAAGCTCTCAATGTCTCCCACAGTGCCGCCAATTTCACACAACACAAAATCATAGTCATCGGTGTCGCTGGTGACAAAATCTTTAATCATGTCGGTGACGTGCGGAATAACCTGCACCGTTGCGCCCAAATAATCGCCGCGCCGTTCCCGTGCAATCACTTCTGAGTAAATTTTACCTGTTGTTATGTTATCACCGCGCTGTGCAGCAACGCCTGTGAAACGCTCGTAATGCCCAAGGTCAAGGTCAGTTTCCGCGCCATCATCGGTCACATACACTTCCCCGTGTTGAAACGGGCTCATCGTGCCGGGGTCAACATTCAAATACGGGTCAAGTTTCCGCATCCGAACGCGATAGCCGTGCGCTTGTAATAATGCACCTAACGAGGCCGCCGCAATGCCTTTGCCTAAAGACGAGACAACCCCGCCAGTCACAAAAATATAGCGCGGGTTTTTTGCAGTAATCATAAAAAATTACTTTGCCACAGGAACGCTAGGAACTGCAGGTACAAGCGGCTCAGTTTTTGCGGGTTGTACAGCAATGTCATCCACAATAGAATTACGCGCACCGCCATCTGTTTTTGAGAGAACAGCCAGTCCCAAACTTAAAAATAAAAATATCCCTGCGAGAATAGAGGTGGTTTTGGTGAAGAAATTTTGCGTGCCCCGCGCTGTCATCACGCCGCTAGAAACACTCGCGCCGCTGCCCCATGCACCGCTGGAGCTTTTTTGCACCAGAATAACCCCAATCAACAACAGGGTAACAATAAGATGAATAACAAGTAGCGCGTGTACCATAAAACTTCTCCAAATATTATAGCCATCCTGCTTTAGATTGACACAAGGAAGGCAAGGCGATGTGTATCTAAACATACATGAGCCGAAGGCTGACAATGTATCAATCTAAATGAGGATGGCTATATCTTCTACAGACCTGCCGCTGCCTTGGCAATAGCGAAAAAGCTTGCCGCCTCTAAACTTGCGCCGCCCACTAACGCGCCATCAACGTGTGGCACGTTCAGCAATGCCGCTGCATTACTCGGCTTAACAGACCCGCCATAGAGAATTTTCGCAGTGCCTGAAACACTGCCAAAACTTTTTTGTTTTTTCGCAATAGCCGCATGTACTTCTGTCACTTGGTCAATAGTCGGCACGCGCCCTGTGCCAATTGCCCACACAGGCTCATATGCAATAACAACTGTTGCATCACGGGGGACAGACCCTTCAAGTTGCCGTTCAATCACCGCCAAAGTTTGCGATGTTTCCCGCTCTTCTAATGTCTCGCCAATGCAAATAATCGGGATAAGCCCCGCTGCTAACGCTGCCTCTGCCTTTTCTTTCACAAGGGCATTTGATTCCCGCTCATATTGCCGCCGCTCTGAATGCCCCACAATAACGTGTGTGCAGCCTAAATCTTTTAACATAACAGGGCTGATGTTGCCTGTATACGCGCCGTGTGGCTCATGGTGGCAATCCTGCCCGCCCACCAACACGCCACTTTTTTGCAAGGTTTTTAATGCACCACTTAACGCGGTAAACGGAGGACACACCAGCAAGTCAACCTGTTTCAACGGCTCTTTTTTAAGCAAAGCGGCAACCTCAGAGCACAGCGTTTCTGTAAACGCGAGCGTGCCGTGCATTTTCCAGTTTCCCGCAATCAGAAATTTTTTCGTCATGGTGTATCCTTCAAAAAACTTGATTTTATCAGGCTATGTTCCTAGACACAATGAAGAGGGAATGCAAGCCCCCCACAAATACCCTCCACAAATGCCCCCACAAATGAGATTTCACCATGATTCAATTCTTCCGCGATAAAATTTCTGGACTTGTCGTCAAAGCCCTGTTGGCACTCATCGCCATCGCCTTTGTGATAGGCAGCATGGACACAGGCAGCCAAACAACAAGCAGCAAACAACAAGCGGTTGCAACGGTTGGTGATGCAGAAATCACCCCTCAAGAATTTGGCACAGCAATTCAGCGGGTTGAGCGGATGATTGGCGATAAATCCGCCCTCCGCCAATTCCTACCACAAATTGCCCAAAACAGCTTGCAGACCCTCATCAATGAAAAATTGTATGCAGAATTTGCCCGCACCCAAGGGCTTGTGCTGGCAAAAAGCACGCTGCAACAAGAAATTGCGAAAACTCCTGCCTTTCAAAACGAAAAAGGGCAGTTTGAGCGCACGCGCTATATGTTGACGCTGCAAAATCTGCAACTAACCGAAGAGCAACTGTTAAACCAACTCCGCAGTGGCTTGAACACGCAATATTTCAGCACAGTATTCCGCACCACAACCATTGTCCCCACCGTGTTGCAAGAGGCACTGCAAACTTTTGCAGGCGAACAACGCAAATTAAGCTATAGCCTTGTGCCGTTCCCTGTGGTGGATGAAAAAACAATCTCTGAAACCGACCTCAATACCTATTATGAAGCCAACAAAAACCGTTTTGTCACCGAAGAACAACGTAACATTTCTTATGTAATTGTTGACCCCGCTGTCCTTGCAAAAGACATCAGCATCACGGATGAACAGGCGCAAAAATACTACGATGAAAATACCGCCCTGTTTTCAACGCCTGAAAAACGCACCGTTACACAACTGTTGTTTGATGACGAAATGGATGCAAAAACAGCAGCAGATTTAGCCGCTAAAGGCACTACATTTGCGGAGATTGTTAAGCAAGTGCCCAGCGCAAAATTAAACGATTTAGGCGAAGTGGGCAAAACCGATTTATTAAGTGAACTTACCGATGCCGCGTTTCAACTGCCCGAAGGCGGCGTGTCAGGCGTTGTCGAAAGCCCGCTTGGATTGCACGTTTTAAAAGTAAGCAACATTAAAACAGGAAACACCAAAGCCTTTGCGGAGGCAAAAGCAGGTATTCTTGAAACCTTGAAAAAAACGCACGCGATAGAAAAAGTCTATGCCATCGGCAGCGATATGGAAGACAGTGTCTACAACGGACAAAGCCTTGAAACAGCCGCAGCGGCGAAAAATCTTGCCATCCAAAAACTGTCAGGCGCGGTGTTTTCCACAAAAAACACCTCTCCTCTGTTACAGGAAAACCCTGCCCTGTTAGAGGCAATTTTTAAACTGGATGTGAAGCAAACAAGCGGGTTGCTTGACCTCAAAAATAGCGCGGTTGCGCTTGTGCAATTAGATAGCATCACCCCTTCAACCCCCAAACCTTTTGCGGATGTAAAACCAGAGGTTGCCAAAGCCGTTGCAGAACAAACCGCGAATGGCAAAGCGCGTGAGCAAGTAAACGCGATTAGCAAAGCGGTGACAGACGGCAAAACCTTTGCAGAAGCGGTTGTTGCGGCAGGATTGCAAGAACAACAAACCGATTTTCTGCAACGCGGACAAAAACTAGAAGCATTGCCCGATACGTTGGTAACCCAAGCCTTTGCTTTCTCCCCTAAAAAGGTGTTCACACACCCCACGCTCAAAGGAATTGTGGTTGCAATAGTGCGGGAGACAAAAATTGTGCCCATCACGGAAGAAGCCGCAACAAACGCGCTGAAAGACAACCTGCAACAAGCCATTGGTTCTGATAACAAACAACAGTTTGAAACAGCCCTCCGCACGCAATTCCCTGTGGTGGTGAATGATGCCGTGTACGACAGCTTTTTCAAAAAAGCTGAGGCGGAATAGTGCTGATTACGCCCCCTTTCGAAACCTTCAAAACAACGTGGGAACAGGGCGTATCCAGCGTCCTTTCCTGCACCGTTGCGGGGGATGTGGAAACCCCTGTTGCCGCCTATCTTAAAGTTGCCCAAGACAAGCCCCATAGCTTTTTGTTTGAATCAGTCGAGGGCGGGAAATTTCGTGGTCGATACTCCTTTTTCGGCTGTGATCCTGATGCCTTGTGGCACGCCCCTAACGATGAAAAAGACAGTGCCGCCGTCATCAACTCTTTACGCGCTTTTATCAACGCCGCCGCCTTTCCGTTGCCTGAAAATATCCCTGTCATGGCAGCGGGTGTGTTCGGCTTTTTAGGGTATGACATGGTGCGGCACGTTGAAGCCTTGCCGCCCGCAAAGCCTGATCCCCTCGGCATTCCCGATGCCGTCCTCATCCGCCCGCAATTATTAGGCGTGTTTGACCACGTTGCCGAAACCCTGCAATTTTTTACGCCGCTGTATTATGATGCTGCAACATCCACTGAGGATGCCTACACTCGCGGTGTTGAAACGCTTAACGCAGCGGTTACCGCGTTGCAAAAACCCCTTGCAGAACCGCACTATGCACGCCCAACAAACAAGCCAGAAAACATACATCCCACTTCTAATTTTTCTCAACCAGACTTTGAGAAAATCGTCAACACCACCAAAGACTACATCAAAGCGGGGGATATTTTCCAAGGCGTGCTCTCGCAACGCTTTGAACAGCCCTACCACGCTGCCCCCTTTAGTCTCTATCGCGCCTTGCGCCGCCTCAATCCCTCGCCCTATTTATTTTACCTTAATCTCGGAGAATTTCAGCTTGTCGGCTCAAGCCCTGAAATTCTCGTGAAAGTAGCAGAGAACACCGTGACAATTCGCCCCATTGCGGGCACGCGCCCCCGTGGCAAAACCCCGCTAGAGGATGCCGCCCTTGCAGCAGACTTACTCAATGATCCTAAAGAATGCGCCGAGCATCTCATGTTGCTAGACTTAGGGCGCAATGATGTCGGGCGCGTTGCAAAAGCGGGCACCGTGCACGTTACCCAACAATTCACCATCGAGCAGTATTCGCACGTCATGCACATTGTCTCCCAAGTGGAAGGCACGCTTGCGGATGATAAAGATGCCCTCGATGCGCTGTGGGCAGGCTTTCCCGCGGGCACCACCTCAGGCGCACCCAAAGTCCGCGCCATGGAGATTATCAATGAGCTTGAAACCGTAAAACGCAGCTTTTATGCAGGGGCAGTCGGTTATTTTTCTGCCAATGGTGATATGGATACCTGCATCGCCCTTCGCACTGCCCTTATCAAAGACGGCACGCTGCATGTTCAGGCAGGGGCAGGCGTTGTCGCAGATAGCAATCCCACCAGTGAGTTCACAGAGACATGCAATAAAGCAAAGGCGGTGTTGGTTGCAGCGGGGGAGGTATAAAAATTTACACCTATTGCTGAAGAATCTTACTAATTTCCTTAAGCTGCTTCTCTTCCAACTCACCCAAATACTGCCAAACAATTTGCCCTTCAGGGTTAATCAGAAAGGTTGCGGGCAAGCCATTGATGCCCCAGTTGATGCCAATCGTGCCTTTTTCATCCAAAACAATATGCTGAAACGGGTTTTCATTTTTTGTAAACAATGTTTTAAGGCGCGCGGGTGGATCTTGAAACGCAATGCCCACAACTTGCGCGTTTGTTGCCTGTAGCTTTTTCAGCAACGGAAATTCCACTAAGCACGGTGCACACCATGAGGCAAAAAAATTCACCACCGTATACTGTCCTTTGAAATTCGCTTCCGTAAAGGCAGCGCTATTCTCAGGATACATCACGCCCGTAAGGCTCGGCGCGGGTTTCAGCGCGGTAACAACAGCCGCATTTTCGGTGTCATCTTTCGCCGCCAATAGCCGTGATCCCATCATCCCGCCCAGCAACAGCAAGGCAATAAATGGCAGGAAATAGAGAGTTTTTCTAGGGGGCATGGGAGGCTCAATACGGTTATTCGTAAATATCTTTGCGATGGTCAACACCAACCACCAGAACTATCATTTTCCCCTCTTCAAGTCGACAAATAATCCGGTAATCTTCAACGCGATACCGCCAAAATCCACTTAAATCACAACGCAACGGCTTTCCAAAACGCCGTGGATCTTCTTCTGTTTCCAAACGCGTTTCTAGGTATCGAAAAATCTTTGCTTGTGTTGTTTTCCCAAGTCTACGCAGTGCTTTTAAAGCATCGTCTTTCCATTCAACTGTCCAAGAGGTCACGACTTTGCTTTACCTCTTCCATTGTCCATACGCGGCTATTGTCACGCCAGATTTTTTCTGCGCGTTTCTCTGCTTCCCAATCATCAAAAAATTCTTCAAGAGCCATTTCAATAATTTTGGACTCCTTAATGCCTTTTTCTTGGGCAAAAGCTGTGACTTTTTGGTTGAGGCTTTCATTAAAATGTAACTGCATAGAAAATCTCCTAACTTCACTTTTATAGCACAAAGCTATTAAAAAGTCTACTCCTCGAGTGCTTCCTGTTCTGCAGATTCCCGCAACGCCTTATACACCTCTTTAGGCATATAGTTTTCATCATGTTTTGCAAGAATTGACTGGGCGTTGAGCACGTTTTCAACATCAAGAATGCCATCCGCAATCACCCCCTGCCCCTCGCGAAACAAGGAAGGCAGCAGCCCTTGATAGATAACGTCGATAGTTTCATTTTTATCGGTGATAGAAAAATAGTGCGTTGTGCCTTGGCTTTTTACACTGCCTTTTGCGACAAGTCCCCCAATGCGGATAGTCTTTTGTTCTGCAATGATTTTTTTATTTTTTTCAGCGCGTAATACATCGCTAGGGCTATAAAAATACACAATCCCCTGCTTCATGCCTTGCAGCACTAACAGCACCGCAAGACTCAGGAAAACAACGGAACACAGCACCAAAATGAGGCGAAAATTTTTAGGCTTCATGCACTCGCCTCTTGGCACGGCGATATTGCCACACAGAAAATGCCGAAAAGCCGCAGATTACAAGGATACTGAGGGTATAGGCAAGATAAACAGTGTTCATGGTTGCCGCCGTTGCTGTTTCATGGTGAAAAGTTCAGTTTCGGTACGCAAAAGCGTCAGAAAAACAAACAGTAAAGTAAACCCCAACGCCGCAGAAAGCAAGGGATACAGCATGGATGGATCAATGGCGGGCTTCGCAAAGCGCATAATGCTGGCAGGTTGATGTAGCGTGTTCCACCAATTCACCGAAAATTTAATAACAGGCAGGTTCGCAACACCTACCAACGCAAGGATTGAAGCGGCTTTCCCGCCTTTTTCCGTATTATCAAACGATGCCTCCAGCAGCATGAAGCCAAAATACAAAAAAATCAGCAATAACATAGAGGTAAGCCGTGCATCCCACACCCACCAAGTGCCCCAAGTTGGTTTTCCCCAAATCATGCCTGTGATGAGGCATAATGCCGTGAAAACCGCGCCAATCGGGGCGATTGCCTTGGCGGATAGGAGCGCAAGCGGGTGTTTCCAGATGAGGAAACTCGCACAACATATTGATAGTGCTGCATATCCAACCATGCCAAGCCATGCAAATGGCACATGCAGATACATAATACGCACATACTCGCCCTGCTGATAATCAGCAGGCGCAACGAACAAACCCCAGTATAACCCAATGATAATTAAGAATAATCCTGAGATGCCGAACACGGGTTTCCAGCGTTTGCTGAACGCTAAAAAGACTTTCGGATTTGCAAAAAAGTGCCAGTTTTTTTTCATAAAGAATTTTTCAAAGCGAGTGCGCCAAGCCACGGTGTTATGGCACAGAGTCCCAACACCAACCCCGCTAAATACAGCAACGCTGCGGCATTCGGCGCGAGGACAGCACCCAATCCGAAAATAAGCACAGGGGTTGCTAAAGGCAAGAGTAAAACGGGGACGAGGAGTTGTGCGGCTGTACTTTTTAAACTGATTGCCGCGCCAAAAGCGAGCAAAACAGCCAGTCCTAGGCTAGTGAGCGACAGGCTGCATAATAATTCTAGCGTGATTTTTATATCCAACAATACTGCGGCAAGCGGCGTACACAGCAATAGGGGTATCGCCTGAAACGCCCATAATCCAAGGGTTTTAGCAATAAAAATACTTTCTAAGGGGACTTTTTGCAGATAAAGTTCTTCTAAGATTCCCTTCTCTGCATCAAATTCAAACAGGGTGCCGTGTTGCAAGAATAAAGCGAGGAGAATTGCTACAAACAACAGGCTGTACCCAAGGCTTTGAGCGGGTTTCAAGTCATTTTGAATTGTAAAAACCTGAATAGTAAGCACCATAACGAAAAAAATCAGCGGCAGGAATACGCTGAAAGGGTTGCGTATCAAGCGTTTTAGGTCATTTTTCATCGCCAAAAAAATCATGATTGCCACGCTGCAAAAATATCTTCTGAGGAATTTTGTGTAAATCGTTGTAATTCAATGGTTTTATCTGTTTCTATCTCAAGATTTTGATGGGTGGCGATGACACAAGAGCCGCCTTTTTGCTTGTTCTCAGCCAATAGTGTGTAGAATTTTTTTTCTGCAACACTATCTAATGCGGTGGTTGGTTCGTCCAAAAGCCACAGATTTGCTGGGTTTGAGGCGAAAAACAATAAACGGCTTAATGACAAAATCTGCCTCTGACCCGCAGAAAGCCTCGCGCATAGCGTATTGCGTTGATGTTGAAGCAAAAAAAAGTCGTCTATCGTATTTTTTTGATATGTACTTTTGTAAAGATGTTCCCA
>CANGXP010000003.1 GCA_947457935.1 Alphaproteobacteria bacterium | reverse complement strand
TCAGCGCTCATTATCAAGGCTCTCAACACCATGACCAGATTGGGCATGCCAGACACCTATAAAATCGCTGCCTGACTGCCTCCTTATCCCTTGCCTTCGGCGGCTTTTAACGCTCCTGTTTATTTGTGCAACAAAGCCGTGTTTAATTGGTGAGATTATAATTGTTTCAATTTGAACAATTATAGGATTTGCGCGAAACGTCGAAATTATACTCAGTGTGTCGTTCCCCTGCAAAGGGGAATCCACTCTTTTAAAAGACTTGTGGATCCCCTCTTCCCGCTACGCAAGCGCCTGCGCGGCGAGTCGAGGGGATGACATGCGGAGTAATCGTTTCGCGTAAGCTAAAATATTAAGCACTGCTCAATATAATTGAGCACTAATAAGCCCGCCTCGGTTGCGCGAATCCCCGCCTCATCCACAACTAATAAATCTTTCTGAATAAGGTCATCCAGTGTAGCGGCGGGAAAATAATCACTGATTAATTTTCCCGCAACGCGCTCGAATGTCTCCTTTGCGATGCCCGTTCGCACACGCAAGCCCAAAATCAGCAATTCTTCTAGTTGTGTTTGCCTGTCTAAGGCAGTGAATGTCACCGTGCCATGCCCCTGTGTTTGCACTAAATTGAGCCATGTTTCGGGAAGGCGTGCTTGGGCGGTGGCGGTTTTTATGCCGTCTAGCGATACTCGCCCGTGAGCCCCTGCGCCCACCCCCATATAATCATGATAATGCCAATAATGGAGATTATGGCGGCATTCCTCACCTTGTTTGGCATAGCTGGAGATTTCATACTGTTCTAGCCCCTCTGCGGCACAGCGTTGTTTATTGAGTAGATACATCTCTGCCAACGTATCTTCAGGAGGCAGTATAATCTCCCCTCGCTGTGCCTTGGTGTAAAACGCTGTTCCCTCCTCAATGCTGAGTTGATATAATGAGAGATGCTGTACGCCTGTTGCCAACGCGTGGGTTAGTTCTGCGTCCCATTGCTCAAGGGTTTGCAAAGGTCGTCCGAAAATCAAATCAAACGAATAGCGGTCAAAATGGTGAGCCACTGTTTCAATGGCTTTTAGGGCTTGTGCTGCGGAATGATCCCGCCCCAGAAACTGTAAATCTTTATCGTTAAGGGCTTGCACGCCGATGGAGACACGGTTCACGCCCGTTGTGCGTAAATCTCTAAAAAAGTGCTCAGGCAAAAACGAGGGGTTTGCTTCCAAGGTTATTTCTGCAGTTGCCGCAATCCCCGCCCCTGTTGTCGCAACCGTGTCTAAAAAAGCTGCCAATGTTGCCATCGGCATTAAAGACGGCGTACCGCCGCCAAAGAAAATGCTGGTAATGGGCTGGTTATGGTTGAAATTCCTGTAATACTGGAATTCCCGAATGAGGGCATTCTTCCATTCCTCTTGCGCTACATGCTCGCGCACATGGCTGTTATAGTCACAATACGGGCATTTTCGCAGACAAAATGGCCAGTGGACATACAGGGCAAGGGGGGCCTGAGAGGTCATGTTTGCAAGAAATACTGCTGCTCATCCTCTAACACAAGGGCAGTGAGTTTGCCTGTTGCGTAAGCCCCTGTGTCAATGCCAATGCGATTATGCAATTTTTGTGGCTCAGGATGAATGGAATGCCCGTGCACCACCACCTTCCCGTGATGGTCTTTTGCTTTAAGAAAAGCATCGCGTATCCACAGCAAAATCTCTTCATCGCGTTCGTGTGGCGCATCAGGATCAACCCCTGCATGAACGAACAAATAATCCCCTGCTTCATGGAAAATTTTTAAGCCATTCAGGAAATCAAAATGACGAGCGGGAATGTGCTGTTGCATTGCATTATAAAGTTTGGCTGTTGTCTCGGGAGTTAAAGGCAGTGGCGGCGGCGTAATGCCATAATTTCTCAGTGTCGCCTCGCCACCAAATTTCAGCCATAACGCTGCAACAGCGGGATCATCTTGGAAAGTGAGCAACGCCGCTTCGTGGTTGCCTTTGAGGTTGATTTTCCACATGTTTGGCAGGGGATCGCTCAACAAGTACTCTATTGTCTCTTTGTTGTGCGTGCCTCTATCAATATAATCGCCAAGATGAATCACTATAGGTATGGCGGTTGATTTTGACACGGCATAATCCGCCGCTATCAATGCGTGTAGCTGTTGCAAAAGATGCAGTTGCCCGTGAATGTCGCCAATGGCATACACACGCTGCCCCGCTGGCAAACAAGGCGTGAACGTCTGTTTTGGCGGATTATTACCGAACAGGGATTTGAGAAAATTCATTAGATATAACGAATAACAAACGGGGTTTTTTGCTGTATGGTTTGTTCCAACGGTACATCGGTTGTAATACGCAACGCAATCTCTGCTGGAATCTTCAGACGCGCATTATACAACAGTTTTTCTTTATCAATGGTTGACAAATTGTCGTCTCCCACCACACGAATTTCCACATCTGTTAATGTATGCTGAATAAACTGCACACGCCGCAGATTATTCACCTCACGGGGGATGTTATTCAACGCCTGAATTTTCGCGCCCTGTGGTGTAAGGAGATATTCACTCTCGCGCCCTAAAATGCGGGTGAACGGCTTTAAGCCTAGCGGTATTAAGGCGGCATCTTGCGCTGTATAGCTATCAGGATACAAAATTTTATCCCCCGTTGTATAGCGCACCAACGGCATCACACTGTTCCAAAACCCTGTTGCGGTAACACTTGCGGTGATAAATCCCGCCTGTTCTGTCTCAAGAAGGGGCGTTAATTCAACGAGTCCATAGGCGGGCACAAACCATGCTTCATCAGGCTTTGTTTGGTAACTCAAACACACCCGTTCCGCCTGCCCATAATAATCCACCACGGTGGCGGAGAACGCTTTTTCCAAACGCTGAAATGCTTCAGGCAATAGCATTTCAGAAGAGCTGAATACCGTTTTGATAGGAAGGGTTATGCCTGCCTCAAGGCAAAGCGTTGCCAGCAAATCTGCCGCGGTTGGATATACCCACAACACATCGGGCTTAAATTTTTGCAACTCTTCCACAAACCATGAGAGGTTTTGTTTGTTTAAATGCGGGAATGATAGCGTGAGGTGTTTTGCATCGCGATAACTGCCAAACGGCGGCGCGGTATCGCTGGGAGATTTCACAAAGTCCCCGCGCAACACCGCAATTTTGGCGGTGCGGAATGTTAAGCCGTTCGGCAACAGGCTATCTAAAAATGCTTGTTCCGCCGCTATATTTTCCAATGACCGCTTTAATTGTAACGGCACACCGCTTGAGCCACTAGTGGAAGCAGGGACACAGAATAGTGTTTTCCTTATGAAATCTTCAGGGTTAGCGCGGATAGGATCTTTATCCAATAACGGATATGCCGCAAGGGCACTCGCTTTGTTGCGCCCGTAGGGTGTTTTTTGTGCGAATTTTAAGGTGCGGTGCAACAACTCTTCTTGCAAAAAACGTCGTCCTTCAGGGGTTGTGGCGGCGTTCATTGCCTGTTGTGCTGCCATTGCACGGCCATAATACGGCGGCAAATAGCGCAACACTTGCGTTAGATTGCCCCGCTTTTTAATTTTAACAACAAGAGAAACCAGTGCATCACGCATTCTAACAAGACCTATTTTTTCACGCTCTTTTATCACAAACAAAACAAGATGACTACTATAACCCAAAATCCTGACAATTTCCGTGTGCTATCAAACTTTCAAAGTGGTTTTGCTCTGTGCCTGTGAGCCATGCCTGACAACGCAAGGCGAGTAATTCGGCGAACAGGGCATCGCGGCGTTTCACATCCAAATGCGCGGCAATTTCATCCAACAACACCAATGGAATTTTGTTTTTGCGTGCCGCCAGCGCCGTTGCGCAACTGAGGATGACCGCAATGAGCACGGCTTTTTGCTCCCCTGTAGAGCAATGTTTCACTTCCGTATTTTTGCCCACATGATGCAAAATTAAGTCGCTTTTGTGTGCGCCGATTGTCTCTGCATCCGCAAAACGGGTGCGTTTTAGCAGGGCGGCGAACTCTTCTTCCACTGCCACGGCGGGTTTGGTGCTGAGTCCTGTCTCTAATGCACCCACACACGATAAGCGGGCAATCGGAAAGCTGCTATCACGCTGTGCACAATAGCTATTGAGCATCTCCACCACCGCAAGGCGAGAGGCGGTGATAGCAACGCCATGGGTGCTCATTTGCTGTTCAAGACTGTTTAGCCAGTGCGGGTCTTGTATGCCTTGATATAACAAGCGTTGCCGCTCTTTCAGCGCATGTTCATAGCGTTTCAAGCTTTGCAGGTGTTCGGGGTAAAAACTATACACCAGTCTATCAAGGAATTTTCGCCGTTCGGTGGAGCCTTCTAAGAATAATCTATCCATTTTAGGGGTGAGCCACACCATCGGCACCAAATCTTCTAACGCGGTTTGGCTGGCTTGCGTTTCGCCATCAAGGCGCACAATCCGCTTTGTCGCGCTGAGGTCATCAGGATTATTCCCTGTGCCAATGCGTACCGTATAATCCTCATGGCAGACATCCGCCGTGATTGCCCACGGTTGCGGCGTGTGATTATGGGGAAAATCCGTCATCTTGGCATAGCGCAACCCGCGCCCCGCAGACAGCAACGACACGGCTTCCAACACATTCGTTTTACCCACGCCATTTTCGCCCCACAACACCACCATGGCAGGGCTTAACGCGAACTTTTGCAGTGCGTGATTGCGAAACGCGGTGAGGGTTAGGGTTTCAAGGTAGACGGGTTGAAACATAGTAGAGTCTTTAGAAGTGCCCTGTGAATATTGCAATTTAACCCTGTATGTGGTAGTATTCGGAAAACTAGGAATGAATTTATGTACACGATGACGTTCAATCAAGCGAGCCAAGATTTTGCCTCTGTTATTCAGGGGGTTTGTGCAGATCATGCGCCGTTGCTGATTACGGGTGACGATACGCCGCCTGTGGTGATGATGTCTCTTGCGGATTATAACTCGTGGCAAGAGACGATGCATTTGTTGGGGAGTCCAGAAAATGCTAAACAGTTGGCTCTTTCTATGGAGCAATTAAAAACAGGCAACGTTGTTGTTAGAACGCTTGCAGAGCTTGAGGCAATGGCGGCGGAATAAGGCGTTCACGCCTTCAACATATTTTAGTATTTCTCGCTTGCCTGCAAATTCAATGGTGCTACGCTTTTATCTTAAGAACCCGATTAGTGTAGGTAAGCTTTAATGCGCGATATTATCTTTTCCGAAAAAGCGAATGAACAGTATCTTTATTGGCAAAAAACAGACAAAAAAATCTGCAAGAAGATAAATGAATTGTTGCATGACATAGTGCATTCTCCTTTTACAGGACTGGGAAAGCCAGAAGCGTTGAAATACAATCTTGTAGGAGCTTGGTCACGGCGAATTGATCAAGAGCATCGCCTTGTTTATAAAGTCAGTGAAACAACTATCGAAGTTATTCAATGCCGCTATCATTATAAGGCATAGCCGCTATCCCCCCTTTGTTTTTTTGGGGAAGGGTGCTAGAGTGCTCCCAACAATAGCATCGGGCACCTCTATTTAACAGTTTATCGGGATGAGTGGCTAGAAAGGGTGAAATGAGCAAACGTAAGCGTACTCTTTTGTACGTGCGGATTGTGAATTTTAACCTGACGACGCCAATCGCCCTAGAAACAATTAAATAGAGATGCCCCGTAATAAAGAGAATGATATGAAAGCGACAACAGCCATGCCCCTAACCGATGAAGAATTGCTCTCCCAACAAGCGGGGGAAGACTATGGCGCGGATTCGATTAAGGTTTTGCGCGGGTTGGATGCCGTGCGCAAACGGCCGGGGATGTATATCGGCGATACGGATGATGGTTCAGGGCTGCACCATATGGTGTATGAAGTGGTGGATAACGCCATTGATGAGGCGTTGGCAGGGCATTGTGATACCGTAACTGTCATGATTAACCCCGATAAATCTGTGACGGTGAAGGACAACGGGCGCGGTATTCCTGTTGATATTCACGCAGAAGAAGGCATTTCGGCGGCTGAAGTGATTATGACGCAGCTCCATGCGGGCGGCAAATTCGACCAAAACTCTTATAAAGTATCAGGTGGTTTGCATGGCGTGGGGATTTCCGTGGTGAATGCGCTGTCTGAATGGCTGGAATTGCGGATTAAACGCAATGGTAAGTTGCACTATATGCGCTTTACACACGGGGATTCTGATGCGCCGTTGGCAATTATTGGCGATGTGCCAATGAGCGACACAGGCACGGAAGTCACCTTTTTCCCGTCTGATAAAACCTTCACCAACATTCATTTTGATTTTGCAACGCTGGAACATCGGTTACGGGAGCTTGCGTTCCTGAATTCTGGTGTCAAAATCCACCTTGAAGACAACCGCCCTGATGAAGAGAAAAAAGTAACCGACTTTTACTTTGAAGGTGGCGTGAAAGCGTTTGTGCAGTATTTGGATAAGGCAAAAAGCCCGCTGCACTCCACCATTTACATCAAAGGCGAGAAAGACGGCATTACTGTAGAACTTGCCCTTGGCTGGAACGATAGCTACCACGAGAAAGTGTTGTGCTTTACCAACAATATCCCGCAAAAAGATGGTGGTACGCACCTTGCGGGTTTCCGTGGCGCACTCACCCGCATGGTCAACAACTATGCGAACGAATCGGGGATTGCCAAGAAAGAAAAAATCGCGCTGACGGGCGATGATGCGCGGGAAGGCTTAACCTGCGTGTTATCGGTGAAAGTGCCAGACCCGAAATTTTCCTCACAGACCAAAGATAAGCTGGTGAGTTCCGAAGTGCGCCCTGTGGTGGAAAGCATTTGTGCGGATCAACTGAATCAATGGTTTGAAGAGCATCCGAATGATGCGAAAAAAATCGTCAGCAAGGCTTACGAGGCAGCAGCCGCACGGGATGCAGCCCGTCGCGCACGGGAACTCACCCGCAAAAAGGGCGCACTCGATATTGCCACCTTACCCGGGAAATTGGCGGATTGCGCCGAGAAAAACCCTGAGGTGTGCGAATTGTTCATTGTGGAAGGGGATAGTGCGGGCGGCTCTGCCAAGCAGGCGCGAAATCGCGCTAACCAAGCTATTCTGCCGTTACGCGGAAAAATTCTCAACGTGGAACGCGCCCGCTTTGACAAAATGTTGAGCAGTCAAGAAATCGGCACGCTGATTGCCGCTCTCGGCGCAGGCATTGGCGAAAACGACTTCAACCCTGATAAAATCCGCTATCACAAAGTCATTATTATGACCGATGCGGACGTGGACGGCAGCCATATTCGGACACTCTTGCTCACATTCTTCTATCGGCAAATGCCGCAGTTGATTGAACGGGGCTATCTCTATATCGCGCAACCTCCGCTCTATCGCGCTAAAAAGGGCAACTCTGAAGTCTATTTGAAAGATGCCGACGCATTCGACAAATACCTGATTGATGGCGTGTTGGCAGATGCGGTGTTGACCCTGCGCAATGGCACGCAAATCAGCCGTGCTGATTTAGAGCAAACCCTTACCATCGCACGGCAAGCGAAAAAGGCGATGGATAGCTTAAGCCGCAAACTCGGTAACGCCCTGTTGTTGGAGCAGGTGGCGTTGGCAGGCTTGCTTTCTGAGCCAACAGAAGAACGGGTACAGGCGTTCCTTACGGCTCTTAACCCCACTGAGAAAACGGCATGGCAGGCAACGATGCTCAGCGATGGGGGCTTTACGCTCCAGCGCACGCATCTAGGCGTGTATGAACAAAACACGTTTGACACGGTACTGCTGTCAACAAACGAGGCAAAACGGTTGCACGGCTTACAACCCACCTTGGTAGACATTTTCAGCAAGCCTGCAACGCTTACCATTAAAGACACGCCCCAAGAAATTAACGGCGCGGCAGCGTTGGTGAATGCGATTTTAGAAGCGGGCAAAAAAGGCTTGGCAATCCAACGCTATAAGGGATTGGGCGAGATGAACCCCGAGCAGTTGTGGGAAACAACGCTGGATCCTGATGCGCGCACACTTTTACAAGTGCGCGTCAACCACGATGACGAGGCAGAGCAAGTGTTCTCAACCCTGATGGGTGATGTGGTGGAGCCGCGCAAAGAATTCATTCAGGCGAATGCACTGCGGGTTGAGAATTTGGATGTGTAATACCAAACAGCTTTAAAAACCAAAGGAACTGGACCCCAGCCTTCGCTGGGGATTCGACCTGAGTAAGCAACCACCTAGAGTGAATCCCCAGCGAAGGCTGGGGTCCAGAAATTGTTCTGATGACTAAGTGGGTTGGTATTATCGATGCTTAAACACAGGCTTCCGCTTTTCCACAAACGCCGCCATGCCTTCTTTTTGGTCTTCCGTTGCAAAGGTTGACTGGAACAAACGACGTTCAAACTTCACGCCTTCTGCAAGCGTGGTTTCAAACGCTTTGTTTACCGCTTCTTTTGCCATCAACACGGAAGGACGAGAGAAGCCAGCAATTTTTGTTGCCACTTTTTCTGCTTCAGCTTGTAGTTCTGCTGCAGGAATAACACGGCTCACAAGCCCTGCTTTTTCTGCTTCTTCCGCGCTAATCATGCGCCCTGTCAAAATCATTTCCATAGCTTTGGCTTTGCCAATAGCATGAGTTAAGCGTTGCGTGCCCCCTGCTCCCGGAATAATACCGAGGGAGATTTCAGGTTGTCCGAATTTCGCGGTGTCTGATGCCAAAATAAAGTCGCACATCATGGCGATTTCATTGCCGCCACCAAGGGCAAAGCCTGATACGGCTGCAATAATTGGCTTGCGGAATTTAGAAATTTCTTCCCAAGAGGTGGTGATAAAATCTTCTAGGTACGCTTCTGTATAGGTTTTATCCTTCATTTCGCCAATGTCTGCCCCTGCTGCAAAGGCTTTTTCTGAACCCGTTAGCACCACCGCGCCAATCGCCTCATCATGTGCACAGTCCTGTAAAGCAGCTCCTAGTTCTTTGGTGAGGGTGTTTGACAGCGCGTTCAATACAGCAGGGCGATTCAAGGTAATCACCGCGATGGTGGCTTTTTTCTCAAGGATAAGTGTTTCGAAGGTCATGGTACTGCTCCTGTTGTTTTGGGACATATCCCTCTCGCAGCCAGCACAACTATTCAACTGCGGGGGTGTATTTAAAGTAAACGGTTGTCGTTATCCCCATTCTCATAGCAGCAATTTCTAAAGAATTCCCTTCTTTGGTGTACGTATTTGGGGCAGAAGCGGCAGAATTAACCTGCCAGCGTAACTTTTTCAGCGCATTGTCGTAATATTGCAACACAGTTGCCGCTGAATTGATGGTGGAGCCTTTTAGAATAAAGGCAGACTCTTTGCGTTCTCCCTTTAAACGCGGTGGCGGGGCATTTTCGATGAACAAACTCTCCATACGCGGCACATCCCCTAACCCTTGCAGGGTCGCTCCCCTATTCCCTTGCGGCTGGGGATATTCTTCTGGTTTTAGGGTGGCAAGTTGCCGCAAACGGCGAATTTCCGCCTCTTGTTGCTTTTGCTCTTCTAGTGTGGTTGGGGCTGCAAGCTTTTCGATATACTCCTCAACAACTTGCTGTGGAATAGTTTGCACAGGCTCATTTGATGCCGTTGGGGGCGTGGGAATTTGTGCCACAGCGGGGAGAGTCCACAACGCTGTGATGAAGGCGGCTGTCAAATAACGCATCGTTTTCTCCTTGTTACCTAGGACTCACACGCAACGATTTGCTCCGCGTGTCATCCCCTCGAAGGAGGGGATCCACACTATATCTTGATTTACAAGTGGATTCCCGTATTGCGAAGACGCGCCGCATTCGCGGTCACGGGAATGACACACTCAACTTACCTTAGATATTTCGCGTAAGTCCTGATCTTCATGTTATTAACATTATTATACTAGTTTTTGACAAAAATCACAATAAAAACTCGACCGCCCCCCTTGGGTAATTTTCTGAATCGTACCCTTGTGGCAGGTATTGCAGGGTTGCTGATGCCGTCCATACACTGCAAACTGATGTTGAAAACAGCCGAGTTCTCCACTCGGATGGCTATAATCATTCAACGTGCTGCCACCCGCAGCCAGAGCCGTTTTCAGCACCATTTTGATACTTTTGACTAATTTTTCTAATTGCTCAAGAGGGATGGTTTGTGCGGGTTGCAGCGGATTTATATTTGCGTAGTGTAAACTTTCACTCACATAAATATTGCCTAATCCTGCCACAACACGCTGTTCGAGAAGCGTTTGCTTGATTGCAACCGATTTTTTGTATAATTTTTGCGCGAGATAATTCGGTGAAAATTGGTCTGAAAGCGGCTCAACGCCTAACGGTGCGAGCATGGGATGAGTTTCTATATCTGCAACAGGCATGGTGACCATAAAACCAAAACGACGCGGGTCATTATAGGCAATCGTCTTGCCCGTATCGGTCTCAAACACAACGTGATCATGCTTTTTCGGCTGATATTCTGCCGTAGGGCTATAGGTAAACTTCCCGCTCATCCCTAAATGCGTGAGCAATATCGCGTCTCTATCCAAGTGAAACAGCAGGTATTTCGCCCGCCGTGTGAGATGCGTTATCGTTGCGCCTGTAAGGGTTTGCCGAAACCCATCCGAGAACGGAAAACGCAGCATCGGGGTATTGAGGCTTACGCTTGTGAGGCGCGCATTCTCCAGATAGGGCAGCAACCCTAAGCGGACAGTTTCAACTTCGGGCAGTTCGGGCATCTTTTTATCTCTAGCAATGTTTAAGAGCTGTCACTAATAGCCCTATTTTTTTGGCGAACCATGGCGCGAAAAATTCGCGCCATGGATAAATAAAATGCTTGACGAATATATATATATATATTAGCTTAAACTCACTTAGCTTAGTGTGCAATTTTTTTGCTACACTTGATCACCTTATAAACACACACGCGTTTCTTGAGGTTAACATAATGGTTTCACTAGTGAACGGTATTGCAGGCGCTTTTGTTTTGGCTATCGCGATTTTCGGTTTTAAGGTTCAAATCGATACTCCAACATTCTACACTATGTTGACTGCAAATCTCGTTGGAGCCTTCGCAGGAGGGGTTGCTGAGGGAGTAAAAAAAGCAACAGCAAAAAAAGAAGACGTTTAACCTTTTCTGGTTATGATTCCTAAAGAAAGCCCTTGCCCTGCAAGGGCTTTCTTTTTTCAAATACGCACTCGTATTTTCAACCGTTTTGAAGTACTGTTACATTGTACACCCCAGTTTAGCCTCTGCTTGCATGCGGCTGGGGTAAATTTTTTCCCCTTACACCATCACCATCCCGCCATTTACATGGAGCGTTTGCCCTGTAACATATTTTGCACCGTCTGACGCAAGATACAATGCAGCAACGGCAATATCATCCCCTGTGCCGAAAACACCAAGAGGAATGCGGGCAAGCATCGCGTCTCTTTGTGCGTCATTGAGTTTTTCTGTCATGGGGGTGCTGATAAATCCCGGAGCGATGGTGTTCACCGTGATGCCGCGACTTGCCACCTCTTGCGCAAGTGCTTTGCTAAAGCCAATCAACCCTGCTTTGCTGGCAACGTAGTTCGTTTGCCCTGCATTGCCCATCACACCAACGACAGAGGCAATGTTGATGATTCTTCCTGTGCGGTTTTTCATCATGCCTTTGATAACGGCGCGAGACAGGCGGAACGCGCCTGTGAGGTTGACTTCCAGAACATCCAACCAATCCTCGTCTTTCATCCGCATCAGCAACCCATCTTTGGTCAGCCCCGCATTATTCACGAGAATATCAATGCGACCGTGCAATTCTTCCGCCTCTTTAGCAAGCGTTGCCAAGGCTTCAGGATCTCTGAGATTGGCGGTAATAATGGTGTGCGTGCCTATTTTTGCTGCTGGCAGCGAGGCTAAAACGCTGTTTAATTTTTCAACATTCGTGCCAGAAAGAATGACGGTTGCGCCGTTTGCCGCAAAATGCCGCGCAATATCTGCCCCAATGCCGCCCGATGCGCCCGTTACAAGGGCAATTTTATTATTCAGTGAAAACATAAAGATCCCTAACTTTCTAAGTATGAAGCTAAATCTGAAGACTAAATATACTTGGCTCTAAAACTCCATCACCTAAATTCTTCAGTAAATTTATCAATCAAAAATTTGAACTGATTTATTTCGTGCAACTGAGCGGGAGTTTTTGTAAGTTTATACGAAGCATTAGCACCTTTTTCCATGCTTACTAGTCTACCAGCTTTACCTGTTGCCACGTCACCTTTCGACCATACACCAAAATATAAATTAGCTGGTGACACACCCAAACATAGTAATGCCTGATATGGACGATGGTAGCGAACATGGTTAAATTGAAAATTGCCGTTGACATCTTCTGTTGCCGTTTTTAATTCAAATTCAATATTAGCTATCTTTATATCCCACGGACTCTGGTTCAATCGCGTGCCTTTTTGGTTAATAGGAAATAAACAGGGCATCAACAATTCTTTGCATAATTTTTCTATAAAAAGCTGCCCAACACTGCCTACACAGGTGTTAGATAGTGTTTTTATACCACTTAGCGGAGCATTATCCCATTTAGAATGGTTGTGAAACTCTTGTATTGCATCAGCAAATAATTTGATAGAATCACACATCGATAAACCCCGCATCTGTTAGTGCTTGCCTTATATGACACATACTAATGTGTCTGCAATTATGACTCGCGAGATTGCTATATTTTCGCCAATCTGTATTGTTCAAAATATTAATAACTCTTGTCTTATCACGCTTAATTACTATTCCGTATCCACAACAATATTTCACTAGGTCAAAACTTGTCACAAGGCTTGGCGGATCATTATAAAAAGTTCGCTGTAAAAAAAAATCTGCCTCATGTAAACGCTTCTGACCACACAACCTCTCTTTGCGCATATCAACTGTGAACAAATCTATATATTGATTGCACGTTTTAGTTGTTAGCTCTTTTCCTTTAGGATTGCGTGCCCATATTTGCCACAACGCGTTTACTTTTACTGATTTTCCATCAATACCGATAAAGCTGTCCTGAGGTAGATGCGAAGAATGAACAAGATAAAGCCCTTTTACTCTGTCTATCAAATTACTTTTTCCTCTGCTTTGAAAGCCCATAGGTAAAATGAAACCAACATAATCAGAGAATTGTGCAGCATGATTCAGAAAAATCAGTGCTAGCCACGCCCGATAACCGAAAGGCGGATTCCCAATACAAGCATAACTGTAACCATTTTTTTCGGGTGTCCATGATAAAAAATCGCTCTTAATATAAGAGGGTCTAAATTGTTCTACATCAATACCTACACGCCGATCATCTGGTAGTAGATCATAAAACGCCCCCATACCTGCGGACGGCTCAATGAATTTATAATTTGATATATTTCCACCATCAGCAGTGATGTAATCGCAAAATGATTTCCAGCATCCTTTTGCAACATCAGGGCGTGTAAAAAATTGATCTAAACCAACGCCAAATATATCAACCCAACTTGGTATTCTTGCATCCTTCTGCCACGCAGTATTGCGTAACTCTGTAGCCGTAATAGCTGTAGTATGTTGGGCAGGATGCTGAATGAACTCCTTATCAAGAACTCTATCTAATAATCGCAAACCTTCGATCATGTCTGTCAATTCCTTGTAAGTAATACGTCGTGTCCACAACACTCAAAATTAAGCGTCACTATTAGATGATCAGTTAATAGCAACTCTTCCCCTATTGTTCAATCCGCTTTCTCACGCCCAATAGCCCGCCAATAGCCGCGAGCACCAATCCCAACCAAATCAGTCGAATAAACGGGTTATACAGTGCCTGAAAATTCCAATATTTAATTGTGCCATCTGCTTCTTTTTGGCTCTCGCCTAAAATTAAATAGAGGTCGCTCAAGCCCTTGCCATGCAGCCCTATTTCGCTGGTCATCATTTGCCGTGCAAAGTAAAAGCGTTTTTCAGGCGCGAGTGATGCTTGAAAGCGTGTTCCTTGATACACATCAACCTTAGCAATCACCGTTTGATAGGTGCCAATCACCGCACTTTCTATGCTGTTGAGGGTCAGGGTATATCCATTAAAATCCGCGCTTTGCCCCTGCTCTAGCGTAAAGGTTTTGGTTTGTTGCAGGGTGCTGGCGGTAATCATGCCGATAATAGCAAGCGCCATACCGCCATGCGCCAAGCTGAAACTTAAAGTGCGTTGCTTGGTATAGGAAAAAATCGCGGTGAAGGTGACGGCTGCCGCGAGAATAAAACCCGCCGCCGCCATTACGTTCGGAGGCTGAAAATATAGGCACAATGCCCCGCCGCCCACAACAGTTGCTAAGGCTAATTTAAGATAGTTTTTGCGTCCGCTGCCTAACAACGGCGCAAGTGCCATCAGCCCCAATAACGGGAGCATCAGCGGCACAAACGTCGCCTCAAAATACGGTGCACCGACAGAAATAGTGCTGTTCCCCATTGCCTCTAATAACAACGGATAGAGCGTGCCCAGCAACACCGTGCCACAACTCGTAATCAGCAGCACATTGCCTAACAACATGCCGCCAGCAGGAGTGTAAAGTTCGACAGGGTTTCCTCGTGTCAGTTTCGGCGCACGGAGCGCGTAAACCAACAATCCTGCACCAATCGTCAGCACAATCAGCACCAACATGAATAAGCCGCGTGTGGGGTCACTCGCAAAGCTATGCACCGAGGTGAGCAAACCCGAACGCACCAAAAACGTCCCCACCAAACTAAGGCTAAACGTGAGCAACGCGAGCAGTAACGTCCAGCTTTGCAACGCCTGTTTTTTGTGGGTGATGATGGCTGCATGAATCAGCGTTAAGCCTGCAAGCCACGGCAACAGCGAGGCATTTTCCACAGGATCCCAAAACCACCAACCACCCCAGCCCAGCTCGTAATATGCCCAAAAACTGCCGAGTCCAATACCGATGGTGAGAAAGCTCCACGCCACTAAGGTGTACCGTAGTAATGAGGCCGTCCATTCTGTTGGTGCAGCGCGTTTGAGAAGTGCTGCCAACGCCAACGCGTAAGGCACGGCGAAGCCAATATAGCCAAGGTATAAAAACGGCGGATGCAGCGCGAGTGCAGGGTCTTGCAAGAGCGGATTTAAATCTTGCCCCTGTTTTGGTATCGGGAACAGCGTGATAAACGGCGTGGAAACGCCGATGATGTACAGCAAAATCCCTGTGTTGATGCAGCCCAACAGCGCGGTTGTGGTATGTTGCAGCGCTGTTTTTAACGGACGCCGCGCATACCACGCGCCATAGCCTGCCAGAATCACCATCCACAACAGCATGGATCCTTCATGATTGCCCCACACCCCACTGATTTTATAGAGCAACGGCTTTTTGGTGTGCGAATTCTGGAACACATTTTCCAGCGAAAAATCAGAGACGATATACGCATACATCAGAGTAAAAAACGCGCTTCCTGTGCCTATAAAACAGGCGTGTGCGAAACGACGCGTGTGATGCGGGGGAATATGCTTCGGGAAAAACACGCCTATGGCTTGTAAAAGCGCGACAGTGAGGGCGAAAAATAGAAACGATGAACCGAGGGTGGCGAGCATGACAGATAATCTAGAATAGACTCTATGTGAAAGCCACTACGTCTTGTAATAATTTTATAGTCAGTTGCATAATTAACTGGACAGGACTGCGAACTTCGTTTCGGCCTCCTAATGTACGAAAGTGTACACCGCGTCGACCTCAACTTGTTCTCGCCTCTGTCCTGTTAATTCTTCAACCAACTATAAGAATGGTGCCCTCGACCCGACTTGAACGGGTACGGGAATAAATCCCGACAGATTTTAAGTCTGTTGCGTCTACCGATTCCGCCACGAGGGCAACTCAAAAACATTACGGGGCGTTTTCGGCTAATACCACCCCTGCTAAATACAGCGACCCCGTGATAACAATCGGGGGTTTTGAATTGCTGGCGTTCTCTATGCCGTGGTTTTTAGCATTTTGCAAGGCTTGTTGTATATTTTGTGTGGGCAATGCATCAATCCCCTGCTCTTTTAACAGAATACTCAAGTCTTCTGGGGAATAAGCTTTGGGGGTGCGGGGAATAGGCACAGTGTAAACCTGCCCAATATAAGGCTTCAGATGCGCCACAAACCGTTCAACGCTTTTGGTTTGCAACATGCCGAGAATCAGCGTTACGGGCGGAAGCCCCTGCTCTTTCCATGTCATAAGTGTTGCAGCAAGACTTTCTGCCCCTGCTTCATTGTGGCTGCCATCGAGCCATAGCTCTTGTTGTTCTATGGTAAGCCGTTGCATCCGTGCTGGCCACGATGCTGACGCAACGCCCTGTGCAATGGCTTGCTCGGTAACGCCTAAAACGGGTAATTGCTCAAGCGCGGCAATGGCGGTTGCCGCATTGGCATATTGATACGCACCATACAAAGCGGGATGCGGCAGCATAAGATTTTCCCAAACTCTGCCGTGGTAAGTGAATCCCGTTGTTGTTTGTGTAAACCGATAATCCAACCCTGCACACACCAGCGGGGCATTGTGGGCAATGGCTGTTTCCGCTAATACCGTGCGAACAGGCGCTTTTTGCGCCGCGCTAATAACAGGCACGCCCTGCTTGATTATCCCCGCTTTTTCCGTTGCAATTTGTTGCAGCGTGTCGCCTAAATAATCCTGATGATCAAAGGAAATAGGGGTGATGACACTCGCAAGCAGTTTTTTCAACGCAACATTCGTTGCATCCAATCTGCCGCCTAGCCCCACTTCTAACAGCAATACATCAGCGGGAATTTCTGCAAACAGCATGAATGCCGCAGCGGTGGTAATTTCAAAATAGGTAATGGCGTCGCCCGCATTCACGCGCTCAACCGTATCAAGGGCATTTATCAGCCGTGTATCGTCAATCTCAAGCCCGCCGCACACAATTCGCTCATTAAAACGCACCAAATGCGGCGACGTATAAACATGCACTTTTTTTCCCGCAGCCTCCAGCATGGCGCGGAGGAAGGCAACGGTTGACCCTTTCCCGTTCGTGCCCGCAACGTGAATGACAGGCGGGATATACCGTTCAGGATTGCCCATTTTAGCGAGCAATGCTTCAATGCGCCCGAGCGATAAATCAATCACTTTGGGGTGCAGCGCAAGCAATGCATCGAGTTTTGTTTGGAGGAGAGGAGAGGTCATAATGCTTGACTTATTAAGGAAATTTCTGTAAGGTAAAGAGGAAAACAGGGTAGCGTTATGCGCGAACACAACACTACCCCTAGGATTATTTATTCACACCCTTACGAATTTTTAATCGTATGGTGAGAGAAAAGATCCAATATAATGTTTTCCTTTCATGCCAAGCGGGGGGAGCCAACCTCCCCCCTTTGGACTTTGCTAAATATTCAGTATCTCTGCTATACCTTGCTGCAAACATCTTAATGATGCGATACGGTGCTCATTCACCCAAAAGTCAACTGCGCGCCATTTCTCTCATTAAGCCGTTTTCGCTAGCGGTCTAGCGAGATCTTGAACAGGCTTTCGTTGTTATACACAAAATACCGTATCCCACAAAATCATTGATTGAAAAAATCGCTGTTGTCCTTATTCTATAGGGATATGACACATCCTTTAGAACATTTCTTGTCTGCCTTTCAACATGCGCCCGTTTTGTGTGTGGGCGATATTATGCTTGATAAATTTGTCTACGGCACGGTAACACGCATTTCTCCAGAAGCCCCTATTCCTGTGCTGTCTATCGACCGTCAAACAGAGATGCTTGGCGGCGCAGGCAATGTTTCCTTGAATTTAGAAGCATTTGGTGCGCCCAATTTTTTGTTAAGCGTTACGGGGGACGACTCCGTTGCAACAAAGTGCAGCACTGTTATTGAGAAATGCGCCCATGTACAAGCGCATTTGCTGCCTGATGCCACACGCACAACCTCTGTAAAAATACGACATATCGCGGGTATTCAACAGCTTTTGAGAACCGATGAGGAAAGCACTGCTCCTTTGTCCTCCACAATGGAAAAGCAGCTCTTAGAAAAAGCAGAAAATTTGCTAGAAAAAGCGTCTGTGCTGGTATTATCTGACTATGGCAAAGGCGTACTTTCAGACAGTGTGTGCCAAAAACTCATCAACCTTGCAAAACGCAAACATCGTCCTGTTATCGTTGACCCGAAGGGCAAGGATTATAGCAAATATAGCGGCGCAAGTTATGTAACCCCAAACCGTCAAGAGCTTGAACTTGCAAGTGGTCTGCCCACAGAAACCGATGCAGAGGTTGTAACAGCGTGTCGTGCCCTCCTCACACGCTATGACCTTGCAGGGATTGTTGCAACGCGCAGTGCCAAAGGGATGTCACTCGTGCTGAAAAGCGGTGAGGTGTTTCATATCCCCACAGAAGCCGTAAAAGTATTCGATGTATCAGGAGCGGGAGACACCGTTGTTGCAATGCTCGCCGCAGCATTAGGCGCAAAAGCCAGCATGTTGGAAGCGATGCAACTTGCGAATGTTGCAGCAGGCATCGTGGTACGCAAACCAGGTACGGCAACAGCAAACCTTGAAGAAATAAAGCAAGCATTACGCGCTAAGCAAAGCGGCATCCATCAAGAATTAAAAGTCAAAGAATGGCGGTTGCTTGCCGAACAGTTGGAAGAATGGCGTGCAGCAGGCTTACGTATTGGCTTTACGAATGGTTGTTTTGACGTGCTGCACACAGGGCACATCAGCCTTCTAGCACAAGCAAAAGCGGCATGTGACAGGCTTGTTGTCGGCGTGAACACAGATGCTTCCGTAAAACGCCTCAAAGGCGAGACGCGCCCCATGAATGGCGAACGCGATCGCGCCATGGTGCTTGCCGCGTTAGAGGTTGTGGATGGTGTTATTCTATTCGGGGAAGACACGCCTGAACAGCTTATCAATAAAATCCGCCCTGATGTGTTGGTGAAAGGCGCAGATTATACGATTGAGACGGTTGTGGGCGCAAAATTTGTGCAAAGCTATGGCGGCAAAGTGGTGTTAGCAAATTTGAAGCAGGGCTATAGTACCACGAATTTAATCGAGAAGATGCAAGTTCGCCCTAATTAACGTGGTGTTGATTGCGCAAAAAACCGCAAATACTCTTCCGCAATCGTCCCGCACATAAAATCTTCTGCCCGTTTTTGTAATTCAACACGTTTTGTAGGCGGCGTGGCGAGGGCTTTGATAATCCCCTTTGCCATAGCGTGTGCGTCGCCAATCGGCACAAGCTCCCCATATTTTCCGCCTATCAGAATCTCAGAAGGGCCTGACGGGCAATCACTACTCACCACAGGGGTTTGCGTTGCCATGGCTTCCACCAACACATTCCCGAACCCTTCAAAGTTTGACGCAAGCACGAAGACATCCGCAAGTTTATAAAACGGATAAAGGGGGTTTTTAAACCCTGCAAACACCACTTTGTCGGCAATACCTAGTTTTTTTGCCAATCCTTCTAGCTCTGCACGCAACTCACCATCGCCAAATAACACCAGCGTTCCTGTATTGTTTGCGGCGAACAGGGCAAACGCTTTTAACAGTGTTTGAAAATCTTTTTGGGCACTAAACCGCCCTGCTGACATAATAAATGGGCGGGGAAAGCCTGTCAAAAAGCTTGTATCAACAGGTGTTTCATAGAGCGTGGAATAATCCAAAGATAAAATGGGATTATAAATGGTGACACAATTTTTAAGGCGGGGCACAATGCGCTGCATCCCCTCTGTCACCCCGCGTGATACGCCAATAACGCCGTGCGCCAACGGATACAAACACCGTCGCAATATCTTTAAAACCCTGCTTTTGCCGTCCATTTGCATCGCTGCATGGTCACTTAAGAAAATACGTGTTTGTTTGGCGGCGGGAAATAACGTGGCTAAAGCCGCATTAAAATTGTTAAAAGGTAATGCAGCCAAAAGTATATCAGGGCGATTTTTACGCAAAAATTTTAGTAATTTCGGCAAGGCAAATATCGTTTTTTTTGCATTTAACAATACAAATGGCAGTTTCAATGCGCCTAAATCTAAGAGTTGCTGCCCCTGCTCTTCCACAATGGGGAACTGATAGCTAGAAAGATTCTTACCGTAAGAACTCGGCAATCTATCCACCACGAGTGTCACCTTAATACCCCGTGCCACAAATTCTTGCGCAAGGTTAAACATCACGCGCTCTGCCCCGCCTCCCAATAAACTAGGCATGTAAAGGGCGATTGAGTGAATCGAATGGGTCATACAGTCTTATACGCAATAAAATAAAGATTTACAGTTGTGTTTTTTAACACGACTCATTTTCTGCTCAATAAGCAAATGCACGATGGAAGAGAAAACCTATCTTCTGCATTCAGTTGGAGGATTTTGATTAATAATAACTCTAAAAAATCTCCCTGAAGTGATTTCCCTTATCTGTTTGTTAAGAAATATCCTGTTTAATGAGATATATAGCTAGACAAAATATTGCTCTCCCTTACTCCGCCCCTCGGAGTTTCTGCATAGCAGAGATAACTTGCAAAATATTTTTTATTTTTTATTTAAAAACATATTGAGGTAATTGTATGAGTACAGTTCTGCCTGCCAGCAATGCTGGAAATATTCTTGATGTCAAAGCCTTTGGTGCTGTTGGTAATGGTATTGTTGATGATACCAAAGCCATTCAAGCTGCCATTAAACACGCAGCCGCCAACAACCTAAGCTTAAATTTCTCCAGTGGCACTTATACTATTAGCGGTCGCCTCACCTTTGAGGGCTGGCAAAACCAAACGGTAACAGGACTTGGTGCGACCATTAAAGCCGCCACAACCTATAAACCTATGCTCCCTATTGAAGGGATGCTTGATTTTAACAACGCCCGCAATGTGACCGTTAATGGTCTCAACATTGACGGCAATCAAGCCAATCTACCCGCAAAATATACCTATATTCACGGCATTCGTTTTACCAACAGTGACACCGTTACAGCCAGCAGCAACACCATCAGCAACACGGTGGGCAACGCAATGGCGTTTATTGAAACAGACAATCCCAGTGCTATCGGTAACACGCTTACAAGCTGGCAGCATGGCGGGATTGAATTCAAACGCGCTGAAAACATTTATGCGGGACACAACACCATCATCGGCGATGGCGATAAAGGCTTAGGCACCGCCATAAACGGCACGCGTGCCACCATGGGCACTGCAGGTATTTTGGTTACAGGTACTGCAACAGGGGGCGATTCTTCTTTAGAACCGCCGCACAGTGGCGCGATTATTGAGTTTAACACCATTAAAAACGTCAACGGCGGCGGTATTAAAATAGAAGACCAAAATCACGTTGTCATCAACAACAATTTTGTCAAAGATTTTGGTAAAGACGCAATTAAATTCCACCCCGTCAACAAATTCGCAAACCCCTCGCAAACCGTCTATGATGTTGTTATTAAAGACAACACTGTGCAAGGCTATCAAAACTGGCGTGGTGATGGTAGCGGCTATATTGTTGTGCAAAGCACCAATGGCGCGGTGATTGAAGGCAATACTATTCTTGGTAATGAAGGGATTGCTGCTGACTTTATCCCCGCCTACAAACATGAATATGGTATTCGCGTTAACCCTTTCCCCGGTTTTGTGGTTGCACCCAGCAATGTTATAGCGCGAGACAACCAAATTTTGGGCACCCGCATCCCTATTAGTTTTGATGGCGTGGCAGGTACTTTTACCAACACCAACAACACCATTGCAGACCGTCATACCGCCCTTGATACCGCATTCTCCATTACAGGCACAGGACGGGACGATGTTATCAACGGGCTGCAAGGCAATGATTCTCTTACAGGGGATGCTGTAACAGAGACAGAACTCAACAGCATTCTCAACAATGCCGCCCTTTCCACCGCAGAGAAGCAAAAGCTGCTCGATGCGAAAATCGGCGATGATATGTTGGCGGGACGCGATGGCAATGATTTGCTCATCGGCGGCTTAGGCAATGATTTGCTTCTTGGTGGCAAAGGCGATGATACACTCTACGGAGACCTAAAAACAGAGTTGCCGATTGCGGATACTCTCTTTCAACAGCAAGCGGCAACCACCACAAAACCCCTTTCTGACAATGATACACTCTTCGGCGACCAAGGAAACGACACCCTCTATGGTGGCAGAGGCAATGACGCGCTCGTGGGCGGCAGTGGGGATGACAAACTTTATGGCGGCACAGGCGATGATATCCTTTATGGAGATGGTGTGCCCATTAGCAGCATCACGATTAAAGCCTCTGGCGATGCAACCATCAACGGCAACGCGCAATTCCGTTTGTTGTTAGACGGCAAGCAAGTCGGGGCTGTGCAAACAGTCTCCGCTGAATACAGCAAAGGACAGCGGCAAACCTTCACCTTCAACCTTGATACGCCTGTGTTAGCGGGCAAACTAGATGTTGAATATTTGAATGATGAATACGTCAACGCAACCCGCCAAGACAGAAACTTGTGGCTGGATTCTGTTGCTATTAACGGACTCCCCCTTGCAGGCACAGAAGCCGTCTATAACATGAAGCGTTTTGGCGCACAACTGGGGCAATATCGCCTCTATGAAAATGGTGCGCTGAGCTTCGCACTTGATAACGGCAACAGCGGTAACGATGTTCTTAAAGGTGGTGCGGGCAATAACAGTCTTTATGGCGGCGGCGGTAATGACACTCTTTATGCCAACGGCGAACAAAATAGTGTCACGCCCCCTACCGATGGCGGTGGCGTACCCCCCCCACCCCCACCACTGCCAAGCATTGATACGCTTGTTATCAAACTCTCTGGTGACCATTACAAGGGCAAGCCTGAATTCCGTGTGTTGGTAGACGGCAAGCAAATTCAAGGCGCAACCGCTGTCAATAGCATTTACGGTAAAACGGACATGCAAGAATTCACCCTCAAAGGTGATTTCGGTATTAAACCGTCTTCCCGCGTTCAAATTGAGTTCACGAACGATTTATGGGGCGGCAAAGGTAAAGACCGCAATCTTTATGTGGGTAGTGTCTCTGTCAACGGCACAGTGCTTGATAATAAGTCAGCGCGTGTTGAAACAACCAACGGCAGAACGGGCGTTGTCACCAGCCAAAGCGGGTTGCTCCGCACAGGCGTAAATTTCTTGTTTGGCAGAAGTCAACTCGTGTTTAATGTGCCTAGCACTGTAGGTGCGAAAACACTTGCACCCGCTGCAACTGCTCCAGAGCCTGCTCTCGCCGCCGCTGTCACCTTGCCTTTTGCGCCTTCTAGCAACGGTACAACACTTGATGGCGGTGCAGGAAACGACACATTATACGGTGATGCAGGCGACGTTACCTATAATTTTGGCAAGGGCTATGACCAAGATACCATCGTCAATACAAAAAGTGACGCTTCCTTAACAACGACGGATACCCTACAACTCACCAATGTTACCGATGCAAAAGAATTGTGGTTCACTCAGGCGAATAAAGACCTAAAAATTTCGATTGTGGGAACGAGCGACGCTGTGGTGGTGAAAAATTGGTACACTGATGTAAACAGTCGTATTGATGCCTTCACTCTTGCCGATGGCAAAACACTTGCGGCAAGTAATGTGCAACAGCTTGTTACTGCCATGAGTGCGTTTGGCGCAACGCCGCCTGCAAGAACTGATGTTATCCCTACTAATGTGAGTGCCGCGCTTGACGGGATTATTGCCGCGGTGTGGAAGTAGGGATGATAAAAGTTCTTTCTGCGCTTGTCATGGGGTGACGGACGATACCAAAGTCCGTCGCCCCGTGCTTGTCACGGGGTCTGGTAATTCTTTCAATCACCACCGAACGTCACTCCGCTACCCCGACTAAAAGGAGGGGAAGTGCGGGGTCTGGATAGACTTTCATTGATACAATCGTCACCCCGTCTTCATGACGGGGTCTGGCACTATACTGCACCACGTTTATCTAAAAACCAGACCCCGTGACAAGCACGGGGCGACGTCCGTGGTATAACCGTCACCCCGTCGCATGACGGGGTCTGGTAAGCTCGTCAGCCCGTAATACGGCTGTTAATTTCTTGAAAAGCAACGCCTCGTCTTTACAACTCTCCGCGTGTGTCATACTCGAACCTGATTTTGCCAAATCCCTCTACTTTTGGGGGATTTGCCTTGCAAAAGCACGGTGTCGGGTATCCACCCTTACAATGCTTATGGGTTATCCTTTACAAGGCAAAGACACGCAGCGTCATCGTTCCGCGCAAGCCATACATAAATAATAAATTAAATTCTTGACTAATATATATATATATATTAAGTTGAATTACTCACTTCGCTACGCGTCAAATACAATGAACATCAAAGCTCTTTTTTATCTTGCTCTTGCTCTAGCTCTGGTTGCTTTCGTTCCTGCCGTATCTGCCAGACCCGTGTCTGTAGATGATGTTAAAAACGATCCCATTTCGGGAACGATTGGAGACAAGGCTATCAAGCCATTAGTTGGTATCAACATAATCGATGGTGAAGTCACTATCGATGGGTCTCAAGAAAAACGAGCAGCTCTTTGGTTTCGATTTGAAGGGCTTGGAACTCCCAAGTCCGTCTATGGATCGAATACTGGTCGCGCGCTAAAAGTGGACGGTACAAGATATAAATCTTGCCCAACCACTCTTGTTGCAAGACTAGACTTGTCTGGTGCCGTGACCATTTCGGTGAAATCTTTGCCAGACCATCTTTCTTTAGTGACGCTTGCCACTAAAAATGGGAATGAACTGTTCACGATTGCTCGAGCACGCAATGTGGGCGCATTCCCTGCCCAAGACACATCTAGCAACGTGTTTTTCGACTTACAAGGTCGTTTTTACGAGCAGACTGTTCGCTCTTTAGACGGGACTAAAAACCCACCCGTCATTATAGCGGAAGTTAAGGAAATAATTCCTAACTGCCCCTAGGCTTCTCACCCTCCTCGTGTCTCGTAACACTCTGTGTTGCGATGACATGGGAGAGGATGGAAGCTTCCCATCTTCTTGCAATTAGCGCGAAATTATTGACAATTGCATAATTAAATATACGGGACTGCCAACGGCGTTTCGGACTCCTTGAGTATGAAAAATACATGCGCCCGCTCAAGACGGAATCAAATAATTTTTACACAAAATAAAAGTATTTCTTGCGCCACACACCCCTTTCTCCAATTTTACACCCAAAACTTGCCCTGTACCCAAGGAAAATAGCGGGTTTCAGCCGATTTTTTGCGCATCCAAAAACAAACTAACTTATTGATATGCAACAATATTATTTTCACACGCCATACTTACAAAAAAACATCCACTACACAGGATGACTTGAAAGCCGCCTTTTTCCTTGTTCTCAGCCGATTATTTGTGCAAAAATTTTCTTGCAACATATTGATTTATAACGATTTTATTTTTCACACAAACACTGTTTTTCAAAGTCGTTTTTTCAAGTTGGCTTGAAACGATTGATTTGTGCGGGTTTTAGCCGATAATCACCTCAATCATAAAATCACAACACATTGATTTACAATGGTATTTTTTACAAAACACCCACGCAAAACGCATTATTTTTTGCGCAAGCGGAAAGCCGCAGTTTCAGGGCGTTTCAGTCGATTTTCTTCATTTCTATGCGCCGCGCAACAACGCCCGCTGCACCAATAATTCGCCAATGCCATGTCCCCGTTTGGCGGTCACTTCTAGCTCTAAAAACAGCCCTAGAAGCGTATTCAGCCGCTCTTCTGAACACTCTTGCACCAACTTACCAAAACGTTGTTCCACTTTAAAAAACACAGGCGGCTTTAAGATTTTCATCGCTATTGCCAGCGTTTTCCCCTCTTGCTGCAGGGCTTTCACCTGCAACAATCGCCCGACAAAATTTTGCAAGGCACGCAGCAGCACAATCTCATTCACCCCTTCAAAAACCGCCTTGTCATATTCTGCCTGAATCGCCCCCCGTTTTTTCTCCAGCACCGCAAAGCAAAACGCATCAATGCTAGACTGCATAACACTTGCAACGCTAGCAATTACATCCTCTAGGGTTAAGGCGGTTCTGGGATAGGCATACAGCAACAATTTTTCCACCTCAGCTGCAAGCAATCCGCGCTCATTGTCGATGGCGCTGAGCAGATATTGTTGCGCGGGAACAGGCAAGGTCAACCCTTTTGCTTGGAGTGCTTCTTGCAGCACCCGTTGCAACGCTGCCCCTTCCTCCTTATAGCAAATCCAGCCCAAATACGTTGCGTGATTCTCATAGAGCAGTCTTAAAGAGGAATTTTTCGGCAGCTCTCCCGCAGAAAGTATCAGCAAACAGTCGGCATCGGGTAACTTTGGCAGTAAATCCTTGAGCGTGGCGGTAAGCTTATCGGTTGCGTCCAACACCCGCACCACTCTTTTCCCGCCCATCAGCGAGGGCGACAACACCGCTGTTGCCAACGCCGCCTCATTGTCTTTCAGCGTAGCAGGGGTCAATGTCTCCACCGCAAACGCATCGTTCACATCCGCGCACACCTGTTGCGTGAGCTGCTGCACCCGATTACGAATTTGTGCCTCATCATAGCCAAACACCAACACAGAGTGCACCTCTTTTGGCAGGGCTTGGGCATGGCGACCAGCGGCGGAATCGTTAATTTTCATGAGGATTGGTGTACTAAATTTACAGAAAAGCGTAAATGTTAAAGAGTGTCTTCTCAAGCTACTTTATTCCATGCGTACGCATCAAATACTCCTCAAACAGCGGAACAGTGAAAGCGATGTCTCCGTGTGAGGGGCTGTAAATCATCCCTTTATTGATAATCTGTGAACGGCAAGAACCTAGTTTCTGTATATTTTCTCCCATTATATCAGCAACATCTGCGGAGCGATAAGGGCCTTTCCCCAGCCGCGCCATTGCGCAAACATAGTCACGTTCCTTGGGAGTTAATCGCTCAAATCGTACACGAAAAAAACTATCGTCTAGCCTGTTTAAGGCAATGGGCGTGGCTTGTTCAACATCTTGCGGACTAATGGGCGATTGATCAGCAATATTCCAAACTTGGAAACCCCATTCTTGTAAGAAAAAGGGGTATCCTTTGGTTTTTTCGATGATGCTGACGAGTGCTTCCTCTGTAATACGCTCTTCTTCCTCTAAAATAGGTTGTTTAATTGCAGCAACAGCGGCGGCAGCATCAAGCGCACCAACAGGCGGATAATCAAAAAGCCTCTCTGCATACGACTTAGCGTCTCCCGATAACGCCGCAACTTGTGGCAAACCGGCGCCAAAAAACATAATAGGAAGGCTTTTCTGATTACTGTGATGAATGCCAACTATAAGGGCTGATAGCTCTTCTTTGGAAAGATATTGTACTTCATCAATAAAAAGACACCAGCCTTTGCCAGCTGCTTTTGCTGTTTCTCCCACACGAATAAAAAGCTCGCTGAGATCATATTCTAATATGCCGCTATCAGCACTCCCTATTTCAGGATCAACCGAAATAGAAATATCTTCGATAGAGATTTTGAATGTTTTTGCAAAAGAACGCAGTGTTCTCATTGCATTAAGACTCATCATTTTTGCATTTTCAATGCTCGATAACTTACGAAGCACTTGATGAATCTTGGGATAGAGGAGTTCCACAAGGGATTTATTCTCAGGTGCCTCAATGAATGAGGTCTGATACCCATGCCCTTGCGCCATTGCTTCCAATTTTCTGAGAAGAACTGTCTTTCCAACGCCGCGTAAACCCAAGAGAATTTGGGATTTACTGTGTCTGCCCAGCAAAATACGCTGCAACGCAATGTCTGCTGCGTGTAAGATAGAGTCTCGCCCTGCCAATTCAGGCGGGGGATTGCCAGCACCAGGAGCAAAGGGATTGCGTACGGGATCCATAAGTATATCCTTTTTATACGAGTATAGTCTAACTATACTATAACACGCTATACTTAACTATACTTAACTATACTTAACTATACTACGCCATCATTTGTTATAAAACGATAGAATTTACAGCTTGAATACAGCGACCCGCGGCGGAATCGTTAATTTTCATGAGGATTGGTGTACTAAATTTACATAAAGCTGTAAATATGTTTCACGTGAAACATTGTTTCCACGGCAGGATAGAGCCAAATTTCTGAAAATCGGCAAAAACGAATTTTGATGAATTTCAGATATTTAGCGGGAAAATAGTTAACGCGCTATCACCACCATACTGCGGATATTTTTTGCTGCAGCAACACGTTCTTGTAGTTTTTCAAAATAGGCTTGAGCCGAATAGGTGTAAACAGCTTCTAGTAGCCCTCTTTTCTCCAGTTCTCCTGTTTCGGCATTGGTTTGCTCGGGAACAGGAATGACGGTTGGGCTGCCAAATTCGCGTGTATACCACGCCACTAAACCATCTTTATAGCCATGAGGGTTAACATTCCCGCTACTATCGTTCTCTCCCACACGTCTTGAAAAAATGAGTTGATCTGAACCTCTCGTCTCAAAAACTTCTCGCATTGCTGCATTCCACAACAATTTAGAGTTGCCTTGTTGACCATATTGCGAGAGCGTTGCAAAGCGTCCCCCATACCATAGATTACATTCTGCTACGGGCAAAGCCCCCACTAAATAGTTTTTGTGAGGCGGCAATCCTTCGCACAGTAAGGCACACGAAACAGGCACAAGCCGCTGTTTTGCTATTTCTTCGTCAAATGCCCATAAAGGCAATTTTTCTGCACTCGTATGCGTCCCTATTGGTTGATAAACTAGTATTACAAAAGCGTCTTGCTTTTCTGCGGCTTGAATCGCTTGGTCAAGAATAGTGGGATAATCGGGGATATGATGGTATAAGGGAGCAGCATGTTTATGAGTCTTGGGCAGGCAATCATTGCCCGTTGCCTCGCACCAAATGCGGCTTGCAATTTTTAATGCTTCTTGAAATTTTAGGTCTTCTTGAGATTTCTCTGTTCCAGAGGAACAAATTTGTACCTCTCGATAAATACCGCTATATTCCATAAAAATATCCTGAAAAATACAACATGCTATATATAATTCAGGGTTGTATACACCTCAGGTTATATTGCAAGCTATTTCTTATTAAAAAACAACGCTAACCGCCGCGTAATCTGCTCACTTAATTGGCGTAACACTTTGTCCCGTGCGTCTTGCTCGGCTTTGAGAGAGGCATATTCAGAGTCCACAATCGTGTAGCCACTGGTGCTTTTTTGCTTGTCTTCAAACACTACTTTGCCTGTTTTGGTGTCTGTTAGGGTGAATGTTGCGGTAATAGACAGTTTTCCATATGAGGACGAGGCATCCTGCTGAATCCCCAGATAGCCAATGCTTTCGTCTAAGCCTACGGCTAATTGATAGAGCGGGCGGTCTGGCTCATAGCCTTGTGCAAGGCTGTTCTTCAACTGCCATTGCAATTTCTGCCCTGCCCTATCGGCTATGGACAGTACCTTGATTTGCCGTAAGTTCTCCGCCACAGCGGGTTCCGTGGTGGCGATTGTTGCCCCATTTTTGCTATACAGCGGATGAAAGCCGCACGCAGTGAGGGTGAGAACAAGGCAGGCTGTTGAAAAAAAAGTCTTTAGATTCATTGTATGTTCCTTAGAAGCAGCTCAGCTCTAGGCCGCCACCACATTAACAATCTTATTCGGCACCACAATAATTTTTCGCACTGTTTTGCCTTCCAACGCCTTGATAACCGTGGGTGCGGCAAGTGCTTGTTGTTCCAATTCACTCTGCGGAAAATCGGGCGCAACGTCAAGCGTAGCGCGGAGTTTGCCGTTAATTTGCACCGCAATCGTCACCACGTCTTTTGCCATCAATGTTTCATCGGCAACAGGCCAAGGCGTTTGAATCACAAGGGTTTCATGCCCTAACAATTTCCACAGCTCTTCTGCAAGATGCGGCATCATCGGCGCGATGAGTTGGCACAGTGTTTCTAAACCAAAGCGAAAAACGGTCAAACCCGCTGTGTCTGTGGCATTGAAGGCTTCTAGCCCATTACTGAGTTCACGGATTCTGGCCACACCGCGATTCATCCGAAACTGGCTTATATCTTGGGTTACATGATGAATTGTGCTGTGAATCAGGCGCAACACATCGGTATACTGTGTTGTATCCGTTACCTTTGTGCCCACAGGCGGCAAGGCAGGGATGGCGCCATGCACCAGCTTCCACAAGCGATTGGTATACCGCCACGCGCCCTCAACGCCGCTATCTGTCCAGTCCATATCGCGTTCGGGCGGGCAATCGGAGAGCATGAACAGCCGCGCCGTATCTGCCCCGTAGGTGCTGATGATATAGTCAGGATCGACCACGTTTTTCAGCGATTTGCTCATTTTTTCGGATGCCCCGATGGTCACAGGGTTTCCTGTGGCAATCTCCACGCCGTCCGCCACTTGTTCAGGAAAAAGCCACTGTCCCGCGCTGTTTTTAAAGGTTTGGTGGCAAATCATGCCTTGGGTCATCAAGCCTTTAAAAGGCTCTGAAAGCCGCCAATACCCTACATCTCGGAGGGCTTTGGTGAAAAATCGCGCATAGAGCAAGTGCAGCACCGCGTGCTCTACCCCGCCAATATATTGGTCAACGGGCAGCCAAGCCTCGGCAAGTTCCTTGTTAAACGGCTTATCAGCGGTCAAGCCTGTAAACCGTGCAAAGTACCACGAGGACTCAAAAAACGTGTCAAACGTATCTGTTTCGCGGGTTGCAGGCTTATTACACTGGGGGCAGGTTGTGTGTTTCCACGTTGGGTGGCGGTCAAGCGGGTTGCCTGCCTGCCCGAGTTCAATATCTTCGGGCAAGGTGACGGGCAGGTGTGCTTTTGGCACAGGCACAATCCCGCAACTATCGCAGTAAATCACGGGAATCGGGCAACCCCAATAGCGTTGGCGGGAAATCAGCCAATCACGCAGACGATAGGTGGTTTTTGCCTCGCCTTGCTTGTTGGCGGCTAGTTTTTGAGCGGCTGTTTTCTTAGCATCTGCAACTGAAAGCCCGTTCAGAAAATCGGAATTATACAGCGTGCCGTCGCCTGTGTAGGCCTCTGTTGTAATGGTAAAGGTGGCGGGATTCTCCCCTGTTGGCAGCACCACGGTTTTAATCGGCAGGGCGTATTTATGGGCAAAATCATTGTCGCGCTGGTCGTGGGCAGGGCAGCCAAATACCGCGCCTGTGCCGTATTCCATGAGCACAAAATTTGCTACATAAACAGGAAGTTCTGCTGCATCATTAAATGGATGCTTAACGGTGAGCGGGGTTTTATAGCCCTTTTTCTCTTGTTGTTCGATGGCGGCTTCTGAGGTGCCCTGCGCGTTGCATTCTTTGAGGAAATCCGCCAGTTTTAGGTCTGTTTTCGCGCAGTCAACCGCTAAGGGATGTGACGGAGAAATTGCCACGAATGCCGCGCCGAATAAGGTGTCTGGGCGAGTGGTGAACACGGGGATGGTCTGGAGTGCACCCTCTTCTGGATGCCAGCTTTCGCTGGCAATTCGTCCGAGTTGTGGCGAATGACTGTGGTGCGAATCACCTGCGAAAGCTGGTGTCCAGTCTTCTTTTCTTACCAGTTTAAACTCAACCACCGCGCCATGTGATTTGCCAATCCAGCGTTCTTGCATGAGGCGCACTTTTTCAGGCCAGTGCGCTAGAGTTTCTAAACCCTGTAAGAGTTCCTCCGCATAATCAGTGATTTTCAAAAACCATTGCGCGAGTTGTTTTTTCTCTACCACCGCGCCAGAACGCCAACCCTTGCCGTCAATCACCTGCTCGTTGGCGAGAACTGTATGCTCGACAGGATCCCAATTCACCCAAGATTCTTTACGATACGCCAAGCCTTTTTTCAGAAATTCGAGGAAAAATTCTTGCTCAAAGCGGTAGTAATCAGGCGAACAGGTGGCAATCTCCCGACTCCAATCATAACTTAAACCCATGGGTTTAAGCTGTTCGCGCATGTCTTTGATATTTTTATATGTCCACTCGGCAGGATGCACCTTACTTTGAATGGCGGCGTTCTCGGCGGGCAGCCCGAACGCATCCCACCCCATCGGGTGCAGCACGTCATAGCCTTGTGCCTTCCTGAACCGCGCCACCACATCGCCCAACGTATAATTCCGCACGTGCCCCATATGGATTTTCCCCGACGGATACGGGAACATTTCCAAGACATAATAAGGCTTTGCAGGATTTTCCTTAGGCGCAACAAAAACGTTTTGTGCCGCCCATTTGTCTTGCCAGTGTGGTTCAGCGATTTTGGGATTGTAACGGTCGGTCATTTGAGGCGTTTTCTATAATACAGGAGGATATATGATGTATGTCATTCCCCTGCAAAGGGGAATCCAGTCTTTTCTTAAAAATTGTGGATTCCCGCCAAAGTTTACCCTCGCGGAGGCGGGGGCGGGAATGACACTTTCGTGTAAGTAATAAAGCCTGTTTAACGGATTATTAGGGCGTTGTGAAGGGGGGATAGCAGTAATGTGCCCTACCTTAAAAGACAGTGTTTACTGTCCACTCAACGCCTCCACGCGCAACTGGCGTGCTTTGGTGAGGATAGCATCCTCAAGCCCACGGGCAGTTTCCTTCGCAACGGGGGCATCTTGCCACGTTGCGCCACGGCGCACTTGCTTGAACACAGACACGCGCACGCCATCAGAGCGCAATTCTTGATCCATGATAAACACGTTCAGCTTTAGCCGCTCATCGGGGGCTTCAGGGGCAGAATACCAATCGGTGACAATCACGCCGCCAAAGGGATCCGCCGAATTAATTGGCATAAAGGAAATTGTTTGGATGGAGGCTTTCCACAGATAGGCATTCACGCCGATACCGCCCGCCCCTTCCCCTGCTTTGTTTTTCTTGCCACCAAACAGGACAAAGCCGTTTTTATCGCCTGAAATACTGCCAATTTTCTCTTTTTTCGCTTGTTCAGCCGTTGCGGGTGCACCCACTTTGGCTGTCTCTGAGGAAAACATAGCACAGGCGGGCAGTGCGACGACAAGACCGAGCGCGAGGAGGTTTTTAGAAAAAGAACGCATTGTTAATCCTTCTAACTATTACAGATATTTTAGGTTGAATTACGCCGCCCACAACGCTTCTAAATTATGGAAATGCACAAAATCACGATCAGCCGCACGCGGGGTAATCTCGCCGATACGGTATACTTCCTCGCCATGCTGCTGCAAAATCGCCTTGATGCTGTCTACTTTATCAGGGCGCACAATTACCACCATGCCAATACCGCAATTAAACGTGCGGAGCATTTCCACCGCGGGAACATTGCCACCTTTTTGCAGCCATGAGAACACTTCTGGCACAAACCAGCTTTTTGCATCAATCTCCGCGCCCAAGCCTTCTGGCAACACCCGTGGAATATTATCAATTAAGCCGCCGCCTGTGATGTGCACAAATCCTTGTACATCGCCCGTTTTTGCCGCTGCCAAACAGCTTTTAACATAAATGCGGGTAGGGGTAAGCAATGCCTCGCCCAAGGTTTGATGGGGAGAGAATGCCGCTGGCTTAGAATAATCTGCCTTCAAATGCTCAACAACCTTCCGCACCAAGGAGTAGCCATTGGAATGCACGCCTGTTGAAGCACACCCCAATATCACATCCCCTGCTTGAATATTTTGCCCCGTTATAACGGCATCGCGCTCAACCGCGCCCACCGCGAATCCCGCGATGTCAATTTCCGCCCCTTGGTAAATCCCCGGCATTTCCGCTGTTTCACCGCCCACCAGCGCACAACCTGCCTCAACGCATCCGTCTGCAATGCTTTCAATCACTGTTGCTGCTCTATCAAGTTGTAGGCCACCTGTTGCATAATAATCGAGGAAGAACAGCGGCTCTGCGCCTTGTACTACAAGGTCATTCACGCACATGGCGACTAAATCAATCCCTATCGTCTTATAGGAACGAATTTCCACGGCGATTTTTACTTTGGTGCCCACACCATCGGTGGTGGAAACCAACAAGGGGTCTTTATACCCTGTTGCTTTAATGTCAAAGATTGCGCCAAATCCACCCAGCCCCGTTGTAACCCCACTACGGCGTGTTTTGGCGGCTGCGGGCTTAATCATATCGATAAGCGCATTGCCTGCATCAATGTTTACGCCTGACTTTTTATAGGTTAATCCGCCGTGCTGAACAGGCGTTGTGCTTGACGAATGGCGCGGGTCGTGGTTCATGGTATACTGCTTTCCTCATAATGCCACAACATACTAGTACCCTCAGTAAAAAATGCAATGAAACATTCCCGCTCTTCAGTCGCCTTCCCGATTTTTTATTGCGTTCTTGTGCTCATGGCGCTGTGCGTGCGCCCTGCCTCTGCCAATACACCTGACCTTTTCAGTGCGCAACAGGTGCATGTTGATGTGACGGATAAATCCGCTGCCGCCGCACAAAACAAGGCGTTGCTGCTTGCACCGCAACTTGCGCTGAAGCAACTGTTTGCGCTCGTTGTTGACCCTGCTGACCTAGAGCGTCTGCCTGAAATTTCTGCGGAGAATGCCCAAAACTATGTGATTGCCGTTTCCGTTGATAAGGAACGCGCTTCCCGCGTGCGGTATATCGCGGATATTACTGTTGAGTTGAATAAACAGGCGGTAAAGGGCTATCTGGCGCAATATAATGTGTCTTATAGCTTACAAGCGCAGACGCCCCCCCTCCTCATCCCTGTTTTACGCCAACAAGACAAAAGCTATTTGTGGGAAGCAGAGAATTTATGGCGATCTACGCTGCAAAACCTTCCTGATAGCAAGAAATCATTGGGTTTCATTACGCCTGTGGGGGATGCGAAAGATGGTAATTTGCTCACCAAAGACGCGGCTGAAAATGGCGATATAGATGCATTACAAGATATTGCCGTGAAGTATGTTAGCAAGATTGTGATTGTGGCGATTGCGGCGTTGGAAGAAAAACCAGACGGCTTAGATCTTACCGTTGCGCTGAATCGTAGCCGTGGCAAGCAACTGTATGAGCCTGAGCTTTTTAGCATCAGCAGTGTGGGTCAACCCAACCCGCTTGATGCGAGTGCGCTGTATGCGCGTGCGGTGCCGCAACTTATTGCTGCCCTGCAAATTCCACCGCGCAAAATGGAAAGCCTTCCTGATAGTACAACGTCTGAAATAGACAGCAAAGGGGGTGTAGAAGGCGCGGAACTTGTCGCGGATGCTGCCGCTGGTGCGATTGACACAACCCCCATTAATACGAGCAAAGTTCTCTCGATTCCTTTAACAGGGATGCAAGACTGGGTGCGCATCAGAAAACGCCTTGAGCGCACAGAGGGCATCAATGATGTGCAAGTGCTTTCGTTGCAACCGCAGCAAGCGAGTGTGCGAATTGCCTATACGGGTACAACGGAAAATCTTAATCGTTTACTGTCAACGTATGGCGGCAGCCCTGTTGCATCGCCTAAGCCGAATAAAGAAACCACACCAAAACGCTCTGCCCCGCTGCAGCCGAATGAGCAACCGTCTTCCATGAACTTGCGCCCCACCCCTGAGCCGAGTGTGTTTTTTGAACAATAGGAATTTTTACCAGAATATACTACACAAAGGACTTATACGAAACGATTGCTCCGCGTGTCATTCCCTTGAAAAAGGGAATCCACATTTTTTAAATAAGAGTGGATTCCCGTCTGCACGGGAATGACATACGCGACAAATCTTAGATGCTTCATGTAAGTTCTAATAAAAATAAATCCCTTAAATTAAGGAATTCTTCCGTGCTTCCAAGTTCTCGTCGTTCGATTTTTTGGTTAATTGTTTTTGTGGGTACACTTGTTGTGCTGTCTTATTTACAAGAGGTGCTTGTGCCTTTTGTTGCGGCAATGTTGCTGGCGTATTTGCTCAATCCCCTTGTTAATAGCCTTGAGAAGCGCAAACTTCCGCGTTGGCTGGGCACAACAGTTGTTCTCCTCATCGCACTACTCGGCTTTGTGGGGGCGGCATTCATGATTCTACCGTTGCTGCAAACACAGCTTACAGGGCTTTTCCTGAAATTGCCTGAATATATCAACACGCTACAGACACGTTTTGAACCGCTTTACAAAGAATTCCAAGCGCACCTTGCAAAAGGCAGCTTTGGGAATCTGAACGACCTCCCCGCCATTGCGAAAGAGCAAGCAGGTACGGTGGTAAACTTTGCAGGGAAATTCGTGCAAACGCTCATAAGCGGCAGTTTAAAAGCGTTTAGCGTATTGTCGTTGTTAATTCTAACCCCTGTGATTACGTTTTATCTCTTACGGGATTGGCCAACGCTTACCAAAGTGCTGGATGGTTGGTGGCCACGCCATTATTACGAGACTATCAAGCAACAGCTCGGACTGATGGATGCCGCGATTGCAGGGTTTATTCGCGGGCAAGTGCTGGTTTCATTGAGCTTAGGAATTTTTTACGCCATTACACTGAGTGTTGCAGGGCTAGATTTTGGCTTTGTCATTGGTCTGGCAAGTGGGTTTATTTCCTTTATTCCCTATGTCGGCACGATTGTAGGGGGGCTGGTGAGTATTGGCGTTGCCTTCTCGCAATTCGGCATGGCTGAGTGGCAAAATGTTGCGATTATTGCCGCAATCTATGGCGCGGGGCAATTCATTGAAGGCAATATCCTTAGCCCGAAATTAGTGGGAAGTCGCATTAACCTACACCCTGTATGGATGATTTTTGCGCTGTTTGCAGGGGGCAGTCTGTTTGGGTTTTTGGGCGTATTGATTGCCGTGCCGTTTGCGGCGGTGACAGGGGTATTGGTGCGCTTTGCGATACAAGAGTATAAGAAAAGCTCTTTTTATCAATAGTATATGACGGAACAACTCACTTTCTCTCTCCCCGCACACACTACCGCCACTCGTGAGAACTTCCTTGTTTCCGATTGTAATGCAGCCGCATTGCGCTGGATTGATGCCTTCCCCAACTGGCCTGCCCCTGCCTTGCTGTTAATCGGCGAACAAGGCAGCGGCAAAACGCACCTTGCGAGTATTTGGCAACAACAAACAGGGGCGCGATATTATACCGCCGCACAGCTTTCTACCGCAACTATCGCTGATTGGTTGGAAGGGGACACGGTGGGCTGCATTATTGATGATTGTGGGGAAGATCTTGCAGAAGCCGCCCTGTTTCATCTATATAATATCGCCAAAGAATCGGGGAAATTTCTGTTACTGGTAAGCCGTTTGCCTTTAGAAGAATGGAATATTTCGCTGCCCGATTTGCGCTCTCGCCTCAAAGCCGCCCCCGTTGCGGTGTTGGGATTGCCCGATGCGGGTTTATTTCATGCGATTCTTGCCAAGTTGTTTGCAGACAGGCAGTTGCAGGTAAGTGATGATGTGCTGAAATACATCGTGAGTCGCAGTGAACGGTCTTTTGCCGCCGCCCACGATTGTGTTGCCTTGCTGGATGCAGCGGCTTTGCAGCATAAGCACAGTATTACTATTCCCTTTGTGCGGGAGCACTGGGGCAATGCTACTTCCGCTTCTTCAACTTCATAATATAGCTAATCACTTGTGCCACGGCTTTATAGTGCTCAAAAGAGATTTCTTGATCAATCTCGCAATCCGCATATAACGCACGCGCCAGCGGCGGGTTTTCCACAATCGGAATATCATGCTCTTTAGCAATCTCCCGAATTTTTAGGGCAATAAAATCCATACCTTTTGCCAGCACAATCGGCGCACCAATGGATGTTTTGTCATATTTTAAGGCTATCGAATAGTGGGTGGGGTTGGTGATAATCACGGAAGCGTCAGGCACGGCCGCCATCATCCGTTTTTTCAAGCGTTGTTGCCGCAACTGCCGCAACTTACTTTTTATAACGGGATCGCCTTCCGTTTGCTTATATTCATCTTTTATTTCTTGCTTACTCATCCGCATGGATTTCATAAACGAGAGTTTTTGATACAGAAAATCAAGTGCCGCAATCATAAACAGCACGGATAATACTGTTGAGAGCATTTCCATGACAATTTCTTGGATGCTGCCGCCCATCAACACAACATCTGCATCAACCATTAACGGGCTTTTCATGATAACAGGCTTAAGAAGCGTGTAGAGAACACCGCTAATAATCGCGAGTTTTGCTAGCCCTTTGAGAAATTCCACAACGGATTTCATCGAGAATAATCTTTTAAGCCCCTTGAATAGCGAAATACGCTCATACTTTGGCTGAATATTATTGCTGGAAAATAAAATGCCTGATTGCATCCCATTCCCTGCGAGAGCCGCGATAATCATTAACAAGGCAAAAAATGCCATCGCCAAAAATGTTTTTAAAAACAGCTCAACAAGCACACTGCGAACAGAAACACTATCAACGGGAATATCGTGGGGGTGGGCAATAAACGGTGTTAGTGCATCAATAAAATCAGCCCCCATGCTGGGCACAAGCAAATAAATCGCAAGGGCTGCTGCAAACAACATCATCCATGTTGAAACTTCCCTTGAATTAACGACCTGCCCTTTTTCCCGCGCCTGTTCAAGCCGTCGCTGGGTGGGTTCTTCGGTTTTCTGGGAATCGTCGGTTTCTTCAGACATTATTTGTTCTTTGCAATTTTTAGACCGTTAGAACATGGCACAGTTTTTGCACTTGGTTACCTTAACAACAAAAAGGACTTGAGGTAATGCAAAAATTTTTCTCACTCGTTATCAGTGCAGCCCTGTTGCTCAACGTCCCCACGTTGCCAGCATCAGCGGGCACACGCGTGAAGGACATCACCAATTTTGAAGGCGTGCGCGATAACATGCTGGTGGGCTATGGTCTGGTTGTGGGGTTAAACGCAACGGGCGATAGTCTTACAAAATCGGTATTCACTAAAGAAAGCATCGTGGGGATGTTGGAACGCCTTGGTATTAATGCACGGGATAACAACCTGAAAACAAACAATATTGCCGCTGTGATGGTAACAGCAACCTTGCCGTCTTTCGCCCGTCAAGGCAACCGTATTGATGTGACTGTTTCTGCAATTGGCGATGCGTCTAGTTTGCAAGGCGGCACGCTTATCGTCACCCCGCTGATGGGTGCTGATGGGGAAGTGTATGCTGTGGCGCAAGGCCCCATTGCGATTGGCGGCTTTACCGCCAGTGGTGCAGCAGCCAGTGTTACCAAAGGCACGCCCACAAATGGGCGTATTGCCAGCGGCGCGATTGTGGAACAAGAAATTCCCTTTGATATGAAGCAGTTGAACCCGCTGCGTATTTCCTTACGCAACCCTGATTTCACCACCGCACGCCGCATTGCCAGCGTTATCAACCAAGATTTAGGCGTGCAAGCGGCAGAATCCCAAGATTCTGGCACGGTGGTTGTGAATCTACCCAATGATTACGCCAACAACCCCGTGGGGCTTATTACCCGCATTGAACAACTCCCTGTGCAGCCTGATTTGCCTGCTAAAGTGGTGATTGATGAAAAATCAGGGATTATTGTTATTGGCGAGAATGTTAAAATTAGCACGGTGGCGATTGCCCAAGGCAACCTGACCATTCGTGTGACAGAAACCCCGCAAGTCTCCCAACCCAATGCTTTTGCCCAAACAGGACAAACAGCGATTGTTGACCGCACCAATATCCAAGTTGATGAAGATACAGACAAACAACTCGGTATTGTGCGGGAAGGCGTTGATCTTCAAGAACTGGTAACAGGACTCAATGCCCTTGGTGTTGGCCCAAGGGATCTTATTTCCATTCTGCAAAGCATCAAAGCAGCAGGCGCACTGCAAGCTGAAATTGAGGTGATGTAATGAACACGTTTGAAACCGCAACGCTTGCTTTGAACAACACCCCTTTCACCGCGCCTAATCCGCAGCTTAAAAACGTAGAGGAAAAAGCTAAAGAATTTGAAGGCATGTTCCTGAGTCAAATGCTGTCTCTCATCTTTGAAGGCATTGATACAGACAGCACTTTTGGCGGCGGACAAGGCGAAAAAACCTTCCGTTCCTTCATGGTGACAGAATACGGCAAGAATATCGCGGCAACAGGACAACTTGGCATAGCTGATGCAGTGAAAACAGAAATGATTCGTTTACAAGAGGAGGCTCAGAGAAAATAATGAGTGAGGAAAATACAAATTTATCATCAAGCGCGAAAATCAACACCCTACTGGAGTTGACCTATCGCCTTATTCAAGTGCTACAACAAGAAACAGATTTCTTGCGAAAACAAGACGTTGTCTCGATTGTACCTTTACAAGAATCAAAAAATATTCTGTTTCAAGCATATGAAAAACTCATCCTTGAGTTTCAAAGCAATCTTGATTGGCTACAGGAAATTTCTGCCGAGCAAAAACAGCACCTTGCGGAAGTTATGGCACTTTATGGTCGCGTGACAAAAGAAAACAAACGCGCTCTTAGCGCCGCACGCGACAGCCGCCAGTTTGTTTTAGAAGCCATTCGCAATGCTGTCACAGAACAACAATCTCCCTTAACCGCCTATAACCGTAGTGGAAAAACTCAACGCGGTGTTTATCGCCATGCAGGCGTGGCGCAAGGGTCAATGTCTGTTGCCCTTAATCAAAGTCTTTAGGGAACACTAAACAATGTCTCTAGACCTTGCCCTCAAAAATGCTCTAACAGGAATCAGCGTCACGCAGGTTCAGCTTAATGTTGCCAGTTCCAACATTACGAACGCAAATACCGTTGGCTACACTCGCAAGCAAGCGAATCTTGAGAGCATTGTTTCTGGAGGCAACAAAGGCATCGGCAGTGGTGTGAGTGTTGCAAGCATTACACGCAGTGTAAACGAAAGTCTTGCACTCGAGTTACGCAACCAGACATCAAAGCTATCAGAATATGCGGCGAAACAAGACTACGCACAAAGAACAGAATCTATTTTCGGAAGCGTTAGCTCACAAACATCTCTGACTGCGAATATTACAAAACTCGTCAATCGTTTCTCCAGTGTTGCAACTGACCCAAACAACCCGATTAAAAAAGTTGAACTCGTTAATCTTGCCCGAGATATTGCCAATCAAATCAATACCGCCAGCAGCCGCATTCAGTCGCTGCGTCAAGACGTTGATCAAGAAGTTGCAAACTCGATTGAAGTGGTCAATACCGCTCTCATTAACATTAATGATTTAAACGGCAAAATTGCTAAAAACGACGTGATGGGCATCGCCACAGGTGACCTAGAAGATCAGCGTGATGCAGAAATTAATAAAATTGCAGAACAAATGGATATACGAGTTTTCACGCGCGCCAATAAAGAAATTGTTATCTACACAAACGATGGCACAAAGCTCATCGATAACACCCCTCAAAAACTGCAATATACTCCTGTCTCAAGTATTGACCCTACCGTTACACAAGCAGATGGCGGGTTTGACAAAATTGATTTTGCCAACAACACGCTTGCAACTGATTTAACCAATACTTTCCGCACGGGACGGCTCAAAGGGCTTATTGATTCACGCGATACCGTTTTGCCAAACATGGCAAACCAACTAGAAAATATTTCCTCTACATTACAAAACATTGTGAATTCCGTTAGCAACTTAGGCACTGCATACCCCCCACCACAATCACTTACAGGGACACGCGTTCTTAATGGGAGTGATCCTTTTTACGCAACAGGAAAAATGCGTATTGCCATTACCAATGCCGCTGGCAATTACAGTGATTATGTTGACCTAGATTTAGGAACCATCACCAGCCCTGCCCCCAAAACCATTAATGATTTTATCACAGCCGTTAATGCCTCTACCACCGCTGTCAACGGTGTTGCCTTTAATACTGTTGGCAGTGTTTCCCTTGATGCAAATGGTAAAATGACGATTGCAGCCCTCGGCGCAAATAAAATTGCTGTTGGCATGGCAGCGGGACAAACAACCCCTGCTATCGAAAACGTGACGGGGAGAGATCTCAATGTTGGGCAATTCTTCGGACTAAATGACATTTTTGTCTCCAGCCTTTCCGACTCTAATCCTGTTAAGTTAGTTAGTAATAATACGTTTAGCATTACAAGTCCGCTTTCAGGCACAGGCAGTGTGCGCTTTGGTGTGACGAATGCAGCAGGTGTTGTGCAAACAAGTTTTAATTTAAACTTAGCAACACTGCCTATCGCCAGTGTGGGTGATGTTATTAATCAAATCAATGGTGCTGCTATTGGCATGACAGCCAGTCTTGGCAGTGATGGGAAACTCTATCTCAAAGCGGACAATCCGAACGAAAGCATTGAGATGACGCTGTTAAGCCCGCCTGCAACGGATACGGCAACAGGCAGCAATCTCACGAAATTTTTTGACCTTCGGGATCCAAGACACACTGCAACCTCTCTCACTGTTAATCAAAAACTTATTGATACCCCGCAACTTCTCACGCGCGGCGCACTGAATAACCAAGTGATCACGCCGCCTATCACCACACCGATTGCAGCGATTACAGCAGGAGATGCCAGCATCGCCAACGCCATTACAGACGCGTTTGATGCAAACTCTACTTTTGCTCCCACAGGGGATCTTAGTGATGTGCAAACATCGCTCACCAGTTATGCCAGCTTATTTTTGGGCAATAATGCCCGCCTCAATAATCAATACACCGATAACTATGACAATCAGCAAAGTCTAACGAGCCAATTAGAACTGCAACGGTCTTCCACCAGTGGTGTGAATATGGACTCAGAGTTGGCATCCCTCACAGAAATTCAGAACGCCTATAGTGCCTCAGCGCGGATCATTAAGGTGGTTTCAGACATGTTCCAAGAACTCAGTCAGCTTGTTGGATAATCGAGGATAACGCATTATGTTAGATAGATTAGGAACTTTTGCAAAATTCAACAGCACGCAAGGATTTGTGAATAAAATCCAGCAGCGTGCCTTTGATTTGCAAACGCAAATTTCCAGCGGTCAAAAATCCCAAACATACACAGGGATTTACCAAGATGCCTCAAGGCTTGTGGGCTTACAATCAACCAGTGAACGCACCGCGCAATATGTAACAACTATTACGCAAACCACCACCCGCATGAATACCATGGAGACACAAATGAACTCCCTGTTAGACAACGGGATTTCTTTTAAAACAGCATTGGTCACAGGCTTAAACAACGGCAACGCGAATTTCTCTGCCTTAGGGCAACAAGCCGAGCAATTACTCAAGCAAGTTGCAAACGTGCTGAATACAAAAGACGGTGATACATATGTTTTTTCAGGCACGCGCACCACAACAGCGCCTGTTGACTTAACAAAATTTACAAGTGCTCCTAGTGCTCTCACCGCTGATACTGATTATTATCAAGGCGATGCGAACACACTCACCGCAAAAATTGATACCAATTACAATCTTGATTACGGTGTAAAGGCAAGCGATTCAACCTTTGAAAAATATATTCGCGGGCTGCGGATTGTTCAAGCAAATGCCACAGATCCTGTGAGACTACGGGAAGGCATGCAGCTTATTAATGAGGCTATTGCAGGGCTAAACCAATCAATCAGTGTGATTGGCGCACAAAGCAAAACATTGGATACCGTTAAGAGTCGCCATTTAGACAATCAAACTGTGTTGGCAACAACTATTAGCTCAATTCAAGATACAGACGTTTTACGAGCAACGAGTGAACTTGCTAACCAAGAAACCCTACTCAGTGCAGCCTATTCCACCATTGGACGGATGGGACGCATGAGTTTGGTACAATATTTGAATTAAAACAATAGACCATGAATAGATTGAGCGAGACCACAGAACATTAACAATTTTTGAACACTTAAGAGGTATAATATTATGGATTACGCAACGTTAGCTACCTACGAAAACCCTGATTATTCAGATGTGAATAGATATAGCGATATGACCCAAAAAACTGTTACAGCCTCTACCCAAAAAGAAGACGCTGTTGTTATACAAAATAAATTCGGTACGCTGCAATTTGAGGCGGATCAATTTATTACTTTTGCTCAAGGGTTAATCGGTCTTACAGAATTTACACGCTTTGGTCTGAGCAGCATGCCGAATGCCGCCGCTGCCAATAATTTCCGCATCTTGCAATCTTTAGAAGAAAAAAATCTATCGTTTATTGTTTTCCCCACAACCGCCAAAACAGCATTGCTAGAGGCTAGTGATGTTGCCTCTCTTTGCAATACATTTTCTATAGCAGAAGACGATTTGTTATTATTGCATATCGTTACCGTGCGGGAAATGTTCGGTAAAGTGCAGATGACGCTTAATGTTAAAGCACCTATCGTTATTGATGCCTCAAAAAGAACAGCGCAACAATATGTGCTTCCCAGCAACAAATATGACATTCAAGTTCCGTTAGCGGCATAAGGGGGGAGTCTTCCACCCCACAAATCCGTTTGCGTGATTTTTAAAAATCTGTATGGTGCGAGGCATGGTGAAAAAATCCTTGTCTCGCTTTCCTTTTGTCATTTCTCTGTTGGTGATGCTTGCTGCGTGCGCCACTGAAACCCCACTTGAAGAACAAAAAGCACTAGAGAAATTGCCCGTTGAAGCCTTGTATAATAAGGCGTTGGATGCCTCTGTTGAGGGAAATTTAGTTAAAGCGGCAAAACTGTTTGAAGATGTGGAACGCCTGTATCCCTACTCAAAATGGGCAACACAAGCACAAATGCTGTATGCCTACACGCTTTACGAAGATCAACGCTATGAAGAAGCCCTTGTTGCGCTAGACCGATTCATTGAATTGCATCCCGCCCACAAAGATGCTGCATATGCGTATTACCTCAAAGGATTATGCTATTATGAGCAAATCTCAGATGTGGGTCGTGACCAGCAAATGACGCAAGACGCGCTCACCGCGTTTAAACAGGTGATACGTCGCTTCCCTGACTCAAAATATGCCCGCGATGCAAAACTAAAAACTGACCTTACCCTTGACCACCTAGCAGGCAAGGAAATGGAAATTGCGCGGTTTTATTTGGATAAAAAGAATTATCTGGCGGCAATCAATCGTTTCCGTGTGGTCGTTGACAAATACCAAACAACACCCCATGCAGCAGAGGCGTTGCATCGGTTGACAGAATCGTATTTAGCCCTTGGCTTGGTTGAAGAAGCAAAACGCAATGCGGCGGTGTTGGGGTATAATTACCCAGGGAGTGACTGGTATCAGTATAGCTTTGACTTGCTGCAAGATGCGGGTGTGAAGTAGTCGTGATGACTGCGGAAGAACTCCCTTTATTTGCGACTTCTCCTGTGGCGCGTGTGTCAGAATTGCGCCGCCTCCTCCACCATCACAACCAAAAATATTATGCTGAAGATGCCCCTGAGATGAGCGATGCGGATTATGATGCTCTACTCCGTGAATTACAGGCTTTAGAAGCAGCGAACCCTGCTCTTGTCACGCCTGATTCTCCCACACAAACAGTCGGGGCACAGAGTATTGTCAGTGACTTTGCTAAAGTTCGGCACGGCATTCAAATGCTTTCGCTCGGTAATGCGTTTTCTGCTGAGGATATTGCGGACTTTCTCCAAAAAATTCGGCGTTTTTTAAATTTGCCCGATGCCAGCGCGGTTGAGGTTGTCGCAGAACCGAAAATAGACGGGCTTTCTGCCAATATTCGCTATGAAAAAGGCGTGTTTGTGCAAGCGGCAACACGGGGGGATGGTACAGAGGGGGAAGACATCACCGCCAACCTCCGCACAATTAAAAGCATTCCGCACCGCTTGCAGGGCAAGAATATTCCTGACATTGTGGAAATTCGCGGGGAAGTGTTCCTGAGTCATGCGGACTTTGCCGCCCTTAATCAACAGCAAGCAGCTCAAAATAAGCCGCTGTTTGCGAATCCGCGCAATGCAGCGGCAGGAAGCTTGAGACAGCTTGATGCTTCGATTACTGCAAGCCGCCCGTTGCAGTTTTTTGCCTATGCTACAGGGTTGGTTTCCAATCCTTTTGCCGCAACACACGCCGAAATTTTGACCTGCTTTCAAGCATGGGGATTGCCCACCAATCCCCGTTATACTGTGTGCGCCAACCAGCAAGAAATTTTGGCGTTTTATGAACGTCTTTTCACAGACCGTGCCACACTAGGCTATGACATTGACGGGATTGTTTACAAGGTGAATCGGCTGGACTGGCAAGAGCGTCTTGGCACGGTGAGCCGTAGCCCCCGCTGGGCAATCGCTCACAAATTCCCTGCACAACAGGCAAAAACGATTGTGCGGGAAATTATTGTGCAAGTAGGGCGCACAGGGGTGTTGACGCCCGTTGCCTTGGTTGAACCTGTCACCGTGGGCGGCGTGGTGGTGAGCAAAGCAACATTGCACAATGAGGATGAAATCATCCGCAAAGATATTCGCGTGGGTGATACGGTGTTCCTTGAACGCGCAGGGGATGTAATTCCCAAAATCACAGGCGTTGACCTTGCCCAACGCCTTGCTACATCAACCCCTTTTGTATTTCCTGAGAGTTGCCCTGTGTGCGGCAGTATCGCAAGCCGTAATGCGGGCGAAGTGGCGCGCCGCTGCACAGGTGGATTGATTTGTGGCGCACAGACCGTGCAACGTTTAAAGCATTTCATTTCGCGTCATGCCTTTGATATTGAAGGATTAGGCGCAAAAGAAGTTGAGGGATTGTGGCAGGATAAATTAATTCAAACACCTGCTGATATTTTCACGCTAGAAGCACGGCAACAAGCAGGTGTCATTGATTTGCCTCACCGCAAAGGCTGGGGCGAGCTTTCCACACAAAACCTGTTTGCAGCCATTAACGAACGGCGAACCATCCCCTTAAACCGCTTTATTTACGCGTTAGGGATTGCCCAAGTGGGGGAGGCAACCGCTAAAACACTGGCGAAACACTATGGTACTGTAGAGGCGTGGTTTTCCGCCCTTCAAACAGCTTTTGATACTGCAAGTGAGGCGTATCAACAACTCCTATCGATTGATGGGATTGGCGTAAACATGGCGAATGATTTGATTACGTTCGCCGCAGAACCGCATAATCAGCAGGTTATTGCAGATCTGCAGCAACATCTCACTATCTTGCCCCACACCGAAACAGCCCTCAATAATACACCGCTTACAGGCAAAACCGTGGTGTTCACAGGCACGTTGCAAACGATGACCCGCGCCGAAGCCAAAGCCAAAGCAGAACAAGCAGGGGCAAAAGTCAGCAGCAGCATTTCCGCGCAAACAGATTATGTGGTAGCGGGGGAAGCGGCAGGCTCTAAAGAGAAAAAAGCAAAGGAATTAGGCGTGACGGTGCTGGATGAGGCGGGGTGGACTGCATTAGTTTCCTAATGCCTCCAGCACCATCGCGGGGTCAACATGGGTGCTGCCAAGCGTTGTACCCCAATGCAAATGCGGGCCTGTTGACCGCCCTGTGCTGCCAATCGTGCCCAGTGAATCGCCCTGTTTTACTTCTTGTCCTGTCTGCACCGTCATTGTTTGCAAGTGTGCATAAACAGAAATCAACCCAAATCCATGATCAATAAAAACAGTATTGCCTGTGTAATACATATCAGGGGCGGCAAGCACCACCACGCCATCAGCAGGTGCCCACACCGCGCCGCCTAAGCCCCCTGCAATATCCAGTCCATTATGCGGATTTTTAGGCTTGCCATTTAAAATACGCTGACTGCCGAACACTCCAGAAATCCTGCCTTTGGCGGGCAAAATGAATCCACTCTCAAAATAAGGAATTTCTAAGAAATTGCGTCGCAACGCCTTGATTTGTGCGTTGTCTAGAGCAATGCGTTTTTCTGCAACAGGATCAGGGGTAACCATTTTTGCAGGCAACCCCGTAAGCCGCTGAATATCCCACTGTCGCGGCGCAATGGTCAGTGTTTTTGTTTCTGTTTCTCCCGTATCACGCACCAGTTTCAATAATGCCGTGGCAGGGGCTTCTCGATGGAACGCAAGCAAAAAGAACCCGTTTGGCGTTGTCGCAACGGCTGTATTATTAAGGAAAACTTTTGTGCCTACTTCCACACGCCCTTTTACTAAGGAGCCTTGGGAGAGATTACCCTGTAATTGCAACGGCACAGCCGCATTGACTGTAACACTTAACAGCAATAGCACCACACAGCCTGTTAATATTCTCCGCATTACGACTTCCTTTTTCTCGATTGTTCTGTTTGACTACAGTATTGATATAATAGAGCACTTCCCTATTTTCAGAGTTGGCAACGTCATGAAACTTATTAAACTTGCAAACCAGTTTGCACTCTTTACAATTTTTTTCCTTCTTGCATCGTCTTTTCTCGGTTTTGGGGGGCTGGCGCTCTGGCTGATATTAATAAAACAGTCTTTTACGGTATTAACCTATCTTGCTATTTTTCTTTTTTTCCTGTGCAGTATTTTATTTTGGATGGCAACAAAAGATGCGATTGCCGCACAAATGGGTTCAGGGGTTAAACTTGCACGGCGTTTTACAAAAAAAGATGAAGCGTATCAAGAAGCCCTCAGCACACAAGCTCTCTATCGGCATTACTTTCATGCTGCCCCGATTGGTATTATCGCCCTTAATGTCAATCATTGTATTGAAATTTGCAACCCGATGTTTTGCACGTTGACGGAAAAATCAGCCATTCAATGCGTAAAACAACCTGTTCACACCCTGTTTCATAAAAATGACCACGATAAACTCAAAGCCGCAATCACCCTTGTTGAACAACAGGGCGACCCCGCACTCATTGAAGTTCAACTCGTAACGAAAAAAGAAACCACGGTGGCGGTCTATATCGGCATGGTGGATAATCCTCAAACGGAAGATTCGCGCCTTGTCCTCCATTTGCTTGATATTTCAGCACGCAAAGACCTCGAAAAACAGTTCGTTCAATCCCAAAAAATGCAAGCTGTCGGGCAGCTTGCAGGCGGCATTGCACACGATTTCAACAATCTCCTCACCGCTATTATGGGATTTTGTGACTTGCTGTTGCAACGCCACACTGCGGGTGATCCCTCTTTCGCGGATATTAACCATATCCAACAGAATTCTACACGTGCAGCAGGACTCGTCCGCCAACTCCTTGCCTTTTCTCGACAACAGAAACTAACGCCCAAAGTGCTTAACATTACAGATACATTAGCAGAATTGGGGCATTTGCTGCGGCGATTATTAGGCGAAAGTGTTGGCCTCAATATTCAGCATAGCCGTGACTTATGGCTTGTAAGAGTTGACCAAACCCAACTTGAGCAAGTGATTATTAACCTTGCGGTGAATGCGCGCGATGCAATCGCCGATCATGGCACGCTCACTATCACAACCGCGAATATCACTCTTGAAAAACCAGAACGTCTTGGCACAGAAGAGATGCTTGCTGGCGAATATGTGCTTATTCGTGTAACAGATACAGGGAGCGGTATCCCTGCTGATATTATCGAACGGATTTTTGATCCGTTCTTCTCCACTAAAGATGTGGGGGCGGGTACAGGGTTAGGGCTCGCAACAGTATATGGTATTATGAAGCAAACAGGGGGTTATGTAGGCGTTGATAGCGTGGTAGGACGCGGCACATCCTTCAGCCTGTATATTCCTCGCCATAACGGTGTTGAGGAAAAGAAGTCTACTAAAGATTTAGGGGAACTTGCGGATCTCACAGGCAGTGGGGTTATCCTTCTAGTGGAAGATGAAGACCCCGTGCGGTTATTCGGCGCACGTGCGCTGCGCAACAAAGGCTATGAAGTCATTGAAGCACGGAGCGGTGAAGCAGCCTTAGAAATCCTCAACACCGAACCGCGTCATATTGACCTGCTTATTACCGATATGATGATGCCCGTTATTGATGGCCCTACGCTCATTCGTATTATTCGCGAAAAAATGCCGAATCTTAAAGTGATGTGTATTTCAGGCTATGCAGAAGAAAACATGCGCAAACGCCTTGAAGACCAAGCAGATATAGCGTTTCTTGCCAAGCCTTTCAGCCTGAAGCAGTTAGCGAGTACAGTGAAGCAAGTTTTAGGAGAATAAAATTTTTATGTTCCCCGATATTGCCGATTTATTAGATTTTTATAACACGCCGCTGGGGGGCGTGACCAAGCGGCTGTTACGGCGGAAATTGTTAGAGTTATGGCCAACGTTAGCAAGTGATACAGTGGTCGGGCTGGGATATGCCGCGCCGTTGTTGCGTCCGTATCAAGAGCAAACGCCGCGTACCTTTGCCGTGATGCCAGCACAACAGGGCATTGTGGCGTGGCCGCGTGAGGGTGCGTATCGCTCTGTGCTATCTCTTGAAAGCCAACTGCCATTTGCAGACAACAGTATTGATACGATGATTCTGCTCCATGCGGTGGAAAACACCGATAACCTACAACTCATGCTGCAAGAAGTGTGGCGGGTGTTGGCAGGCAATGGCAAATTGCTGATGATTGTGCCGAACAGGCGGGGCATTTGGGCGCATTTAGAGCGCACCCCTTTTGGGCAGGGACATCCGTTTAGTATGCGGCAAGCAAAACGCTTATTGCGTGCCCACCAATTTACGCCGATTCGTTTTGTCTCCGCACTGTATATGCCGCCATTTACAGGGCGTGTCTCCTTAAGAGCCGCAACAGCATGGGAAAAAATCGGTCAACGCTGGTTTCCCTCCTTTGCGGGGGTGTTGCTGATTGAAGCACGGAAACAACTTTATGCACCAATTGCCGCCTATAAACCTGCTGTTGCAAAACCGATATTACGGGGATTAAAAGCGCGTATTCCTGTTCCGAATTCATCCATTCAAAACAGAAATAAGAAAACTTAAGCCGTCTTCTTCTCTTCTGCTCTCTCTGCAAACACCGTTTTTAGGGCTGTTACGAGTTCCTGCATCATGGCTTCTGTGTGGGTCGGTGACGGTGTAAAGCGCAAGCGTTCCGTGCCTTTGGGGACAGTGGGATAGTTTATTGGCTGCACATAAATGTTATAGTCATAGAGCAGCGCATCACTAATCGCTTTGCAGCGCACAGCATCGCCCACCATCAGCGGCACGATATGACTCTCCCCCACCATGACGGGCAAACCCGCTTGTTCTAGCAGATGTTTAAGGCGGGAAGCATTTTGCTGTTGTTGTGCGCGTTCTAGGGAAGATTGGCGCAAATGGCGCACACTGGCTAACGCCCCTGCGGCAATAGCAGGGGGGATGGCTGTCGTGAAAATGAACCCTGAAGCAGCGCTGCGCACATAGTCCACCACCGCTTCATCGGCAGCGATATAGCCCCCCACAACGCCATACGCCTTGCCTAATGTTCCTTGAATAAGGGAAACTTCTTGTTGCACGCCTTTTTGTTGGGCAATGCCGCCGCCTTCAGCCCCATACATGCCCACCGCGTGCACCTCATCCAGATAGGTGAAGGCGTGGTATTTTTTAGCAAGCGCACAGATTTCCGCAACAGGGGCAATATCCCCCTCCATGGAATAAACAGACTCAAACACAATCATTTTTGCGCGATTTTCAGGGTATTGCTGCAATAACTCTTCTAAATGCGCTGTATCATTGTGACGGAAGATAACCTTTTCCACGCCACTTTCCCGAATGCCGTGAATCATGGAAGCATGATTTTTTGCATCAGAAAAAATCACACACTCGGGAAGTAATTTTGCGATGGTGGAGAGGGTTGTTTCGTTGGCAACATAGCCTGAAGAAAATATCAACGCCGATTCTTTGCTATGCACTGCAGCAAGTTCTTTTTCTAGGGCAACGTGATAAAGAGTTGTGCCTGAAATGTTGCGGGTTCCCCCTGCACCTGCGCCGCATTGGTCAAGCGCAGTATGCATAGCCGCTAAAACGGCGGGGTGTTGTCCCATGCCAAGATAATCATTGCTACACCAAACGGTGATGGGAGTGGATGTTGTTTCACGATAATGCAGCGCGCTGGGGAACTGTCCCGCTTTGCGCTCAAGCTCTTGAAAATAACGGTAGCGCCCCTCGGCTTTAATTTTTGCAAGGGCGGCGGAGAAATGCAACGTGTAAGAAGTTTTCATACCATACCAAGAGAGTGAACCAATAGTCGATTTACTATTAATTCATATATAGCGTTCTGCTGTACAATCCAGAGGTATGTTATTATTGTTTAGGGATGAGAGCGAAAAACTAAAAACCGTCTTTTTCCAGACGCTTACGCACCAACTTACGTTGACGACGAACAGACTCTTGCGCTTCACGCACACGCTTCTCAGACGGCTTTTCAAAGTGACGACGAATTTTCATCTCACGGAAAACGCCTTCGCGTTGCAGTTTTTTCTTTAGCGCACGCAGTGCTTGCTCTACATTATTATCACGAACATTTACTAACACAAAAACAACCTTATCGTAGTGTAGTTATTGAAAAATCAGAAACTTCCTATACATAACTTCACAGCATCTGCAAAGAAAAATTTGAAGCGGATTATTAGAGTATCATGAACCATACAGTTTTAGAACAAAAAAATGCATTGCTTGCCGCCATTTTAGCAAATGTGGCGTTTGATGGATTTTCCCTCCCCGCGATTACCCTTGCAGAGCAGCAATGCGGCTTTGAAAAAGGCACGGCGTTTTGTTTGTTTCCTGAAGACATTCCCGATGTGTTGCAATATTGGCATGATTGTTTGCATAAAGATCTTGAGGAGGCGTACATTACCCAAACGCCGCCGCCTGCAAAAATCCGCCAAAAAATCCACAGTAGCGTTATGTTGCGCTTGCATTTGCTGGCAGATTTTAAACCTGCCGTACGCGCGGCAATGGGCTATTATGTTTTGCCAACCCGTGCGCTTGATACCAGCAACTATCTTTATCAAATAGTTGACCAGTGCTGGCGATTGGCGGGCGACACATCGACAGACTATAATTTTTACAGCAAACGCTTTTTGTTGGCGGGGGTGTATCTTTCAACGCTGTTATATTGGTTGCAAGATGAGAGTGAGAATCACCAAGAGACGGCAGATTTCCTGACACGCCGCATTGAAAACGTGTTGGCAATCCCCAAAATTACCGCTTTCTTTAAAAAGCCGTTTGCGGGGTTGAGGCCTTCCTAAATAAATCGCTTCTGTCAAATGCTGCAATGCAGAAAAAATTAAGAGGGTCTGCATCTCGCTTTTGCGTTTATCACCGTGTGTTTCCTAGGGATTTTATTGTGCGCTGCACCCAACTTTGGCGTTATTAAATTAGTTCTTATGTGTTTTTTATCTGTGTTTTTTATCTTGACGTACTTTTGTTTTTACGTAAGGCTCATTATCGTGTATTATTGAAATATAAATACAAAACGGCAGTTTTAGGAGTAACACATGAATAAACTTACCCTTCCGTTTATTGCTTTTTCCGCGTTGTGTAGCGTAGCACTACCACTACACAATGCCACCGCTGCAGAAATTCTTCCTGCTGATACCATCCGTGTTGTTTTAGTGAATAACGCAGTTGTATGGGAAGGAGAAGAAGGACAACAAAAACAGTATTTTAATGCCGCCGCAGAAACTGTTGTTGATCATGATGGTACACAAAAAGAAAAAGGAATTTGGACCGTTACGGATGACGGTATGGTTTGTTCAAAGTGGCCTAGCACACCTGATTGGAGCTGTTATCAAGTTTCTCAAGAGGGAAACAAAATCTTTTGGCAAGGGCCTGTAAAAAGTGGAGCATCAAAAGTTAGCGGCGATACTCTTGCCGCAACTCTTATTCCGACAACAGCAACTGAAACAGGGATTGCCATTTCAATGGCAAGTAGTGAGACTAATACGACGACTGCACAGCGATAATTACCGCAATTTTTCCATTAATTCTTTGCCGAGAGAAGCTTTTAATATCCGCAATGGCACTTCTTCTACGCCCCCCTCGGCAAGCTTTCCTAATTGGAAAGGGCCATAGCTAACACGCAACAATCTATTCACCGAATACCCCAGATATTCCATCACTTTACGGATTTCGCGATTTTTACCCTCTGTTAGCGTTACAAGCAGCCATGCATTGTCACCCTGTTGACGTTCTAGCTCTGCCATAATAGGCGCATATTTCACACCCTCAATTGTAACGCCGTGCTTTAATGGTTCTAAAATCGTATTGTCTATTTTCCCGAACACGCGCACTCGATAGGTGCGCTTCCATGCTGTACTGGGTAATTCCAAATACCTTGCTAAACCACCATTATTCGTGAGCAATAATAACCCTTCACTATTTAAATCTAATCGCCCGATTGTAATGACTCGCGGCAACTCTTCAGGCAATTTTTCAAAAATAGTGGGGCGCCCATCAGGATCTTTATTCGTGGTAAGAAGCCCTTTTGTTTTATGATACCGCCAAAGGCGAAGCGTATTTTCAGGCAACACGACAGGCTTATTTTTAAATGTGATTTTGTTTTGCGCTGTTACATTCAAGGCAGGCGATGCGATGGTTTTCCCATCTACTTTAATGAAGCCTTGTACAATAAGATCTTCCGCTCCCCTTCTGGAAGCAACACCACAACGGGCGAGATATTTAGCAATACGTTCAGTCATAATACATTCTTAATTGGTAGGGAGGCAGTTTTATAAGCGAGAAATACTCTCAATATTTTTTATAGTATCAGTTTTTGTAAGAAAAGGCTCAAAATAATCGCGTTTCCATTGGCATTCTCAAACAGACAAACTATATAATGCTACTATGTATCAAAAAACCACTAACGCTATTACCGTTTCCGTCAGCCCAATGTATCTTGACGATCAATCTTCCCCCGAAGAAGAACACTATGTATGGGCATATCATGTATGTATACATAATAACAGTGCTGAACCTGTCAAACTCCACAATCGGTACTGGCGGATTACCGATAGTTTTGGTCGGATTCAAGAAATACATGGGATTGGTGTGGTTGGTGAACAACCTGTCATTCCTCCAGGATGTGCCTTTGAATATACGAGCGGTACGCCTCTTGATGCACCCTCTGGCATTATGGTGGGGAGTTATGGCATGTTAAATGCCCATGGTGATGCATTCAATATTGAAATACCCCCCTTCTCTCTCGATAGTCCCTACCAACCGATGAGCATTCAATAACTTTACAATTTCCCCTTATAACCTAACAGTGAGACTTTATGACTTCCTTAATTGCCCAAAACAGACCCTCTCGTACAGAAGCTGAAAGTGCCGTTGAAACTCTTATTCGTTGGATGGGCGACAACCCTCAACGCGAAGGCCTGATTGAAACGCCTGCCCGTGTAGTACGCGCATATGAAGAGTTTTCTGCTGGTTACTCAGAAAACCCCATAGAAATGCTGCAAACTGCTTCTTATGATGCGGCAGGATATGCGGATATGGTCATCTTGCGTAATATTCGTTTTGAGTCGCATTGCGAACACCATATCATCCCTATTATTGGCACTATTAGTGTTGCCTACATCCCGAATGAGCGAGTAGTGGGGATTAGTAAATTGGCACGGGTCTGCGATGTATTTTCTAAGCGTCTACAAATCCAAGAAGCCCTCACCTCTTCCATCGGAGATTCTATTGACCAAGCGCTTGAGCCTAAAGGCGTTGCTGTCTTCGTAAGTGGCGAGCATGAGTGCATGACCACACGCGGCGTACATAAAACAGGCATGAACATGGTAACCCGTCATTTCACGGGCGCGTTTAAAACGGATGCGGTGTTACGCGGAGAGTTTTTGGATTTGGTGCGGGGGTAACGCTCGGCTCTTTTTCGAATTTGATTTTTAAAGTTATATTTTCTGTTTTTGTGCGCACTCGATACTGGGTGCATTATATTTAAGGTAATACCGTGTCTCAACGAGATGACGTTAAAAATAATCTTCAAAAGCTCACTTCTCCCAAGGCAAACAAATCTCTTAGAGCAGCAAGGGAGTTGGGCATTTCTCTTAAAAATCCTGAAGATAGAGAAATTTTGAGAGAGCTGGCAGCATGTTACGGTATAAAATTACCCGAAAAGTTTTTGTTTCGAACGGACTATTCTCCCCCACATTTAAAATTACCCACAGGAAAAACGCATAATCTACATTTTATTGTTGATACATGCGCTGCTGGGAAAGATTGGCAGTCTGTTCGAGATGTCTTAAAGATTTGTCGTGTCATGCGCAAACATATCAAAGATACAGAAGAATCATTTGATACAGCCGCTTTTGCATCAGGGGAGCATAGCTTCAGTAAAATACATTATTATCTCGACATTCCCTTATTATTGGCTGTTGAATTAACAGGTAGCGTGAATTATGACGAAATAAAACAACAACGCAGCAAAATAGCACGACTCATTAATAATAATCCCAAATTTATTCATTTCCCAACAGATATTACGGAGCATGGTATCAATTTAGGGTATGAGAAAGAAGTAACTAATCGCTATGCTCTCTCTCAACTGATGGCAACGCAAGACAATAAAAAAGTGCGCGATCTTTTTCGGGAATCCGCCGATATTGGTATATTGCTAACACTTATCCAAGCAGCCGCAAACAAAAACTCCACAGAACAAGGCTATGTTATTATTACAAAAGATGCACCGTTACGGGAAATGCTAGAAGCACTGCAGAACCATGACAATGCTTCTGAATTTCGACGTTTTTTATTATCGGATAGAAAAGGAGCAAGGCTCCATCAGCAAATGCGTAAATACCCTCAATATATTGAGCATTTCGAAACAACGCAAAAACCATTAAATAATATCTCTATTGAAGTGATAACCCCTCAAGAATTACATGGCATTAGAAACCTTGCACAAAAAGATGCGGAAGTCGCATATACAATTTTCAGCGCGCTTGTGGGGAAATCTCAATATCAGCAAACCATTCCCCATTTATTGCCATATTTAATGCAACACCACGTCCATGCCTAACAAACCCCTCGCCTTTGCTATATAGCCAGCTATATTGCCACTATATGCTCTCTTCACAAAGGTCATCACTATGATTTACCTCCTCATCGCCCTCATGCTTGCAACACTCGTTGTAATGGTTGCAGGTCTTATTGTGACTGCAAAGGGGGGAGCCGTGCGCGAGAAATATAGCAATACGCTGATGCAGTGGCGTGTTGGCTTGCAGGGCTTAGCGTTAGTAGCGTTTATTATTTTTATGCTCTATTTTAGAGAATAACCCTCTTGACGTTGGGGGATTAGTGCCCATATCTGCATAACGCCTCTATGGCACACACATTTACTAGCTATACAACAAAGGACAGCACTATGGCGCACATTATCGGCATTGACTTAGGCACAACCAACTCTTGCGTTGCCTACATGGATGGCAAAAGCTCTAAGGTTATTGAAAACTCTGAAGGGGCGCGTACTACGCCCTCTATCGTGGCAATCACCAAAACAGGTGAACGGCTTGTAGGTCAAGCAGCGAAACGCCAAGCGGTGACCAACCCCCACAATACCTTTTTTGCAATTAAACGCCTAATTGGTCGCCGTTTTGATGACCCGTTGACCAAAAAAGACCAAGGCTTAGTGCCCTATAAAATTGTGAAGGGTGACACAGGCGATGCATGGGTAGAAGCAGACGGGCAAAAATATAGCCCCAGCCAAATCAGCGCGTTCACACTCCAAAAAATGAAAGAAACAGCGGAAAGCCACCTCGGCGAGACTGTTACACAGGCGGTTATTACCGTGCCTGCCTACTTTAACGATGCCCAACGCCAAGCAACCCGCGATGCAGGAAAAATCGCAGGGCTGGAAGTATTGCGAATTATTAACGAGCCAACAGCGGCAGCCCTTGCCTACGGCATGGACAAGAAAAACAGCGGCATTATTGCGGTGTATGACCTTGGTGGTGGTACGTTTGACGTGTCCATCCTCGAGATTGGCGATGGCGTGTTTGAAGTGAAATCCACCAACGGCGATACCTTCCTTGGGGGAGAAGATTTTGACAACCGCATTGTTGATTACCTTGCAGGTGAATTCAAAAAAGAACAGGGGATTGACCTTAAAAACGATACCCTTGCGCTGCAACGCTTGAAAGAAGCGGCAGAGAAGGCGAAAATCGAATTGTCGAGCGCGTCGCAAACCGATGTAAACTTGCCGTTCATCACTGCTGACCAAAACGGTCCTAAACACTTGAACGTCACCATCACCCGCGCAAAGTTGGAAGCCTTGGTGGAGGACTTGCTGCAACGCACTGTTGAGCCATGCAAAGCGGCGTTGAAAGATGCAGGCTTAACCGCCTCACAAATTGATGAAGTGATTTTGGTGGGCGGGATGACCCGTATGCCGAAAGTGCAAGAAATCGTCAAAAACTTCTTCGGGAAAGAGCCGCACAAAGGCGTAAATCCTGATGAAGTGGTGGCGATTGGTGCGTCTATCCAAGGCGGTGTCTTGAAAGGCGACGTGAAAGACGTGTTGTTGCTGGATGTAACCCCTCTTTCATTAGGTATTGAAACCTTAGGCGGCGTGTTCACCCGCCTGATTGAGCGCAACACCACCATTCCGACCAAGAAAAGCCAAGTGTTCTCTACCGCTGATGATAACCAAAGTGCGGTAACCATTCGCGTGTTCCAAGGGGAACGCGAAATGGCGGCGGATAACAAAATCTTGGGGCAGTTTGACCTTGTGGGCATTCCCCCTGCACCGCGTGGGATGCCACAAATTGAAGTGACGTTTGATATTGATGCAAACGGGATTGTGAGCGTATCTGCCAAAGACAAGGCAACGAACAAAGAGCAGCAAATCCGCATTCAAGCGAGTGGTGGCTTGTCTGATGCCGACATCGAGAAAATGGTACGCGATGCCGAAGCCAATGCCGAAGCGGATAAAAAACGCAAAGAATTGGTAGAACTCCGCAACCAAGCAGAAAGCCTCGTGCACTCCACCGAGAAAAACCTCAAAGAATATGGCGATAAAATCGGATCTTCTGAGAAAACCGAGATTGAGCAAAACATTGAGGCGGTGAAAGCAGCGAAAGAAGGCGAAGATGCGGATACCCTGCGCAATAAAATCGAAGGACTGACGGCAGCCGCCATGAAGTTAGGCGAAGCGATTTACAAGCAACAGCAAGAAGGCGCTGCGGCGGGTGACGCTGGTGCGCAAACAGCAGAAGCATCTAGCACAGCTGCAAACGACGAAAAAGTCGTCGATGCTGACTTTGAAGAAGTGAAGGATGATAAGAAGGCGGCGAGCTAGGCCTTCTAAGCATTTTCGAGAATCTTAAGAAAAACGTCTCTCCGTCAAACGAGAGGCGTTTTTTTATGCCTTCCCCACAAACTTATGGCAACAGCCTATCTCAAAAGAGAATAGGCTGTTTCTTAATGAAGAGCAGTACCATGCGACTAAATTATTTAGGCATGACGAGCGCGGAGTAAAAAACGTTTAATACGAAAACTAATCTGCTTTTTTCACACTGCTTGGTGTGCGCGTATAACTCTCAAGGAGGGCACAGAATTGCTCACGCACGGCTGCATCATCAATCCGATAATACGCACGAACAAGACGTAATGTCTCTTGACGTGTCATGGGGTCGTTTGCAGGGGCTTCATACGCACTTGCAGAATTTCCAGCAACACTCCCTACGGCTTGTGTAGAAACCACAGGGTAATCGAGCTTTTCAAGATCCTCGAAAAAAAAGGCAACAGGTACTTTAAGTATTTTGCTGATTTCATGCAGACGGCTAGCACTAATTCTGTTCGCGCCGCGTTCATATTTCTGTACTTGCTGGAATGTTAATGCTAGTGTTGCTCCTAACTTCTCTTGGCTGATACCAAGCATTGTTCGGCGCAAGCGCATACGTTGCCCCACATGAATGTCAACAACATGTGGCAATCCGATTTCTTTTTTATATTCATTTACTTCTTTTTTCATACTAGTTTCCATAAAAATCCTATTATAAGTTAAAATAATTTCTTTAAAAATAAAATATTAAATTTTATATTTCTAATATTACATACTTTTGTATGCTTGTCAAAATTTTTTATTGTTTTATTTCAAAAGCAACTAAATAGAGAAAATATGAGGAATTTCACAACTATAAGGCACTTTCACAGACCTGCTATTACGGATATTTCATAAAAAATCAAAAAAAACCGCCCCTGTTGCCAAGGACGGTTTTTCTTCGCAATAGTACAATAGAGTGTCGTAAACGGTTTAGAAGTCTCCCCCCATACCGCCCATGCCACCCATACCGCCGCCCATGCCGCCAGCAGCGTTTTTTGCTTCTGGTTCGTCAGCAATCATGGCTTCCGTGGTGATAAGCAGAGCCGCAACAGACGCTGCATCTTGCAATGCGGTACGCACCACTTTGGTAGGGTCAATGATCCCTGCTTTGATCATGTCAACGTACTCGCCGTTTTGTGCATCAAAGCCAAAGTTAGCATCATCGCTTTCAAGGAGCTTGCCAGCAATCACTGCCCCATCAAACCCTGCATTTTGCGCGATTTGACGCACAGGGGCTTGAAGTGCACGGCGGACAATTTCAATCCCTGTGCGTTGGTCTGCATTGGTAGAGGTGATTTTGTCGAGTGACTTGATTGCGTACAGCAACGCACGACCGCCGCCTGCAACAATACCTTCTTGTACTGCGGCGCGGGTTGCATGCAACGCATCGTCAACGCGGTCACGACGCTCTTTCACTTCGGTTTCGGTTGCTCCGCCCACGCGAATCACGGCTACACCGCCAGACAATTTTGCCAAGCGTTCTTGCAGTTTTTCTTTGTCGTAGTCAGAGGTTGTTTCTTCGATTTGATTGCGGATTTGACCACAACGCGCTTCGATTTGCGCTTTTTGACCAGCGCCATCAATGATGGTGGTATCATCTTTGGTGATACGCACTTTTTTCGCGGTGCCGAGCATCGCAGGAGAGACGTTCTCCAGCTTAATGCCCACATCTTCGCTGATAACGGTTGCGCCTGTGAGGATAGCAATATCGTCTAACATTGCTTTACGACGATCACCAAAACCGGGAGCCTTCACAGCAGCCACTTTGAGACCACCACGCAATTTGTTCACCACGAGGGTTGCTAACGCCTCGCCTTCCACGTCTTCCGCGATGATGAGCAGCGGACGACCACTTTGTACCACAGATTCCAACACAGGAAGAATTGCCTGCAAGCCACCCAATTTCTTGTCATGCAACAAGATGAACGGGTTCTCAAGTTCACACGTCATTTTGTCAGAGTTGGTCACGAAGTATGGCGAAATGTACCCACGGTCAAACTGCATCCCTTCCACAACGGTTAAGTCCGTCTCAAAGCTTTTCGCATCTTCAACGGTGATAACGCCTTCGTTACCCACTTTGCCCATGGCTTCCGCAATTTTGTTCCCAATGTCGGCTTCGCCGTTTGCAGAAATGGTGCCTACTTGCGCGATTTCTTGATTGGTAGAGATTTTTTTAGAGCGTGATTGCAAGTCTTTAACAACGGCAGCAACAGCAAGATCAATACCGCGTTTCAGATCCATCGGGTTCATGCCAGCAGCAACAGATTTTACGCCTTCAACCACGATAGCGCGAGCGAGAACAGTTGCGGTGGTGGTGCCATCGCCAGCTAAATCATTGGTTTTGCTCGCAACTTCACGGAGCATTTGCGCACCCATGTCTTGGAACGCGTTTTTCAGTTTGATTTCTTTGGCAACAGACACGCCATCTTTGGTGATGCGCGGTGAGCCAAAAGATTTTTCGATAACCACGTTACGGCCTTTGGGCCCTAAGGTTACAGCAACGGCATCAGCAAGAATGATAACGCCTTTGAGCATTTCATCGCGTGCATCTGAGCCGAAACGGAGTTGTTTAGCAGCAGTCATAGTGTATTCCTCTACTTTTGAGTCATTAAATTAAATATTAGGTGGGAGTTGTCAGGCAAGAGTAACCTCCCGCCTTCCTACTCTTGCCTCCTTAAGCAGCCTTCTTACTGCTTGCAGACGCGCCTTCCAGCACGCCCAGAATGTCTGATTCTTTCATGATCAGCAGGTCTTGCCCATCGATTTTCACTTCCGTGCCAGACCATTTGCCAAACAGAATCACATCGCCGACTTTCACATCCAATTTTTGGATTTCGCCTTTGTCGTTTTTGCTACCCGCACCCACAGCGATCACTTCGCCTTGGATGGGTTTTTCTTTTGCGGTGTCAGGAATAATAATCCCGCCAGCGGTTTTTTCTTCCGCGTCAATGCGGCGTACGAGTACGCGGTCATGCAGGGGTCTAAAGCTCATGGTAGTACCTCTTTAGGTTGGTTATATCAATGTTCGGAGAAAACGGGTATTAGCACTCGCATCTCACGAGTGCCAAACATGTAGGAAGTCATATCCACAATGTCAAGAGGGGGATGAATTTATTCCGCAATATCGAAAGACAAATAGTCTTTATAGCCGTTAAAGCCCGTGCGGAGACACTCGCTGTATGCGCCCATCTGCCCGATTTCGATGTAATCGCCCTCATCAATATCTTTCGGCAGATGGAAAGGGCCTTCCATCATATCGAGGGAATCGCAGGTAGGGCCCGCAAAACGGAACGGCAACAACTGTTCAGACAAATCGCCACCCACACGCATTGCATTACACGGAAAGCGAAACGCAATGTTTTTGCCTGCGTCAAACAAGCCGCCGTAGGTACCATCATTGAGATACAACAAATTGCCTTTTCGCAATTCTACACGCACCACAAGGCTACCCGCCGTTGCGACTAACGCTCTCCCTGGTTCGGCGAAACGCTCAAGATGCAGTAAATCGTTGTCATGGAAGGCAGCATCAATCGCCGCCATATATACACCCAAAGACGGCGGATTCATATCAGGATACGCCACCGCAAAACCGCCGCCAATGTCGATCATCTCAACAGGCACACTGCTTGCTTTAATAACAGACGCCGCATAGCTAATCGCTTGGGTGTAGGACGCAGGATCCATGCACTGTGACCCCACATGGAAGGTCACACCCAGTTTGACAGCATGAGGACGCGCCGCTTGCAGCAACGCCACAGCTTCGTCAAAATCCGCGCCAAATTTTTGTGATAAATCTATCGCCGCACTACTTTTATGCGGCAAAGACAGACGCACGAAATAAGACACATCTTTGGCGTTATGGGTTTGTTTTTGAATTTTGGCAAGCTCGCCTGTGCAGTCCACCGCAAAAACGCGCACACCATAGTGCTGATACGCTTCCGCAATGGCTTCACGCGCCTTTACAGGATGCATGAAAAACAGCGTTGCCTTGGGCGCAAAACGGCGCACCAGTTGAATCTCATCTAACGATGCAACATCAAAGTGACTCACGCCCGCCTTTGCCAACCCCATCAGCACCTTGCGCGAAGGATTGACTTTCACCGCATACAGTGTTGTACCGTTAAATTGCTGTGCAAATTCTGTTGCGGCACGTTCCACCAATGCATGACGCATCAGATAGGTGGGAACAACAGGCTGCAGCGCATGAATCAGCGCACGAGAACTTGAAAACGCACGCGTTTCAAGTTTTTTTATGATTGCAGGAGATGATTGTTTTTTAATAGCAGTGCTTGCCGCAAAAACATGCGGCAAAGAAGCAGAATTCATTTTCATGAACATGTCCCCCCTGATTGGTTCCAACGGTAACCTTCGCGTCAGCAGGGATTTGACACCCTGTCTAAAGTAAAAGTACGTCGTAGCGTAACCACTCAAGGGCCATAGGCACGTGCGTATGGTTTAGTAATACGTTTTTTTGCGGATAATGCAAGAAGTTTTTGGAGAACGAGCTAAAAAATATTAATACCGATTACACCCGCATCGGCATAATAACATACAGCGCATCAGTGCTGTTTGGCTCCGTCACGATGGTGGGGGCGGCAACATCGGATAGGGCAAGTGCGGTGCGTTCTGTCTGGATTTGCCCGATGATGTCCAGCAAATAGCGGGAGTTAAAGCCGATTTCCAGCGTTTGCCCGCCATAAACCGTTTCCAATTCTTCTTGAGCACGTCCACTGTCTGAACCCGCTGCGGTGAGTGTAATTTGACTGCTGGTAATATGGAGTTTAATAGCGCGAATCTTATCGGTGGAGATGGTTGCAACCCTGTCAACCGCCTCTGCAAACGCTTTGGTGTTCACGGTGAGGATTTTGTCGTTATTTTGCGGGATGACTTTTTTATAATCAGGGAACGTGCCGTCAATGAGCTTGGAGGTCAAGCGCACCCCGCCAAACGCAAAAGAAATTTTGTTCTGGGAAATCCCGACGGTGATCGGCTCATTCACTTCATCAAGCAATTTGCGCAATTCAACCACGGTTTTACGCGGAATAATAACGGCGGGCATCTCTGCCGCGCCTTCAGGCAACGGCACTTGTGCTTGCGCAAGACGATGCCCATCAGTCGCCACAATCCGCAACACGTTTTCTTGCGATTCCCCTTCCACAGCAACATGGAAAAACAAGCCATTCAGGAAATAGCGGGTTTCCTCGGTCGACATGGCGAATTTCGTGTGGTCAATCAGCTCTTTTAGATCTGCAACAGGCATAGAAAAACTATGCGGCAAATTGCCCTGTCCAATCACAGGAAAATCTTCCACTGGCAAACACGGCAAAGTAAATTGCGAACGCCCACACACTAATTCTGCTCTATCGCCATCTGATTTAAGGGTGATTTGCGAGCCATCAGGCAGTTTACGCACAATATCGCACAACATATGCACGGGCAGTGTTGTCGCGCCATCGCTGCATTCCACAGACGGCACGCCTTCCACAATGTCTAAATCCATATCCGTTGCGGTGAGCGACAACAACCCGCCACTATTTTTCACCAACACGTTCGCCAGAATGGGCACGGTATTGCGCCGCTCCACAATGTTTTGTGTGTGCAACAACGCCTTTAAAAACAGGTTGCGTTCTGCTGTGAAAGAAAAAGCACTATCAGGTTGGGGGGCAAGGGCAGCGAGCATACAGAAATCCTAAAGAACATAAGCAGCGCTTGTCTTTTCGGTAATTTTGTCGTTAGAAAATCGCTCAAAATGCTCATGTATCTTAAATACACTCCGCTTTTTCCCGCTTTTCTGCCTAAAAATTCCTCAAAAATCCTTCGCCTGCATATGTTTTATCATACGTTCATGAGGAAATACTATAGCCTCTTGGCAAAAATGCAACTATATATCCTGCCATGCTCGATTTCTCCCTCGAACAACAACACACAGGTATCATCGCAGGCGTTGATGAAGTCGGCAGAGGCCCCCTTGCAGGCTGTGTTGTTGCGGCGGCTGTGATTCTTGACCCTACCCTTCCTATTGCAACACAAGTGCGCGATTCTAAAAAACTCAGCCACGCCAGACGCGTTGCGATTGCAGCAGAACTTCATGCTACCGCGATTGTCTCCATTGCCGAAGCCAGTATTTTTGAAATAGATACGCTTAATATTCTACAAGCCAGCCTGCTGGCGATGCAACGGGCTGTAACAGGGCTAGCAATCCGCCCTGATGTAGCACTGATTGATGGCAACAAAGCACCAATATTACCTTGCAAAGCTGTTACTGTTGTGAAAGGTGATGATAAAAGTTGTTCGATTGCTGCCGCCAGCATCGTTGCCAAAGTGTATCGTGATGCACTCATGCAGGCATTGCATGAAATGCACCCCCATTATGGCTGGGCAGACAATGCGGGATACCCCACCGCACAGCATCGAGCTGCTTTAAAACAGTATGGTATTACAAAACATCATCGGCGAAGTTTTGCGCCCGTTAAAGCGTTGCTGCAGCAGGCTTAACGCCCGCACAAACCCCGTCTCGTTTTGGCTGCAACCCTTCACACGCCCTGCACAAATTCACCCGCATCACATCACGCGTTAGCAACCGAAAACACGCAAAATCCTGTGGGGCGCAATAGCCCACACCCGCATAGCCACTGGTGTGCGTCTCGTCTTTGATTTTACGCGGCGTGCTGTCTTCTGCAAAGAAAAGGGATTGGAAATAACTTCTCGAGAAAAAGTTTTCTTTTTGTGTGTTCTGCTCTAGGAATTTTTGCTGCACCGATGTTGCGCTATGCAACTCAATACTAAACGCACTCGTACACACATTCAGCTTCTCTATGGTCTTTTGAATGTTGCTAACATTTCCACACTGCTTTCCCTCAGCACGGTTGGTAATTTTGCTGAAATACCTATCCGTCAGGCACGCGTCTATATCAGCAAAGGTACCGCCAATATACCCATCAATAAACGGATTCAGCACATCACGGGTTTGCCAGCCTAAATATTCTGTCATCGATTGGTTTATCTTATCAATGGCAATATTGTATTTTTTGTAGGTGGCTTGATAATCACTCCAGCGCGTATCAAGCTGCTCTCTCGGGGCATCATAATCAATAGCCGATGCAATTAACGCTGCATCCACTTGCCGCGAATCAAAAATATTCGTGTAATCCAACAGTTGGTTTTTTGCTTCTTCTGCGGAACGCAAGCGTTCTGTTTCCACCAAAATGTTGGTTTTAACTGTCTCAACATATAAACTGCCGATATATCCTAAGATGGGTAAAATCACAGCAGAAAGCAGAAAATTACGCATCGATGGCGCATAGGGGTCTTGCACCCCTCGACTTTTCTTCATAGCAGTTTTTTTACGCACCATCTGTTTATTTATACTTTAGTTTGCAGCCAATGACCACCAACGCTAGCACAAAACTGCCGATGTTAAAACCAACAATAATATTGTCTTGCTGTAAGATACCATAGACAAGCCAACACGCTACTCCCACAATATAAATAAGATACATGGTCAGCGAGATACTATGCGTGTTTTTCGTTTGCAGAATCTTGATCACCTGCGGCAAGAACGCCAACGTGGTGAGGGTGCCGCCCACGAGTCCCACGATTTCTGTTGGCATTAAAACTCACCAAAGGCAAGGGCTTCCAAAGCTTTCAGCAACACATCGCCCATTTCACTGGTGCTTACTTTTTGCATGTCGTCTTGCATAATATCCGCCGTGCGGAAGCCGCGACTTAGCACATCTTTCACCGCTTTTTCCAGCAAATCTGCTTCGGGAATCAGCCCGAAAGAATACCGCAAGCACATCGCAAAACTCATAATCGTTGCGAGCGGATTCGCCACATTTTTACCCGCAATATCAGGCGCACTGCCATGTACGGGCTCATACAGTGCTTTGCGTTTACCCGTCTCATCAGGCGCACCCAAGGAGGCCGATGGCAACATGCCCAAAGACCCTGTGAGCATCGCCGCACAATCAGAAAGCAAATCACCAAACAGGTTGTCCGTCACAATCACATCGAATTGCTTTGGATTACGCACCAACTGCATCGCGCAATTATCGGCATACATATGCGAGAGTTCGACCTCAGGGTATTCCGCATCGTGCACCGCTTGCACCACCTTGCGCCATAACGCGCCACTTTCCATCACGTTCGATTTTTCCACCGAGCACACTTTGTTACCCCGTTTTTTCGCAAGGTCAAACGCCGCACGCGCGACTCGCACAATTTCATTGGTGGTGTATACTTGGGTATTCACACCACGCTGCTGCCCATCGGGAAGCATTTCAATGCCACGAGGCTGCCCAAAATACACACCGCCTGTTAATTCGCGCACAATCAGAATATCCAAGCCCCGCACCAAATGCGGCTTCAAAGAGGACGCATCCACCAGCGCATCAAACACCGTTGCGGGACGCAAATTTGCAAACAACTGCATTTCTTTTCTAAGCCGCAACAAGCCCTGCTCTGGCTTTAGATGAAACGGCAAGTCATCCCATTTTACGCCACCGACAGCACCAAATAACACCGCCCCACTTTGTTGTGCTTGCGCCAATGTTTCATCCGTCAACGGCGTGCCATGAGCATCATAGGAAGAGCCACCCACCAGCCCCTCTTCTATGTTGAATTTCAAGTCGCGTTTCTGCTGAAACCAGTCAATAATGCGGCGTGTTTCCCGCATTGTTTCAATGCCGATGCCATCGCCAGCGAGGAGGAGGAGGGAGTGTGTTGTCATGTTTTTTGTCCGTGGTTATTTCAAAGTGGCTCGTTGTGGTTCAATTGCCAAACGAAGCCCCAAAGCATGCAACAGCAACAAAAAGGTGTCAAGTCGTGGATTTCCTTTTGGCGAAAGAGCCTTGTAAAGACTTTGACGACTCCGATTGATTTTCTGTGCCATTTGCGTCATACCACCTTGCGCTTCCGTTACATCACGCAGAACACTTAATAAAGCATCTGTATCCCCTGTATTTTCATACTCCTCAAGCGCAACCTGAAGATACACGTTCGCATCTTCTGGCTCACGCAGCAAAGAAAGATTTAACGCTCTAAAATCACGAAAATTGTCCATGTTGATATTCCTGCCAATGTGCTTTTGCTTTTTCAATGTCGCGATTTTGGGTTGCTTTATCTCCCCCACCCAACAACAGAATAACCCTGCCTTCAACAAATCCGAAATAAACGCGATAGCCTGCCCCAAACAAGAATCTTAGCTCAAACACACCATCCCCTACGGTCTTATAATCACCCAAATTGCCCGCACTTACTCTATCAAGTCGTTGCCTAATGCGTGCCTGCTCTATTTTATTCCGAAGCGATAACAGCCAATCTGTAAAAGGCTCTTGCCCTTGAACAGTACGAAAAATCTTAACATCCATAAAAAATGTAAACTATAGATAACAATAAGTCAAGTGATTATGAACCTAAGCCGCCCACAACCAAGGCTTTTGCTGCTTACTCTGCTGTTCAAACGCGGTGATTTTTTCCTCGTTTTGCAGCGTCAAACCAATATCATCTAAGCCCTCTAGCAGACATTTTTTACGGAAGGCATCCACGGTAAAGGGAATGGTTTTGCCTAAAGCATCGGTGATTGTTTGGGCAGGCAAATCAATCGTGAAAGTTGTGCCCTCCGTTGCGGCTTGAACAGCAAGCGTATCAACAATCGCTGCATCCAGTACGATGGGGAGAATCCCATTCTTGAAACAGTTGTTATAAAAAATATCAGCAAAGCTGGACGCGATGACACAGCGAATCCCATAATCCAGCAACGCCCACGGTGCATGTTCGCGGCTGGAACCACAACCAAAATTCGCGCCGCTGACCAGAATTTCTGCTTTGGTATAGGCTGGTTTGTTCAACACAAAATCCGCAATCGGTGCGCCGTTATAATCAAAGCGCATTTCGTGGAACAGATTCGCGCCAAGCCCTGTACGCTTAATGGTTTTCAGAAATTGCTTCGGAATAATCATGTCGGTGTCGACATTCATCATCGGCAAGGGCGCAACAATGCCCTGTAAAGTCGTAAATTTTTGCATAAAATACCTTTTGATAAGGAGATTATTTTGGCGATTCAACGTGCTATCGTCAATCTAAAAATCAATCGCCCGACCATCCTTCTCCCAATCGCCATAGCGCGTTGCGTCTAAACCTTTTTTACGCCCGCCATATTCTTTTGGTGCATCAGACTCCCCCTCATCATCAGACGGCAGTGCAATCAAGGGTGCCTCCTGCTCTTTCTCGGTATTCTTTGCTTTTTCCGTGGTCATATCGCGTACTTTCGTGTAAAAGACTTTATTTTTAATATATAGTCCGAACAAATGCAAAAAACCACGCCTAAAAAACCTGCTGTTACTCTTGTGCCGCGCCAAGTTGCACTAGCAATATTATTGCGTCTTTTTACGGAGCGTACCCCTTTACAAGAAGCCCTAGAAATACGCGAGTTTCAACGCTTATCCCCTGATAATCGTGCGTTTGTGCGGATGTTGGTCACGACAACAGTGCGCTATTATGGGGCACTGAATGCCATTCTTTCCGCCCACCTCCAGAAACCCTTGCCGAAAAAAACCGAAGTGGCGCATTTTATTTTACTTTTGGGGATTGCAGAAGGGATTTTCCTTAAAACCCCTGATTATGCTGTTGCTTCAAACACAGTTGAACTGCTCAAGAAAAAACGCTTTGTGGGGCTGGCAGGGTTGGGTAATGCCATCATGCGGAAAATTCTGGCAGATGCGGAAAGCATCCAACAGCGCTATACAACGCCAGAAAATCTGCTGCCTGCATGGCTACTCACCAAGCTGCAACAGGCGTATGGTATCGAGACAACGGATAAAATCGTTGCCGCACAGCTTGCAATCCCGCCGCTTGACCTCACTTGTTTTGGCGTACAGGAGGACTGGGCACGTCGCTTAGCGGGCGACATTCTTAACGAACGCACCCTCCGCTTACAAAGCGCGGATAAAATAGATGTTCTGCCGGGCTTCTCAGAGGGTGCATGGCAAGTGCAAGATGTGGCGGCATCCCTCCCCACCCTGTTATTCGGCACGGATTTAACAGGAAAAACGGTTATTGATTTATGCGCCGCACCGGGGGGGAAAAGCGTCCAGCTTGCCAAAGCAGGCGCAACTGTCATCGCCGTTGAATCGAGCGAACCTCGCGCAAAACGCCTGATGGAAAATGCGCGGCGCATGGGTGTATTTTCAAAAATTACGGTGAAATGGGTTGATATGCTGAATTGGCAGCCTGATGCGCTGGTGGATGCGGTGTTGCTCGATGCGCCGTGCAGTGCAACGGGTACGTTGCGCCGTCACCCTGATGTGGCATGGCACAAGCAATCAGCTGATATTCCCGTTTTGCAAGACTTACAAAAAACCATGATAGCAAAAGCCGCAACTTTCCTTAAAGTGGGTGGTATCCTTGTCTATGCAACGTGCTCTCTTTTGCCCGAAGAAGGGGAAGATGTGGTGGAGCATTTTCTCTCCATGAATACCAATTTTGCACGCATTGCCCCAGAACCCAACGAAGAAGCACCCTACAGCGCATTTTTAAATTCTACAGGTGACCTGAGAACATTACCGTGCTATCTTCCCAATAAGGGCGGTATGGATGGGTTCTATGCGGCTCGGTTGGTGAGAAGAAGCTAAGCACTTTTAACCATATCAACAACACTTAACGACGTGTCATTCCCGCGCAGGCGGGAATCCAGTCTTCCTAAGTAATTCTGGATTCCCTCTTTCGAGGGGATGACACACAGAGCAATCACATACGACAAACCATGACAACAATCAAAATTGCCCCGTCGATTCTCTCTGCTGATTTTGCCCGTCTGGGCGAGGAAATCCGCGCCCTTGAGGCAGCGGGCGCAGATTATATTCACGTTGATGTGATGGATGGGCATTTTGTCCCGAACATTACCATCGGCGCAACCGTTGTGAAAGCCTTACGTCCGCACACAACATTACCGCTTGATGTGCACTTGATGATTCAGCCTGTTGACGGATTTATCAAAGATTTTGCGGATGCTGGCGCGGATATTATCACCGTTCATGCGGAAGCCACACCGCATGTTCACCGCACCCTGCAACTCATCAAATCGTTTGGCAAAAAAGCAGGTATTTCGCTAAACCCCGCAACGCCGATAAGCGTGTTAGAATACCTTTGGGCAGAGGTTGACTTAATTCTGGTGATGTCCGTTAATCCCGGATTTGGCGGACAATCGTTTATCCCCTCACAACTAGAGAAAATTGCCGCGATTCGCGCCGCCCTTGACAAACGAGGATTATCGCCCGATTTACAAGTGGACGGCGGCATTACACGGCATAATGCGGCGGATGTTATTAACGCAGGCGCAACGGTGCTCGTTGCGGGAACAGCAACTTTCACAGGGGGAGAGGCGCACTATGCAGCCAATATTAAAGCCCTCAGAGGATGATGATACCACGGTTATTGCGCCCGTATCCCAAAGCGTGATAACAGCAAAACTCCCTCTTCTTGTGCTGCCTCGCGCCATGGCACTTAGAGCACAACGCTATCGCCATACCGCTTTGTATTCTCTCTGGCTGCGCACCCGCAAAAGCAGCAAGGTCGCCATTTTCCCGCTTGATCCGTGGGCAGGTTCTCTAACCATCGGGCAGAAATTGGTTGAGGGCACGTTGCGGGTGAGCAATGAGGAATGGTCTTTTTCAGATAATCCGTGGCAAGTGCCCCGCGAAACCCCACTTCCTGTGGGGGTGCATCGCTTTGCGTGGTTGCGTGACTTGCACACATTGGGCGGGAATCAGGCACGGGCTAAGGCGCGGAATCTGGTTGTTTCATGGATTAAAACCCACAAAGATTTAAACCACCCCGCATGGGCAGCAGACATCACCGCGATGCGGATGGTGCAATGGTTTTCGCACTATAGTTTTTTTGGCGCAAGCAGTGACAGAACCGTGCGCTTATTACTGGAACGCGCCCTCACCGTTCACTTGCATATATTGCGGCATCAATACGCCGCTTTACCTGATGATGAACGCCGTTTTGTTGTGCTGAAAGGCATTCTCTATGGCTATGCCTGTTTAGAAGATTTTCGCGGCGGCTTTGTTGCCAGTTTGCCTTTATTGGAAGAACTCATCACCACCCAAATAGCCGATGATGGCAGCCACAAAAGCAACGTACCCGCCTTGCATATCCGCGTGTTGCGGGATGTATTAGACATTCGCGCTCTGTGTCATGGGCAAGGCATCGGTGTGCCACTGTTCTTACAACAAACCATCGAAAAAATGGTGGATGTGCTCCGCTTTATTCGCCTTGGTAATGGGATGATGCCACAGTTTCATGGCAGTGGCTTTGAGCGACGCGAATTGCTTGATACCCTCCTCAGCATTGCCGACAGCAAGGCGTATATCCAAGGGCGGCGGCAAGCACTAGGGCTACAAAAAATGCAGGCAGGCATCACCACCGTGCTGTTGGATACTGCCGCCACCCAACACTATGCAAGTCTACCCTTGTGTGAAAGCACGCTTGCCTTTGAAATGACGGTGGGCAAAGAGAAAATTATTACCAGTTGCGGCGTATCCCCCCTGCTGAATGCAACTTGGCAACAAGCCCTGCAACAATCTGCTGCCCATTCAGGATTAACGTTAAACAACACAGGCACAGGGTCTTCACCTAACGTCACTATCAACCGTGATGCCCTTGCGCCCAACGCCCATTTAGAAGTCACGCATGATGGCTATGCGCGGCGTTTTGGCATTGTGCACACCCGCAAAATTATGATGACTGATAACGGCGAGCATATCACAGGGGAAGATATCCTCGAAGGACAGGGACACCAAGAAATAACCTTGCGTTTTCACCTTCACCCACACATTCGCGCAGTGTATGAACAAGGGAAAAACAAGGTGTACCTTGACTTACCCAGCCGCGATTTATGGACATTCCAAGCGTTTTCAGGGACAATAACACTTGCAGAAAGTGTGTATTTCTGCCACAGTGGCGCACGTCTTGACACAAAACAAATTGTTGTGCAGGGCAAAACCAGTGAAGTGAAAACGGTATTCAAATGGGTATTACAGAAAGCGTAAACCTGAGACATGCAGCCCCGCACCCCATCAAACGGGCGTTGCTATCTGTCTCTGACAAAGACGGTTTGCTTGAATTTGCAACCGCCCTTCGTGCGTTAGGCATTGAAATTGTTTCCACAGGCGGCACGGCAAAATCACTGCAACAAGCAGGTGTTGATGTTACAGAGGTGGCAGAGACAACCCGTTTTCCTGAAATTCTTGATGGGCGCGTTAAAACGCTGCACCCTGCTATTCATGCAGGTATTCTTGCTAAACGTGGCGATGCACTGCATCAGCAAGCCCTTGAAAAACACAAAATCAGCATGATTGATTTGGTTGTGGTGAATCTCTATCCGTTTGCGGCAACGTATCAATCGGGGCAAAGCTGGCCTGCTTGCGTGGAGCAGATTGATGTTGGGGGGCCCGCGATGATTCGCGCTGCCGCCAAAAATTATAACGATGTAACGGTGGTAACCTCGCCCACCCAATATCAAGACGTGTTAGACGCACTTGCGCAACACGGCGGCGGAACGGATTTCTTCCTCCGCAAACGTCTTGCTCAAGAAGCCTTCCAACACACCGCACAGTATGATGCAATGATTGCCGATGCCTTCGCCAAACGCCTGAATGACACCCTGCCAAAAACCTATTTTGCGGCAGGCACGCGCACAGAGAGTTTGCGTTATGGCGAAAACCCGCATCAAGAGGCGGCTCTATACCGCACAGACAGCAAGGCGTTTGGCGTGGTGAATGCCACCCAGTTGCAGGGCAAAGAATTGAGCTATAATAATATCAATGATACGGATGCAGCATTTGAATTAGTCGCAGAATTTAGCGACCCTGCTGTGGTGATTGTCAAGCACGCTAACCCGTGTGGCGTGGCGGTTGCAAAAAATCTCACGGATGCCTATCGCAAAGCCTTAGCGTGTGACCCCACCAGTGCCTTCGGCGGGATTGTGGCGGTGAATCGGGAGTTAGATAAAAATCTTGCCAACGAACTGAGCCAAATTTTCCTCGAGGTTATTATTGCACCGAGCGTTTCTTATGAAGCGCAAATCATTCTCAGTGCCAAGAAAAATGTGCGTGTTTTGGTGACAAACGGTATGCCCGATGCCACACAAAAAAGTTTGATTATGAAGCCTGTTGCGGGGGGCTTTTTACTGCAAACCCGTGATGCCTTATTGTTTAATGAGGCAGACCTTAAAGTGGTGACAAAACGCCAGCCTGACAGCCGCGAAATGGAAGATTTGCTGTTCGCCTTTCAGGTGGCAAAATATGTGAAATCCAATGCGATTGTCTATGCTAAAAGCCATGCAACTGTTGGCATTGGTGCAGGGCAAATGAGCCGTGTTGATGCCGCTCGTATTGCCGTGCAAAAGGCGCAAGACATTGCCCACAACGCGGGTGTGGATGTCTCTCCCATCAAAGGGGCAGTGGTGGCGAGTGATGCGTTCTTCCCGTTTGCAGATGGACTACTTACCGCGATGGCAGCAGGCGTAACCGCTGTTATCCAACCGGGGGGCAGCATCCGCGATGCTGAGGTAATTGCAGCGGCAGATGCACACGGTGCCGCGATGGTGTTTACAGGGGTGCGGCATTTTAGGCATTAAAAATATCTTTCTATTTATATACAATCATATTATATAAACTTTATAGTAGAACATTATTGAGGATTTTATGGAAAAAGAGAATATTGTTGGACGGCTTATTATTGTGCGTCACGGTCAAAGTGTTGGCAATGAACAGAATTTTTACTCTGGTTTTCTCGATGTTTATTTGACAGAGCAAGGCGAGTTAGAAGCCAAAATTGGCGCGAATAACTTGAACGCATATTTACAAGATAATAACTTGCAGATTGACACTGTTTTTACATCTGATCTTGTACGTGCACAAAGAACGGCACAAATTACACTTGAAATTTTAGGGCTAAAAAATCTTCCTCTCATTGAGAGAACTGGATTAAAAGAACGCTCCTACGGTTTGCTAGAAGGAAAAAATAAAACTACTACCGCTGAGATATTATCCTCTGTGGCAAAATCAATGAAAGACATTAGTTTTTCTGATTTTCAAAATGATACTGCCATCCGTTCTATTATTGAAAACTGCATACCAGCAGGATATTTAACTGATGATGCCGAACATAACGATTTATTCCTTGAGAAATTTACTCTCTCTGTTCAAGAGGCTGCACAAAATAGCGTGAATCCCTTAGATGCTATTGCAGGATTAGCACAAGAATGGCGAAGAGGTCATTTAGTTATTCCACCTGCCGCTGAGAGTTTGGAGATGGTTGCTCAACGCACCATATCTGTTTATGATCAAGACATAAAACCTCTGTTAGAGCAAGGCAAGAATGTTATGGTTGTAGCCCATAACAATAGCTTGCGCGGTCTTGTGTATGGCATTCAAGGGTATAATCCTCAATCAATTCGTCAAGAAGATGGGTTTGTTACTGCCGTACCTGAAGTGATTGAGTTTGATGAACAGATGCAACCTGCTCATTTCCAACGTTGTAATCTTTCAAACTATGCGGCAATGCACACGATATTGGAACAAAGTGCACGTTCATAAAATCGTCTGTGCCACCCCACAATCCTTCTCTATCTGCTCCCGCAGTGCCTCCAGCGAGTCAAACTTCTGCTCGGGGCGAATAAAGTGGTGAAACTGAATGGCGAGGCGTTGGTCATAAAGGTCAATGCCTGATACGCCGAGAAGATGCACTTCTAACAGCGGGGTTGTGCCTCCATCTATTGTGGGGCGCACACCAAAATTTGCTACCGCAGAATGCCAGCCGTCCCTTTCAGGCAGTTGCACCCGCACCGCATAGACCCCATAGCGCGGCATGACATAATTACCCCAAGCGATATTGGCGGTGGGAAAACCAAGCTGCCGACCGCGCTGATCCCCCTTGATAACCACGCCATGAATTTCCCATGGTCGCCCCAGCCCTTTTGCCGCTGCCGTCACATCTCCCTCGCGCAAGGCATGACGAATGGCAGACGACGAATACAGATGCTCGCCATCCGCATACACCGCATCCACAATTTCTACAGAAAAACCGTGTTGCTCGCCTAAGTGCTTCAGCATCTTGGTGTTGCCCTGTCGCTGATGCCCAAATAGAAAATCATAGCCCACCACCACGCCAGAAACCTGCAATCCCTCCACCAGAACCTGCCGTACAAAGTCTTCCGCAGGCAGGGCGCAAAATTCTTTGGTAAACGGCAACAGGAACGTGACATCCACACCGAGTTTTGCAAATTGCTGCATGCATGTCTCGCGGTCTGCCAAGTGAAACGGGGTTTTCGGAGGATTAAGCACTTCTCGTGGATGCGGATTAAACGTAAGCACGCCAGACGACACGTCTCGCTTTTTCGCTTTTTCAATAGCCCGATTAATGACATGCTGATGCCCACAATGCACCCCATCAAAGTTACCGAGGGCAACAACGGCATGGGTTTTATTGGGTGGGACAGTAGTATAGGAGGTTAAAATATCCATTGCAGGAGTATTACGCTTCGCGCTTAGATTCTTCCACCAATTCTTCTAGGGCTGGAAAATCAAGAATCTCAATGCCCCCCTTCACGCGCTTCACGATTTTTTGCTTGGTCATCACGCCAAAGGCACGGGCAACTGTTTCCCGTGTGGTACTGACACGCGCTGCAATATCAGTGTGAACAGGCGCAGGGGACAACACAAGGCGTGGTAGCGTCGGTAGTTTCGGCAAGGTAGAAATTTTAATTTGCGTGAGGCGCAATACCTCTGCATACACCCGCGCATAGGCGTTCTGGGTGCTAAGCTGCATCACGCGCCCTGACATATCGCGCACCAACGCCGTGAGCTTTTTCAACAAGGCAATGGAAACTTCAGGATGCTCTTTAACGACTTCTAAAAACACGTCTGCTTTCATGCTGGCAACAAAGGTGGGTTCTAATGCTATCACACCCGCTGAACGGGGTTTATTATCAATGGCCGATAACTCGCCAAAGCATTGCCCCTCGCCAATCTCTGCAAAGCTCACCTCTTTGCCATTCACGCCATAATTGACAACGCGAATACGCCCGCGAGTAATGAAATACACCGCTGTGTCCTGCACCTCGGGGTCAAGGATAACGCCTTGGCTTTGATGCCGCTGCCACGCGCATTTTTCCACAATCGCAGTGCGTTGCACAGGGGTCAAGTCTGCAAACAGCAGCACGTTGTCTAACGATTTTTGTTCAATATCTAATGCCATGCAGAGAATATGAGACAAAAAACACAAAATGTCAAGGACAGGTTAGATTTTGGCGCAAGGAAAGGCACGAACAAAAGCATGATTATATAGTCGTTTCAATTTAGAATTACCCATAGCCGAAAACAACCGCAGCGGCACGAAGTGTACCTCTTTGTACATGAGAGACGCTAAGGGAAGTTTGCAGGCATGGGCAATTTTAAAGTGGAACGACTATAGTGTGAAATTAACCTTTTTCCCTCAAAATCACCCGTTTAACGAAAAATTTATTTTCGCCGATTTTGGAAAATTTGGCTCTGTTCTGCCGTGAAAACAATGTTTCACGTGAAACATAATTGCAATACTGCGCGTATTTAGTGGATTATGGCGGGGTAAAATTAACGAATGGGGTTATAAGGACGGCATCTTCGCATAACTCTCCTTCACATACAGCGGTAACGGAAAGGGGGGGGGCTCGCCTGAAGTAAAGAGCGGCGCGGCAGCCCGTGCGATGGTTTCAGCATTGACGACAGTTGAAAAATCGGGTTGTTCTCCCCATTGTATCCAGCCGTTTCCTGCTCTAAGAAATTCTGCTTGTGGCAGGACTTGATGGAGTGTTTCAGGTGTCACCAACAAAGATTCTGTACACGCCTCTCCTGATACAGCAAAGCACTGCACATAAAAGGTATTTTGCGATTCAAGTAACACCGCTAACAGGAGTTTTTCTATAGCACATTGGTGCGCTGTTGCGGCAAATGCCGACACCCCCACGAGGGGAATATTTGCCGCGAGCGACAGGCCATAGGCGGCACTCAACCCAATCCGAATCCCTGTAAAGGATCCCGTGCCCGTACATACCGCAATGCCGTTAATATCCGCTAACGACAAGCTTGTTTCTTGCAAAATCTCGGCAATCGCAGGGAGCAGAAACTCACTTTGCGGCAGGGTATTGCCGCCTTCTTTGAAACAACGGAGGGTGTTGCCTTCCAAAAGAGCAACGGAAGCAGTTTGATTGACGGATTCAAGGGCGAGTATGCGCATAATAAACTCCATACCGCAAAACTGCTTGACGTACTAGCCTCACTTATTACAGTGCAGCAGTTTTAATAAGCCCTTTGCAAAAATCTACTATGTCTTGCTGCAAACGCCTTAATGCTGCGATACGTTGCTCATTGACGTGTAAGTCAACTGCGCTACCTTTCTCGCCCTAAGACGTTTCCGCTAACGACCTAGCGACTTTTTCAAAGATGTTAATCAAGGGAGTTTACCTGTGTCCTCTTTTATCTTTACCAGTGAATCTGTTTCTGAAGGACATCCTGATAAAATTTGCGATCAGATTTCTGATGCGGTGTTAGATACCTACCTTGCGGCTGACCCTGAAGCGCGTGTTGCGGTGGAAACATTGGCAACCACCAACAAGGTGGTGTTAGCGGGGGAAGTGCGGGGGCCTGATGAAATCACCCCTGATGTGATTGAGCAAGTTGTTCGCAAAACAGTGAAAAACATTGGTTACGAGCAAAAGGGCTTTCACTGGAAAACACTGGATATTGAAAACTACATCCACGAACAATCAAAAGATATTGCCGTGGGCGTGGACGCAACAGGCACGAAAGACGAAGGTGCGGGCGATCAAGGGATTATGTTTGGGTATGCCTGCAAAGAAACCCCTGAATACATGCCAGCCCCGATTTATTATTCTCACGCAATTTTGCGTGCTTTGTCTGAAGCGCGTCACAGCAAAGCGCTGGTCGGATTAGGCCCTGATGCCAAAAGCCAAGTGTCATTGCTGTATGAAAACGGCAAGCCTGTGCGTACCACCTCGATTGTGGTGTCTACCCAGCATGATGAAAACATCAACCAAGCGCAAGTGCGGGAAATTGTCCGTCATTACTTGGAAAAAGTGTTGCCACCACAGTGGATGTGCCCTGATGATAAATTGTATATCAACCCCACAGGGCGTTTTGTTATCGGCGGGCCCGATGGCGATGCAGGCTTAACAGGACGCAAAATTATTGTGGATACCTACGGTGGTGCAGCCCCTCATGGCGGCGGCGCGTTCTCTGGCAAAGACCCAACAAAAGTTGACCGTTCTGCTGCCTATGCTGCACGCTATCTTGCGAAGAACATTGTAGCCGCAGGGATTGCCGAGCGTTGCACGTTGCAGCTTTCTTATGCGATTGGCGTTTCCGAGCCGTTGTCTGTGTATCTCAACTTCCATGACACAACGAAAATCTTGGAAGAGCAGGTTGCCGAGAAACTGCGTAGCTTTATGGATTTAACCCCTAAGGGTATTCGCCAACACTTACAACTGAACCGTCCGATTTATCAGGTGGCAGCAGCATATGGACACTTTGGGCGCGTACCAACGGAAAAAGGCGAGTTCTCTTGGGAGAAACTGGACTTAGTGGATAGGTTGAAGGCAGCATTCCTGTAAAAAATGCCTGCCGAACATCATCTTCCCTTTCGTTTTTATGGACGACGCAAAGCACGTACGCCAACGCCTTTGGGGCTCAAAACGCTAGAGGAAGGGAGAGAAGTGTTCGCGGTGGATGTGCCAACACAGCCGCTTCCCAATCTTGCATCCCTGTTTAGCAAGCCATTTGACCAATACACCCTTGAAATTGGTTTTGGCGGCGGAGAACACCTGCTCCATCGTGCAAGCAATAATCCCACAACAGGATTCTTAGGTGCAGAAGCGTTTCAAGACGGTGTGTTGCGAGTGTATCGGGAGTGTTTCGCCCAACAGCTCAAAAATGTGCGGGTATTTCCTGATGATATACGGTTGTTGTGGGACTTGCTGCCGCCTGCCAGTTTCTCGAGCATTTATGTGCTTTTTCCTGACCCTTGGCCAAAGAAACGGCACTTGTGGCGTAGATTGCTGCAAACCCCCACCTTTGCCAAACTTGCGGAATTATTGACTGTTGGCGGCACACTCTATTGCGCCACCGATATTCCCGATTATGCCGAGCAAATGCAGACAGAGGCAGCAGCGGTGTCTGCCTTACAGCAAAAACAAAAAGACTTGCTAACACCCTTTGCAGGATACATCACAACCAAGTATCATCAAAAAGCAATCCGTGCGGGTCGCACCGCGCAATTTATGGAATTTGAGAAAGTGGCGTAAAATGAAATTCGGTTACACTATCGTTTACGTTTCTCGTGTAAGCGATTCTCTTGATTTTTTTGAAAAAGCGTTTGGTTTCAAAAGACGCTTTTTGCATGACTCTGGAGAATACGGCGAACTAGAAACAGGCGCAACGGTGCTGGCGTTTGCTGTGCATGCTTTAGGAAAAATGAATTTGCCCAACGGATATATCGCCGCCGATACGTCTATTTTACCCTTGGGAATGGAAATAGCTTTTGTGACAGAGAATATAAAAGAAGCCCATGAAAAAGCTGTTGCTACTGGCGCAGTATCTCTCAAGGAACCAATCCTTAAACCTTGGGGACAAACGGTTTCTTATCTACGTTGTCCTGATGGAACACTCGTAGAATTGTGTACGCCTGTAGGGTAATTTATATCGACATAAAATTTGAGAAGAAACACATGACAAAAACCTATCTCATCACAGGCGGTGCAGGCTTCATTGGCGCAACCTTCATTTTGCACCTGCTTGAAAACACCACAACGGATATTCGCGTTATCAATCTTGATGCCCTTACATATGCCGCCAATCTTGAGAATTTACGTTCTGTTGCGAATGCCCCCCGTTACACGTTTATTAAAGGCAACATCACCGATGCAGCGCTTGTGGGGCAGATTTTTGATACCCATAAACCCGATGCCGTAGTGCATTTTGCAGCAGAAAGCCACGTTGACAACTCTATCAAAAATCCCAATATTTTTGTGGAAACAAACGTCGTGGGCACACAAGTGTTGCTGGAAGCAGCGCGCACGGTATGGCTTGATAAGCCCGTAACAAAAAACAACCGCTTTCATCACATCAGCACGAATGAGGTGTATGGTAGCCTTGGGGAAACAGGCTATTTTACAGAAGAAACTGCTTACGCGCCCAACAGTCCGTATAGTGCCAGCAAAGCCGCGAGTGATATGCTGGTACGCGCCTATTTCCATACCTTTGGTCTTAACGCCGTTATCACGAATTGCTCCAATAATTATGGGGCGCGGCAGCATGGCGAAAAGCTCATCCCTACCCTCATTCGCAATGCCCTTGCAGGTAAACCCTTACCCATTTATGGCGATGGCAAAAACATTCGCGATTGGCTGCATGTGACGGATCATTGCACAGCAATCGAGCGTGTTTTAGAGAATGGCAAAGCAGGGGAAACATATGTTATTGGCAGCAATAACGAACAAGACAATCTTACCATCGCCCACTATGTATGCGGTATTTTAGATGGACTTAAACCCCGTGCGGACGGCCTGTCCTATACAACGCAAATTAGCTTTGTGGAAGATCGCCGTGGGCATGACCGCCGCTATGCGATTGATGCAACGAAAATTCGCGAACACCTTGGCTGGCAAGCATCGTATAGCTTTGAACAAGGGCTTGCAGAAACAGTTGCGTGGTATGCTTTGCAGCAAGAACAGTCTTCTGCTAAACCTGCAGCATGACACGCATTCGTAAACTCTCCGAAACAACCATCAACCGCATTGCAGCGGGTGAAGTGATTGAACGCCCCGCGTCTGTTGTGAAAGAATTGGTGGAAAACGCGCTGGATGCTGGGGCAACACAGATTGATATTGCCTTAGAAGATGGTGGCAAAAGCCGTATTATCATCACCGATAATGGCAGCGGCATGGGTATTGAGGATTTACAGTTAGCGATTGAACGACACGCTACCTCTAAACTCAGTGATGAATCATTAGTCGATATAAAAACACTTGGATTTCGGGGCGAAGCGTTGCCCTCCATTGCTTCGATTAGCCGTCTTGCGATTACCACGCGCCTTAAAGGGAGTAAAGAAGCATGGCAGTTAAAAATAGCAGGAGGTAGTAGCCCTGTGATCACCCCTGCTGCGGGTATTGATGGCACACGCATGGAAGTGACCGATTTATTTTTTGCCACCCCTGCCCGTCTTAAGTTTTTAAAGTCTGCCCAATCCGAAGTGCTGCATATCAATGAGGTGATTGATAGACTCAGCATGGCACACCCCACCATCGGTTTTTCTGTAAGCCATAATGGCAAGAAACAAGAGGTGTATCCTGCCAATCAGAGTGACATAGTTTACCAACCCAAGAAAATTTCTGATATTTCGGCGAGCGAATTGAGGCAGAACGGAGTTGGCTCAACGCCAATGACTGAGCGAGGAGACAAAAAGCAAATGCTTTTTGACCCGCAAGCCAGTGAAGCCTTGCTTTCTGCAAGCCCGAAGGGCACGGCGGAAAGTTTAGGCAAACTGGATGGTGTGGCGCAGCTAAATAGCAGGGATTTAATGGGATTGGATGTGCGACTTGCACGTTTAAAAGCCGTCATGGGTAAAGATTTTGCCGAGAACGCTTTCAAGGTGGAAGCCGAACGCGAAGGGCATATCCTCACGGGCTATTGCGGCTTTCCTACGCTCAGCCGTGCCACCTCCACCATGCAATTTTTGTTTGTGAATAATCGTCCTGTACGGGACAAACTGTTAGGCGCAGCGGTGCGGGTTGCCTATCAAGATTTCTTGAGTGGCGGGCGGTATCCCTATTGCGCCTTGTTTGTGGATGTCCCCGCAGAAGATGTGGATGTCAACGTGCATCCCGCAAAAACAGAAGTGCGCTTCCGTGATGCTAATCTCGTGAAAAGCCTGATTATTGGGGCGATTAAGGAAGGCTTGCGTGGCGGGGCATCGCAACAAAGTGCAACGACCATTGCAACGCAAACGCTGCAAGCGTTTCGCGGCAATACGCCAAGCTATGCACCCCGCCCTAGCTTTGCCATACCACCACGGATAGTACCACAAGCACTCTACGAAACGCAAAAGCCGCTCGTCTTTGCCGAACCGTTGCAACCGAGTATTAAGCCCGTAACTCCGCCTTCAGTTCCTGCCGAAATACCCATTGCAGAGGAATCTCATTCTCATCCTCTGGGGGCAGCGTGTGCCCAACTCCATAAAACCTACGTCATTGCGCAAACAACGGATGGCCTCGTGATTGTTGACCAACACGCCGCCCACGAACGCCTTGTTTATGAACGAATGAAAGCACAACTTGACGCAACAGGGATTGCGCGACAAGCCTTGTTGCTCCCCGAAGTAATTGAGCTGGAAAATCGCCCGCGCCATGCCTTGTTAGAACGGCAAGAGGAGCTGGAAACGCTAGGGCTTGTGCTTGAACCGTTTGGGGAGAAGGCTGTGTTGGTGCGTGAAGCCCCTGCGTTGTTAGGCAAAATCAATCTGCAAAGCATGGTGCGCGATCTTGCTGATACCTGTTCCGAGCTGGAAAACAGCGTTTCTTTAAAAGAAAAATTGCAAGAGGTATGCGCCACCATGGCGTGTCATGCCAGTGTGCGGGCAGGGCGTGTCTTATCTACCATCGAGATGAATGCGCTGTTGCGGGAGATGGAAAACACACCCCATTCAGGACAATGCAACCATGGTCGCCCCACGTTTGTTTCGCTATCGCTGAAAGATATTGAGAAGTTGTTCGGACGGCGGTAGGGAGGATTTACCATTTTTAAAAAACGCAGTTCTTCCTCGAAGGACATACCCAAAACGTAATTCAAATTGGCAAATATGAAGTGATGCTTGACAAGCTCTATTATTATGGCACGACTTCTCTCTAAAAATTCTTAACGCGCATAAAACATAATGAAAAAAACAATAGCTTGGTGGGAACGACTTGATCCTGACATGGGACGCATGTTACGTAATCTATCTTGGGGTACCGCGGCACGTTTACTGTCTCTTGCTGCAGGCTTGGCAGTTTCTGTTATTTTAGCAAGAGGGCTTGGCGCTGAAAAATTTGGGCAATATCAATATGCGCTAAGCATTATGAGTGCCTTAGCAATTCTTGCAACCATGGGGCTGGATAAAATTTTTGTCCGCGATTTGCTTCAACACCAACGCCCTGCAGGGGAAATACTAGCAGAAGCGGCTGCATTGCGGGGTGTGGGGGGAGTACTCGTTATGCTGATTTGTGGAGGAATTGCCCTTTGGGGTAGTCTTCCTGCAGAAGAGGGCGTGCTATTATGTATTTTTGCCCTTTCTCACTTTGTTGCACCGTTTCAGGTCTCCGCACTTTATGCAGAGTCATGTCAAGATCTCTCCCCCGTAGCAAAAGCACAATTTTGGAAGACACTCATCGGGCTTGGAGGGCGTGCCCTTACAGTGTGGATTTTTCCCGATAATCTCAATCTTATTGCCTTGTGGCTGCTATTGGATGGCATTGCCCTTGCCGTGTTGTTGCAGCATTACATTAAGCGAAGGCTATCGCTTCCTGCTTTAAATAAACCCAAATTAGCCCCCGTTTTAGGAACGTTTAGAAGAGGATGGGCGCGGTCTTTGGCGGGAGCAGCCACGCATGTCCATGCGTATTTAGACATTATTCTTCTGGGTTTTTGGTTGAACAAGGCAACTATCGGTAATTACGCATTGGGTGTCCAGATTATTGCGTTTTGTGGTTTTATTCCGATGATGCTTTTAGATGTCTTGTTCCCTAAGGTTGTGCTTGCGTATAAAAAAAATGAACAAGCATACCACGCCATCTTGATCGCCTTTTTTCGCCTGAGCACCATTAATAGCCTTGTCATCATTGGCGCCGTGACTCTTTGCTCGAAGGGAATTATTCCTGCTATGTATGGCAAGGAATATGAATCACTCGCAACATTATTGCCGTTTTTGGCATTCCGCTTTTTATTTATGTCATTTGATATTGTTCGTGCGGCAGCGGTATATACAGAAGATCTGTTGCGTTGGGCTTTAATTCCCATGGGATGTGGTATTATTATCAATGGGCTATTGAGTTGGATGTTCATTCCCACATATGGCGTGTGGGGGGCGGTTTTTGCTTCCTTATTTTCATATGGTATTGCCACTTTTTTTGTGGATGTTATGCATCCTAAAATGAGAAAAAAAGTATGGTTTGCTTTTTATGGAATGGCGACGTTTTATAAATTTCGACTGTCCAATTTAATAAACCCGCAATCAGGACAAAAATGAGGCAATAGTAATGTTAACGATCCCTGTCTATCAACCGTCTCTTTCTGGCAGAGAAAAAGAGTATGTGCTAGACTGCTTAGACTCCACATGGATTTCGTCCAAAGGCAAGTATATTATTGCTTTTGCAGAGAAAATAAAAATAAACTATGCTGCAACGGTAAGTAATGGCACAATTGCGTTGTATCTGGGGCTGCAGGTATGCGCCACCATGGCGTGCCATGCCAGTGTGCGGGCAGGGCGTGTCTTGTCTACCATCGAGATGAATGCACTGTTGCGGGAGATGGAAAATACGCCGCATTCAGGGCAATGCAACCATGGCCGCCCCACGTTTGTATCACTGTCACTCAAAGATATTGAGAAGCTGTTCGGACGGCGGTAGGAAGAACAAGCACATATGCAAGATACCTCAGGTCACAAACAAAAAGTAGAAAGTAATTTCCTCGTTGTTGGATTGGTGAGAAACTGCGAGAAAAAGATAAAAGAGGATGTTCTCAGATTGCTTGAAGCAATAGGGCAAGCAAAACAACTTCACTGGCTACTTATTGAGTCGGATAGCACCGACCTCACACTTAATAAATTAAAAGAGCTATCTACAGAGATACCTAATTTTCGCCACATATCGCTTGGTACTTTAAAAATAACTTTACCGCTCAGAACACAGCGCATTGCCCATTGCCGAAACGAATACGTCAAAGAGATTCGCAAAATAGATGCCTATAAAGCCGTTGATTATGTTATTGTTTCAGATTTTGACGGCTTGAATACCCATATCACATCACAAGCAATTGATAGTTGTTGGAAGCGGGTTGATTGGGACATGTGTGCTGCAAATCAACGGGGGCCTTACTATGATATTTGGGCATTACGGCATAAAAATTGGAGCCCCAATGATTGCTGGGCGCAATATAAATTTCTAAATATTTATGAACCTAACACGGAGAAGAATATCTACAGTAGTGTTTATTCTCGCATGATAACACTCCCCACGGATAGGGCATGGATTGAGGTTGATTCAGCGTTCGGAGGGCTTGCAATATACAAAAAAGAGCTGTTTGATATTGCTGAGTACATTGGTTTAGATGAAAATGGAGAAGAGTTCTGCGAACATGTGCCTTTTCATAACAAGTTAAAGCAAAATGGAGCGAAGCTGTTCATCAACCCGCAACTTATAAATGCTGAATATACGGAGCATACTCGACACCTTCTTTTTACAAAAAGAATTACTCGCAAATTTAAGTCTATCATAAAACGGACGCTCAGAGCAATATTAGGATACGATAAAGCGCTGAAACTCGAAAAAAGCTTTGCCGCACGGCGTAATAATTGATTATAATTAAGAATCAGTCATATAAAGGAATTTAGGAAATAGCAGACATTAACCATGAGCATAAGTGAGAACAGTAATGAAAAAAAATACGTTAAAAAAAAACACTCTGCTTTCAAAAACTACACGGCGACTTAAAAATAAAACGCGCCAGATATCCAATATTCCCATTAAATATCAATACGAAGATTTCTCTATTATACTCCCCGCGAATCACTTGTTGCCAACGTACCAACAAGAATGTCCGAAGTATGATAGATTTTTACCGCACCTTGCAAAGTACCTGAAAAATTTCGATACGATAATTGATGTTGGTGCAAATGTGGGAGACACTCTAGCGGGTATGGTAGAGCAGAACCCTACAGCAAGCTATATTTGCATAGAACCAGATACTATTTTTTATGCACATCTTCAGAAAAACATTGAACGCATTAAAAAATCAAAACCTGATTTAAAAGTACATACTGTTAAAGCGCTTGTTGGAAAAAGTGTTTCAGGTGTATCTCTTGAAGGAAATGGAGGAACCAAACATGCAGTTATCAATAGCCAAGGGACGATTGAATCAAAACCTCTCGATAAACTGGTTTCTGAAGTAACGCACCCCAATATCAGGCTTTTGAAAACAGATGTTGATGGCTTTGATTATGACGTGTTGGACTCCTCTATAGCGGTTATTCAAAAACATAAACCTATACTCTTTTTTGAACTTCAATACGACTTTGAATATCAAAAAGACGGCTATATAAAAACGCTGCATTCACTTGAGTCAGAAGGGTATTTTGATTGGACTATTTTTGATAACTTTGGTGAAGTGATGATTCGGACGCAGGATATTACCGTGATTATCCAGCTTATGCATTATGTTTGGAATCAAAACACGGGGAGTGCCAAGCGCACTATTTATTATTATGACGTGCTCGCCGTTCAAAAAACAGATTCTACTCTCATTGACCAAGTGCTTGCAGCGTATCAATAAATTTAACAGTCAGGACTTACGCACTGAAGTATTTTTGAGGAATTTTTAGGAAGAAAATTGCGAGGACGCGCAGTTTATTGAACATAAATGAGCATTTTTAGTGATTTTCTGACAACAAAATTACCAAAAAGACGAGGGTTGCGTAAGTCCTGACTGTTATACTCTTTAAAGCATCTCATTTTCATGCTATGTACCCCGCATGAATATTTCAATTCCTTTCGATGTTATTGTAATCGGCGGCGGGCATGCAGGCACGGAAGCAGCTTGTGCTTCCGCGCGTTTTGGCGCAAAAACCCTGCTGCTCACTCACCAACAAGCAACCATTGGCGAGATGTCGTGTAATCCTGCCATTGGCGGGCTTGGCAAGGGGCATTTGGTGCGCGAAATTGACGCGCTAGATGGCATCATGGCGCGAGCCATTGACAAGGGCGGCATTCAGTTTCGGGTTCTTAACCAAAGCAAAGGGCCCGCTGTTAGAGGCCCTCGCGCCCAAGCCGATAGAAAGCTTTATCGCAATGCGGTGCAAGAGCTGGTGCTGGCGCAAGAAAACCTCACGGTGCTAGAGGGGGCGGCGGCAGATATTACCCTCGATGCGTCAGGCGCGGTGTGTGGACTCATAACCGAGGCAGGGCAGGCATTGCGCTGCAAAGCAATTGTGGTGACCAGCGGGACGTTCCTATGTGGGCTTATCCATTGTGGGACGGAACAAACCCCCGCAGGGCGGGCGGGTGAAAAGCCTTCTGTCGCCTTAGCAGACACCTTAAAGCGATTTGATTTTGCCATCGGGCGACTGAAAACGGGTACGCCTGCACGGCTGGACGGCAAAACGATTGATTGGGCAAGCCTTGAGCTGCAGCATGGCGATACCCCGCCGCTGCCCATGAGTTACCTCTCAACAGGGATTACCAATCCGCAAATTGCCTGTGGCGTGACCTATACCAACCTCAACACCCATGCAATTTTGCGCGAGAATCTCCACCTTTCGCCGATGTATTCGGGGCAGATTCAATCGACAGGCCCGCGCTATTGCCCGTCTATTGAAGATAAAGTCGTGCGGTTTGCGGATAAAGACCGCCACCAGATTTTCCTTGAGCCAGAAGGCTTAGACGATGACACCGTTTACCCGAACGGGATTTCCACCTCGCTGCCCAAAAATGTGCAAGACGCGCTGCTGAAAACGATTGTGGGGCTGGAACATGTCCATGTTATCCGTCATGCCTATGCGATTGAGTATGACTATGTTGACCCACGGGAGTTGAAACACTCGCTGGAGACGCGCAAAATTGCAGGGTTATTTCTGGCAGGGCAAATTAACGGCACGACAGGCTATGAAGAAGCCGCCGCGCAAGGGCTGATGGCGGGACTCAACGCCGCACGATTAGCCGCTGGCAACACCCCGCTGATTATTGACCGCGCGCAAGGCTACATCGGCGTGATGATTGACGACCTTGTCACCAAAGGCACCAAAGAACCCTACCGCATGTTTACCTCGCGGGCGGAATATCGCTTGAGCCTCAGGGCAGACAATGCAGACAGACGCTTAACTACCCTCGGTATCGCAGCAGGGTGTGTGGGCACATTGCGTGAGCAAGCATTCACGCACAAAATGAATGCGTTAGAAACAGCGCGTTTTAGTTTAGAAGGCATCCAATTCACCCCAAAACAACTCGAAAAACAGGGCTTTGTGGTGAAGCAAGATGGCGTAGCGCGTTCGCTGCTAGATTTGATAGGTAGTGGGCATGTTAATCGTGAACAGCTATTTACTTTGCAGCCTGAAGCAGAGCAAATACGCCCCGATGTGCTGGAGCAACTGGAAATTGAAGCACTCTATGCGGGCTATTTAAGCAGACAGGAGCAAGACATTGCCGCCGTCCGCAAAGATGAAGAGTTAGAACTCCCTGAAGATTTAGACTACGCAACCGTGGGCAGCCTCTCCACCGAAATTCGCTTAAAACTCGCAGCACACCGACCGTTGACACTGGCTGCCGCAGGGCGAATCGCAGGGGTTACTCCTGCCGCTGTGGGCGCGTTGTTGCGGCATGTGAAGAAGCAGAAGCGAGCGGCTTAAGATAATATAGTCACATGCCCCATTTTCCGTCCTGCTTTGGCTTCTTTCTTGCCATAGAGGTGCAGCTTTGCGGCGGGATTCTGCAAATATGCAGCTACATCCAAAGCCTCTTCTCCCAACAGATTTTTCATGCGTATTTGCGGAGCACGAAGTGTTGTTGCACCTAGGGGCAGTCCCACTACACACCGCACGAGTTGTTCAAATTGCGAGGTCATCGCGCCGTCTATTGTCCAGTGCCCTGAGTTGTGAGGACGCGGGGCAAGTTCATTCACCAGCACATCCCCTGACTCTGTCACAAACATCTCAATTGCCAATACGCCCACTAAATTGAGAGCTTCAGCAAGAGTACCCGCAATCGCTTCTGCCTTAACACGCACCGCATCCGATATTCTTGCGGGCACAAGGCTTTCATCCAAAACATGGTTTTTATGGCTGTTTTCGGTTGCGGCATACAGGGCTATCTCGCCTTGTTGGGTTCGTGCTGCAACAACGGATATTTCACAAGAAAACGCGACGAAACCCTCCAGAATGGCAGGCTGCCCGTGCATGGCTTCCCATGCCGCTGTGCGTGTGGCGGGTGCGTTATCTGCAATTTTGTATTGTCCCTTCCCATCATATCCCAACGTGCGGGTTTTAAGAATGCAGGGCACGCCGATGGCTGCAACGGCTGTTTTTAAATCATCCAAAGAGTCTACGACTTGATAGGAAGCCGTACCAATATCACAAGACTGCACAAAGTTTTTTTCAATCAGTCTGTCTTGTGTTTTTTGTAAAATAGTTGGTTGCGGATAAACAGGTTTAATCGCTTGAAGCTGCTCAAGGCTTGTGTGGGGGATGTTTTCAAACTCAAAGGTAATAACATCAACAGAGCGTGCAAAAGCGTCAAGTGCCGCTGTATCAGTGTACGCCGCAGAGGTGAAATCGCTGGATACATGAGAGGCAGGGCAATCCTGTTCAGGGCAGTAAATATGTGTTTTATAGCCGAGGTTTGCTGCTGCAAGTGCCGTCATGCGCCCTAATTGTCCGCCGCCAAGAATACCGATAGTTATCATGCGGGCTGTTCCGCCACGGCATCCGTTTGCTGGGTGCGCCATGCTTGCACAGCGGCAGAAATTTTTGCATCGTGAAGCCCTAAAATACTCGCTGCCAACAGTGCAGCATTTATCGCCCCTGCTTTGCCTATCGCCAGTGTTCCAACGGGGATTCCCGCTGGCATCTGCACAATAGAAAGGAGGCTATCCATGCCTTTGAGTGCATGGCTTTCCATGGGTACACCCAAAACAGGCAGGTGCGTCATTGCCGCCGTCATTCCGGGTAGATGTGCTGCACCGCCTGCCCCTGCAATAATCACCTGATAGCCGTCTTTCGCCGCCGTGTTAGCAAACGTATACAGGCGGTCAGGCGTGCGATGGGCGGAGACTATCTTAGTGGTATGTGAAATTCCAAGCTGTTCAAGCGTTGCAGAGGCATGGCGCATTGTCTCCCAATCAGACTGGCTTCCCATGATAATCGCAACAAGCGGTTTTGAATGTGTCATTACGCGATTATATCAGGTAATAGCTCACTTTCAATCTTATGAATTTGGTCACGCAAAGAAAGTTTGTGTTTTTTAAGGCGTTGCATCTGCACATAATCAACCGTTGCCTCGCGGGAAATATGGTTAATAATATCATCTAACCGCCGATGCTCATCATAAAGCTCCGTAAGCTTTTTCCGCATCCATTCGTCATCAACGTCAAGAGTCATAAATATATCTGCCTTGCAAAGAAAGAGCATAACTATACTATAAAATTATTCTTTTTTGAAGAGTCTTTTTTGTGCAGTGCATCAAAACAAGTAAATTCTATATATATCATACAGATAGGTCGAAATCATAAAAAATTCACTGGCATTATTGTAATCACGCGCCTAAACGCCACATTAAGACAAAATAATTTAACGGAGATGCCTTATGTACAAACTTTACTACTCACCTGCCGCCTGCTCTCTCGCAATTCACGTTATCTTGCGTGAGCTTGATGCTAAATTTGAAGCCATAAACACCTCCTTGCAAGAAGGAAAAAACCGCTCTCCTGAGTTTCTCAAAATTAATCCACGAGGGAACGTGCCTGTATTGGTAGATAACGGCGCAGTTATTCGCGAAGGCGCTGCTATTATTTTACACTTGCTAGACAATAATGCCAACAATCTGCTGCCAAAAACAGGGTTAGAGCGCACACGCGCTATTGAATGGTTGATGTTTGCAAACAGCACGTTGCATGCGAATTATAGCAAAGCATTCACGGTTGCACGCGCTATTCCAGAAGGAGACGCGCAACAGCAGGCCTTTAAAGCCATTGGTGATATGATTCAAAAAAATTGGGATGAGTTGGATGCAACGCTTGCAAACCAACAGTTTTTGTGTGGCTCACAAATCAGCCCTGCTGATATTCTTATTAGTGTTATCGCCCATTGGGATGTTTGGTTACCACAACTCAGCATTAAGCTCGGTAAGAATGCACAACGTCTTGTTAACGAGGTTGTTGCTCGCCCTGCATATCAACAAGCGTTGGCGGCAGAACAAGTGACCTATCAAGAAGCTGCTTAATACCCTCTGATTTTGCCCCGTGCCATAACACGGGGCAAAAATTACCTAGTTCCATACGGCAAAAATTGCCGCGTTGCCACCGCATCATGCGGCAAAATGTGCCTAGTCGCACACAATAGTAAATCTGCGGCAATTTTTGCCCGCTTACTCAAAATCGCTAAAACAGCTTATTTTCAGCCATAAAACTCTCCACATTACATTTTGTGCCGTCCCGCTAGGCAATAATGGCACACTCTGTGCATAGCTATTTACGTTCACAATAGAGTCTTAATACAATCAAGAGTTCTATTGATAACTTTCTTTCTGTTGAGGCGTGGCTCGATTTGTCTTGAGCAACCGTATCAGCAGCAAAGCGTTATAAACGGTCAGGTAGACCTCGTTTCTTTCAACCTCTCAATGCATGTAGCAAGGGAAAATTTTTATGGCTAACTCAATCCTTACAAACAATGCCGCAATGAGCGCGCAACGTTTCCTCTCTATGGCTGGCGACAAAGCAGCCTCTTCAATCGCAAAAATGTCTTCTGGTAGTCGTATTGTGAAAGCATCTGATGATGCATCTTCACTCGCTATTAGCAACAAATTGCGCGCAGACATTGCGACACTAAAGCAAGCTTCTGCAAACGCGTCTCAGGGTTCATCTTTATTGCAGGTTGCCAACGGTGGTCTGTCACAAATTGGTGATATTTTGACACGGATGAAAACACTATCAACACAGGTTGTGAACGGTACTTTAAGTTCTGCTGAGCGTCAATTCGCACAGCAAGAATTCAGCAACCTTATAACACAGGTTGGTGAAACAGCAAGCCAAACACAGGTGAACGGTATTGCTGTATTAAATGGTGCAGATAAAGTGTTGGCAGAAACCAACAAACGTGCCGCCGTGGGTGGTACAACTGACATCACCTCTGGCACAACAACGCTTGGCACAACGGGTACAACAGATTTCACTGTTGCAAACATTCGGGGTCAAGTAACTGGTGAAGTGAAAGCAGCAACAACCGTTGATCTTGGTGGTCAAACACAAATCGACATTGTGATTGGCAGCCAAACTTTCCGTGGTGTTGTTGCTGAAGCAGCAGCTGTAGGCAGCATCATCGAAATGCGCGACGTTAATAATGCTCAAAACAGCTTTGACTTAACAACAGTGGGGGCTGTTCTTTCATCTGCTGCTGTAACACAAACAGACTTAAGAGCTACCTTCAACCTTTCTGTTGCAGGTGCGTCTACTGTTAGTTTCCAATCGGCTGTAGTTGACGAAGCTGCTGCTGCTGCGCTTATCAATAGTACAGCAACAACGTTCGCTGGTGCTATCAGCACATCTGGAACTACAAAGGATCAAGTATATACGCTATCAAGCAGATATACAGAAGCCGTTGCAGCAACAGGTGCTCTTGAGAAGATTGACTACACCATTACGGGTGAAGATGGCATTAGCTATTCTGCAACACTTACGGATGAAAACACCGGAGCAGCAAACAACGTATTAGCAACAGGCACAACCAAAACTCTTAAATTTAGTAATGGTATTGAGCTGACTGTTGATGCAACTGCTGCTAACGCTGCTGCTGCTGCTTCAGATGCAGGTTCACTTGGTTTTGCTGATGCTCGTGGTGTGCAGTTCAAAGTATCTCCGGGAACATCAACCTCTCTTGATTTTCAAGTGGGTGCGAACTCAGGCGATTTGTTGGCGATTAATTTCGATTCAATGACCACAGCATCTCTTGGTATTAATGGATTAAGCATTGAAACCACCACTTCTGCCGCTACAGCGTCTGATGCTATTGATTTAGCTATCAATAAAGTCAACTCTGCTACAGCAAACCTCGGTGCGTTGCAAAGCCGCCTAGAATACGTACAGTCTAACTTAGCCACCATCACGGAAAACATTGAAGCTGCTAACGGTGTCTTCAAAGATGTTGATATGGCGAAAGAAATGACAGAGTTCACCAAACAGCAGGCTCTAAGCCAAGCAGGTGTAGCGATGTTGTCTCAGGCTAACCAGATGCCACAGCAGTTACTTCGTCTACTCCAGTAGTTCTAAGTCTGCTTAAGTAAGCCGATAAAAGGGGTGCTGGGTCTAAAAATCCAGCACCCTATTGGCTTGAAAAGAATACACAATCAAAGGTTGCAGAAGGTGGAGAACCACCTCGCTAGTAAGGCAAGAGCAGGAAGGCAATAGGCGAGAGGATTATCTCTTGCCCATCACCTCCCAACTCCCGCCTCACTCAAAGAGCCTATTGAGAAAAAAGTGAGGAAACTATGGAACAAATTTCTGGTGCTAACCCACCTCCCATAACACCTGTTCTTAAACAGCCTGTTACTGGTACGATTTCTGCAAAACCAACTTCAACACCCAGCCTTGCTCAATTTGCCATCAATCAAATGGTGAACAAAAACAAGGATACTCCTTTACCAGAAGTTAAGGTTTTTGAGGGTATAGTAAACAATGCACCTAAACCTGTAGGGGTTTTTAAAGATCCCGATACAGGGATGTTTGTGACGATGCTGCGTAATCCTACCAATGGTAAGATTGATCAGTTTCCAACCGAAAAAGCTCTTAATCTTTATGCTTGGGTTAGCAAACAAAGCAACCCCGTAGCACAAGATGACACTGTAACCGTAGATATTAGAACGTAAGTTAAAGTTATGGAAACGACAACTTTTGGTGCCATACAGACAACCCCCACAGGCGGGGTAAGCCTTAGTTCAAAGGTATTTGGCGTTGACCTAGACGCGCTTGTAAACTCGCTTGTTGATGCAAAGAAAATCCCCATCACTCAAAAAAATGTTGTGATTGACAGCAACACCGCAAAAATAACTGCCTATCAAACTTTACAGACTCTTTCTACCGCCTTAAACAAAACTGTAACCAACCTACGCACTCCCTCTGTAGCATTGGGAGGAGATGATCTTTTCGCAAGAAAAGCGGCATTCGCACAATCTTCTACATCAGCCTCACCAACAGGCATCACCTCAATTGTTCCAAGCAAAACAGCGGAAACAGGCAGCTTCACCTTAAAAGTAAATCGGTTGGCAACCAAGGATGCTATCAACTCAAGCGGCACTTTTGCTAGCAACACCGCCACCCCCATCACCACAAATGGCAATTTCTCGCTTAACGGTACGAATATTCCGGTAACGACAGGCATGTCTCTTGATGCCATCAAGAATGCCATTAACGCACAAACAGCAACAACTAAAGTTACCGCCTCTGTCATCAAAGTGAACGATACCACCTATAAACTAGGCTTACAAAGCACGGTAACAGGCGATGCGATTGACGTAACAGGCTCGGATGCTCAAGTTTTAACAGACTTGTCAATTGCAGGATCTGGCGCAACCGATACATCCCTCTCCGCAGAATTGGTGTATAATGGGGTCACAGTAACACGCCCGAATAACAAAGTAACAGACTTGCGAGACAATGTTACGTTTGATCTCTTCACGGCAGATCCCGCAACAACACTGTCTGTTGACATCAGAGATGACTCTGAAGCCGTTAAAGGCGGTATTATTGAGTTTGTTAAAGCATACAACGCTGTTGTCGATTTTGTAAAAACTCAGAATACTATCAATTCTGATGGAACAATTCCTAAAGATGCTGTGTTGTTTGGAAGCAGTGCACTCAGAACACTGTATAGCCAAGTACAAAATGCTGTTTCAGGTACAGCAACTGGTGTAGCATCTGGCATTAACAATTTTCGTGATGCAGGTATTACGTTGGATGCCAACAACAAACTTGTCATTAACAACGCCATACTAGACACCGCGCTTTTAGAAAAAGGCGCCGAAATTAAAAATCTATTTTCCTTTCAGGCAAAAAGCTCCAATAGCAATTTCAATGTGCTGTCCCGTCCCAACATACTTAATAACATTGCGGGCAATGATATCGTCGTTAATGTTTTAGGCACGAGCGGCACGGGTGCGGCAACATCCGCCAATATTGTGTATGGCGGCAATACTTACACCGCAACCATCCAAAATGGTATTATTCGCGCTCCAGAGGGGAGTCCCTTAGAAGGATTTGCCTTCGGATATTTGGGCCCTGTTGTCAACGAAGGGGGTGCACCCCAAACAACAACCATCAAACCAACACAAGGGCTTGCCGACAAAATCGGCGCATTCCTTGAAACATCGCTGGGGACAGAGGGACTACTCAACCGTGCGGTAACAGACTTACAAGACAAAAACACGCGTATTAACAAAGATATAGATCTATTAAACAGGCAGATTGATCTATACCGCGAACGGTTAGCAGCACAATTTGTCACTGTACAAAGAAACGTGAGCATTCTTGAAAGCATTAAAAGCAGTCTGGATGCGACGTTTAATAATAATAACGGTAACTAAAAAAGGCGTGAGGGAAGAAGGAATTATTAAAATATATAGTTGTTCAAAAATAAAATTACCCGCTGACGAAAACGACCGCAACCGAGCGAACGTGTACACTTCAGTACACGAGTGAGGGTAAGGGAAGTTTGCAGGCGTGGGCAACTTTATTTTGGAATGACTATAGCCATGTAGGCTAGGAGTAGATAATGCAACACAATCCTTACGCACAACGTGCTTATAAAACAACGACGATGCAAACCATTTCAGCGGGCGAGCAAGTAGCGCGTTTGCTGGAGACCGCTGCTAAGCATATTATGAAAGCACGCGAACATGCAGAGAAAAAAGAGTTTGAGGCACGGTATCTTGCAACAGAAGATGCAATGAAAATCATCACAGGATTACAATCCTGCCTGTGTGAGACTGTCGACACACAATCCGTTGTTGAAACACTCCATAATTATTATAACGGTATCGGTATTTTAACAACGAAAATCAATGTGAAAAACGACTTAGGTGCTTGTGATGAAGTGATTGCATCGCTTCGCACGATGGCGACAACATGGCGAGAAATTGAGAAGCGTAGCCGCGCTGTTTCAGATGCCTTACAGCAAACAACGCCTGCTCAACATGCCGAGCAACGAATTGATATTGCGGCGTGTTAGGTTTCTGAAGCCAACGGCAAATAAATCCTCATGCGGGTATAACTCCCCAACTCACTCTCAATAACAAACGCACCTTCATGCCTTGCAATGATATGCTTCACAATACTTAAGCCTAACCCTGTGCCTGTATCGCTTTTTGCCCGTGCTGTGCTTGTGCGGAAGAAGCGTTCTGTGAGGCGCGGAATATCATCAGGGGCAATACCGTCTCCCTGATTGGTGATAGAAACTTCTACGAAGTCACCCGTTCTGTCATGCACCGCGTCGGGTAGCTGTGCGTTTTCTTTTTTAACCACCTCAATGGTAACGCTAGAGTTTTCATTGCCATATTTAATCGCGTTATCCACCACATTTTGAAAAAGTTGTGTGAGTTCGTCAGCATCTCCCAAGACAGCGAATGATTCATCTGGCATGTTTAATGCGAGAGTCATCTCTTTTTGCGCGGCTTTAATTTGTAAAACGTCAACTGTCGTTTGCAACACTGCCCCTAGGGCGATGTAATCTTCCGCTGGCACATTCCGTTTTTGCTCTAACCGCGACAACGATAACAAATCATTAATGAGCCTACTCATACGGCTGGCTTGTTCTTGCATGATGCTTAAGAATTGTGCACGCGCTACAGGATCATCTTTTGCCGCCCCTTGAAGGGTTTCAATGAATCCTAATAATGCTGTAAGCGGCGTGCGTAATTCATGGCTTGCATAGGCAACAAAATCTGCATGTGCCCGTTGTGCTTGCTTAATAGCACTATGATCTTGCAGGGTTACTAGCAACCGTACAACGCTGTGCAGTTTTTCGGCTACAGCTTCAATAATCAAAACATAATGCCGTTCTTGGGGGGTATTCAGCGTGATTTCCAACGTGTGTTGCAACCCGTCTTCCACAGCCGTATCAATTGCCTTCAATGCTTGCGGGTGGCGCACAACAGCAGAAATTATCTTCCCTTCAATCTGCTGTCCAAAAATCTTCCGCGCCATTGTATTTGCGCTAACAACTTTATTTGCAGCATCCAAAAGAATGAGCGCATCGGGCAAATGCTCAAACAACGCTTCCCAGACATTAGTATTGTGTCGTGCGTGTTCTTCTCCTTGCTTGCGATGTTCAATCACAGCATGGAGTTTATCTATGGGGGATAGGTCTGTTGTGTTGGGTAATCCTAATGCTGCTTGCGAAAAAATCGTATCTATATGGCGCGTGAGTTCTGTCCAACGCTCCAATAGCATCAAGATGACGAGTACGCATCCTACTGCAGTTGCATAGAATAAAAACAACGCGATAGAACTGTCGAGCATCCCCTTTTGCACTAAGGCAACACTGGCTGCAACAAACGGCACAAGAGCGAAAAGAACGTATTTTAAGGCTTGTCCAAGCAAGGGAACACTCCGTGTTTATAGGGTTGCTGAAACAGCAATTTACCTTATACTACCCAACGAATATTTAACAAATCTTTATACATCATGTCCATTCCCCACCCCCTTGAAGACACCACCCCTGAAATAACGCCGATGATGGCGCAATATCTGGAGATTAAAGCGCAATATCCTGATTGCGTCCTGCTGTTCCGTTTGGGTGATTTTTACGAGATATTTCTCGATGATGCACCCAAAGTGGCGAATGCCTTAGGGATTCAACTCACTAAACGCGGCAAGCATCAAGGCGAAGACATCGCCATGTGTGGCATTCCGTGGCATCAGCTCGATAATTATCTGCCAGACCTCATCAAGCAGGGGTATAAAGTTGCGCTGTGTGAACAACTCGAAGATCCTGCAGAAGCCAAAAAACGCGGCTATAAAGCGATTGTAAAGCGCGATGTGGTGCGGATTGTCACGGCAGGGACACTCACCGAAGACACCCTGCTCGATGCCCACAGCAATAACTATCTTGCAACCGTTGCAACGATACGAGACGGCATTGCCGTTGCATGGTGTGACCTGTCCACAGGGGATTTTTGCACTCAATCTACCTCACAAAAAGACCTTGGCAGTGTGCTTGCGTGTCTTAACCCCAGTGAAATTCTTATCCCGCAAAAGCTGCAACAAAACCCTGATTTTTTTGATCTGTGGCGACAGTGGAAAAGCGTGCTCTCCTTCCAGCCCGATAGCACCTTTAACCCCACCAACACCTTGCGCTATGTGGAGCAATTTTACGGCGTTGCAACCCTTGATGCTTTTGGAGATTTCACACCCAGCGAGACAACCGCCGCGGGTGCATTGCTGAATTATATTCATCTCACGCAAAAAGGCGGCATTCCAAAACTTACCGCCCCCCGCGCTATTCGCGCCCAGCACGCCCTTAGAATTGATGCCTCCACCCGCCGTAATTTAGAACTCACACAAACTTTATCAGGCAGCAAAAAAGGCAGTGTACTCTCTGTTATTGATCACACCCAAACAGCAGCAGGGGGACGTTTACTCAGGCAATATTTCGCGCTTCCCTTAACACAAAGTGACGCAATTAATGACCGTCTAGAGCATGTTACTTTTTGGGTTTCGCATACTAATGAACGGCAGGATTTAACAGCTCTTTTAAAAACTTGCCCTGATTTAGAACGCAGCTTGTCACGCCTGAGTTTAGGACGGGGCAGCCCCAGAGATTTAGCAAGTATTCGCGATGCCCTGATCACAGGAGAGCGCGTTGCAGAACGCTTGTCTCGGCTAGAACATCTACCCGCAACGCTCCATGCTTTGTGGAAGCAACTCCCGCTGCTGTTGTCTCTTACCAACACCCTAGAGCAAGCCCTCGCGCCTGACTTGCCATTTCTCGCTCGCGATGGCGGTTTTATTAAAACAGGGTATAATCCCCAACTTGACACAACCCGAAAATATGCAAATGAAGGGTTGCAGCTGATTCGCGATTTGGAACAGCACTACCAAGCAATAAGCCGCATCCCCCAACTAAAAATCAAACATAATGGCGTGTTGGGCTATTATATTGAAGTCTCCACCAAGGTGGCAGATTCCCTCAAAGAACCGTTCATTCACCGCCAAACGCTAGCAAGTGCCGCCCGTTTCACCACCGAAGAACTGAATACGCTACAAAGCAAGCTCATCAAATCCTCTGCCGAAGCGCAAGCCTTAGAGATGGAGATTTTCCAAACCCTGATTGCGGAAACACTCCAACAAAGCGATACCTTGCGCCGTGTTGCCGTTGTTCTCGCCACGCTGGATGTGGCAACCGCGCTTGCTCATCTTGCCGTTACCGAAAATTATTGTTGCCCTGTTGTGGATGATAGTACCGCCTTCCATATTAAAGGCGGCAGGCATCCCGTGGTAGAGCAAGCCTTACAAGCCCAACACAACACCCCGTTTATTCCCAACGATTGTGCACTCGCAGAAGCGCAAAAACTCTGGCTGCTCACAGGGCCTAACATGGCGGGAAAAAGCACTTTCTTAAGGCAAAATGCCCTGATTGCTTTACTCGCGCAAATCGGCAGTTTTGTGCCCGCTGCACAAGCCCATATCGGCACGGTGGATGCGATTTACTCCCGCGTTGGTGCAGGGGATGATTTGGCACAAGGACGCTCCACCTTCATGGTGGAGATGGTGGAAACAGCCGCCATCGTCAACCAAGCCACCCCGCGTTCGCTCGTCATTCTCGATGAAATTGGGCGCGGCACGGCAACCTACGACGGCTTGTCCCTCGCGTGGGCAACCTTAGAGCACCTGCATGATATCAACAAGTGCCGCACGCTGTTCGCCACGCACTACCACGAATTGAATCAGTTAGAAGCACGCCTGCCGCATCTGAAGGGCTATACCATGCAGGTGGAAGAAACGAGCACAGGCATTGTGTTCCTGCACCATGTTGCGCGTGGCAAGGCGGATAGATCCTACGGTATTTTTGTGGCGCAACTCGCAGGGATGCCGACTGCCATTCTGGAACGCTCCGAAGAAATTTTGCGCGAGTTGGAAAAAGCGGGGGAGAAAAAAGCCCTCACTGATTTACCGCTGTTCAAGCCGCAATATTTTAGCCGCGGCACAACGGCAAAAGCCCCCTCCACTGTCGAAGCCAAGCTCAAGGAGTTTGATATTGATAGCATGAGCCCGAAAGAGGCGTTGGAGGCGTTGTATGTGCTAAGGGGATTGATATAAGCTCTATTGACAAATAGATGGTGGCAGCGGCTGAAAGACCTTTTTAGAAACAGGGGAAAAAGTCTTGATGACTTTTTCTCCTGTTAGTTATTTTGCAGCGTAAAGAAAATATTACGCTACAACAGAGCCTCCATCGGGCTTTGAATCTTCACGAGCGGGCTCGTTTCGATCCTCAGGCTCTTCGACTTCGACTTCGACCTCTTCGTTAGAAGCGGAATATTTTGACATGAGTTTTTCCTCAAAGTTGAAACATAAGCATACACCAAAACCCTACATTGTCAATAGACTTTTATAAAATACTTACTTATCAATCATGCACACACAACCCATAGATTTTATCAATGATGCAGACATTCTCGCATCGCTCCACGCGCAATGCTTCCAAAAAGCTTGGAACGAAAAAACATTCGCTAATTTTTCAAAAACCGCTCAAGGGCTGCTCTTATCAATACCCTCACCAGAAAGTGAGCATTCACTCATAATTGATATTGGCTTTATTATCTACTCCATCGCCGCAGACCAAGCCGATCTCATCACCATCGGCATCATTCCCTCGTCGCAACAAAAAGGCGCAGGACGTTTCTTGATGGAACAGGCATTCGTACATCTCAAAAGCCTTGATGTAGAAAAACTCTTTCTTGAAGTTGCAATCGATAATGCCGCCGCCCTTGCGCTTTACACGCGTACAGGTTTTGTGCAAGTGGGCACACGCCCGCAGTATTACCCACAAGAAACAAGGGATTTTACAGATGCTGTTATCCTTGTTAAAGAACTATCATAGCTTGGTTTAAGCCGAACGCATTTTGCTGCTTGCCCTTGTTAATCTGTCAATGCTATGGGAGAAGCGTATTATTGTTGTTATAAAAAATGTGGGCAAGTATGACAAACCGTAAAAAAGCACTTATTACAGGGGTAACAGGGCAGGATGGCGCGTATCTCTCTGCGCTGTTATTGGAAAAGGGATACGAAGTTCACGGGCTAAAACGCCGCTCTTCTAGCTTTAATACAGCGCGGATTGATGGCATGTACATGGATCCCCACGTTGAGGATTATCGTTTTCAGTTGCACTATGGCGATGTTACCGACTCTACAAACATTATTCGCTTGATACAACAAATACAGCCTGATGAAATTTATAACCTTGCCGCACAAAGCCATGTTCAAGTGAGTTTTGAGACACCTGAATACACAGCAAATGCAGATGCCGTGGGGACACTCCGCATTTTAGAAGCAATTAAAATTCTCGGCTTAGAGAAAAAAACACGGTTTTACCAAGCTTCTACGTCAGAACTTTATGGCAAGGTGCAGGAAACTCCACAATCAGAAAAAACACCGTTTTACCCCAGAAGCCCTTACGCTGTTGCTAAATTATATGGCTATTGGATTACGGTAAATTATCGTGAAGCCTATGGACTCTATGCGTGTAACGGTATTTTATTTAACCATGAAAGCCCCTTACGCGGCAAAACCTTTGTAACGCGTAAAATCAGCCACGCTGCGGCAGCCATCTCGCTGGGGCTACAAGAAAAACTATATTTAGGAAACCTCGATGCATTGCGCGATTGGGGACATGCAAAAGATTATGTTGACGGCATGTGGCGCATCCTGCAAGCAGAAACCCCTGATGATTTCGTGCTGGCAACAGGCGAGATGCACACCGTGCGCGAATTTGTTCAACTATCGTTTTCCCATGCAGGCATCACTCTTGTATGGCGCGGAAGTGGCGTTGATGAACAAGGTATTTGCCAGAAAACAGGGCGTGTGTTAGTGGAAATAGACAAGCGATACTTCCGCCCTACAGAAGTGGAACTCTTGCTTGGTGATGCAACAAAAGCAAAACAAAAATTGAATTGGCAGTCTCACACAACATTCGAAGATTTAGTGGCGGAGATGGTACATGCCGATTTACAATTAATTCAAGAAGGGGGCATTAATGCCGAAGCTGCCATTTCAATTACAGGGCAAGAAAATTTGGGTGGCGGGGCACAACGGTATGGTCGGATCGGCATTGTGTCGACGGCTGCAGAATGAGCCTGTAACCCTTCTTACAACAACACGTCAGCAACTTAATTTGCTTAACCAGCAAGCAGTACAGGCGTGGCTAGAACAGCATAAGCCTGATGCGATTATCTTAGCGGCAGCAAAAGTGGGCGGCATTAAAGCAAACAACGACTATCCTGTTGATTTTCTCTATGAAAATACCATGATAGCGTGCAATATGCTCCATGCGGCAGCGGAAGTTGGCACAAAGAAAGTCCTGTTTCTTGGTTCTTCATGCATATACCCCAAATTTGCAGAACAACCCATAACCGAAGAAGCCTTGCTCACAGGGGCACTTGAACCCACAAACGAGGCGTATGCGCTCGCAAAAATTGTAGGAGTAAAACTCTGTGAAGCCTATCGGCGGCAAAACGGACATGATTTTATCAGTGCCATGCCCACAAACCTTTACGGTATCAACGATAATTTCAATTTAGACACAAGCCATGTTCTGCCTGCTCTTCTAAGAAAAATCCATGAAGCAAAAATAAACAACACTGCTCATGTTACCTTGTGGGGCACAGGCACACCGCGCCGTGAATTTCTCTTCGTGGATGATTTGGCAGATGCCTGTGTTTTTGTGTTGCAACACTATAGTGATGCTCTTCCGCTTAATTTAGGCGTGGGTAATGATGTAACCATCACCGAACTTGCAGAGACGATTGCGCGGGTTGTGGGGTGGCAGGGCGCCTTTATCTATGATACGAGCAAGCCTGACGGAACACCGCGCAAACTTCTTAATGTAAACCGGCTCAACATGCTAGGTTGGCAAGCAAAGACCACATTAGAAGAAGGCATTAGACGAACATACCGTTGGTATGTTGAGCGTGAACACGCTATCTGTAAATAAGGTTGCACTTAGAACCGGCTTTGTTGCACAAATAAGAGTTATGCAAGAGGTGTTATCCCTGATAAGGCTTAATTAACAATAAGAAGCCGGATCAGTGCCATGAATGATAATAATAAGCCGAAGTCAAAGTACAAAATAAAGAATTGGCCTGAGTATAAC